>JAUBOH010000164.1:0-13393 GCA_036700145.1 Microcoleus occultus BM001215366
TGATACAACTACCACCGATGTCAACTACAAAAATCTCAAACCAGCCGATGTCGCCCTCACCAATACAGACAACGACAAAGCTGGAATCACAGTCAGCCCGATCGCAGGATTAACCACAACAGAGGTGGGAGGTACAGCCACATTTACCGTCAAACTAGACAGTCAGCCAACAGCGAGTGTCACCCTCGGATTAACTAGCAATAATACAGCCGAAGGAAAAGTAGATAAATCTTCTGTCAGCTTCACGCCCAATAACTGGAATGTAGCACAAACAGTCACTGTCACCGGAGTCGATGACTTAATTGCTGATGGAAATCAAGCCTATAAAATTATCACCGCGGCTGATACAACTACCACCGATGTCAACTACAAAAATCTCAAACCAGCCGATGTCTCCCTCACCAACATCGACAATGAAACTCCTGGAATCACGATCGCACCCACCGCAGGATTAACCACAACTGAAGCCGGGGGAAAAGCCACATTTACAGTTCAACTCAACACTAAACCAACCGCGAATGTCACCATTCCATTAACTAGCAATAAAACCACCGAAGGTACTGTCGATAAAAGCAGTGTCACCTTCACGCCCAATAACTGGAATGTAGCACAAACAGTCACAGTTACAGGAGTAAATGACTTAATTGTTGACGGAAATCAACCCTATCAAATCATCACCGCTGCTGATACCACTACCGCAGATACCAACTATAAAAATCTCAAGCCAGCCGATGTAGCCCTCACGAATATAGACACTACGCCGACACCGACACCCGCGCCAACACCCGCGCCGACACCGACGCCAATACCAACACCCGCGCCGACACCGACGCCAATACCAACACCAATACCATCGGTAACTCCGACGCCGACGCCCGAGGTAACTCCAACTCCGACGCCGACACCCGAGGTAACTCCAACTCCGACGCCGACACCCGAGGTAACTCCAACTCCAACACCCGAGGTAACTCCGACGCCGACGCCCGAGGTAACTCCAACTCCGACACCCGAGGTAACTCCAACTCCGACACCCGAGGTAACTCCAACTTCGACACCGACGCCCGCGCCAACGCCATCGCTAACTCCGACACCGACACCGACGCCAACGCCATCGCTAACTCCGACACCGACACCGACACCAGGGGTAACGCCAACACCGGCGCCAACACCGACACCAACAATAGCGGAAACACCAACACCCGCACCAACACCGACACCGACGCCAACACCCGAAGTAACGCCAATACCAATAACTAATAACATCCCCAATGACGACTGCATCTGCGATCGCATTTCCTATCCCAACTTAAACCAACCCAATGCAGTTGAAAACACCATACTGGGTGTATCCAACATTCAAATAGGCACTGCTAAAAACGATGAATTTCTCGGCAGCAATAATGGCAATATATTCGATGCCAAATCCGGGGATGACAACTTATATGGCGGTGACGTAAACGACATTTTCAACGGTAACAAAGGTAAGGATTTTATCAGCGGTGGAAGTGGTGATGACATCCTATTTGGAGATGAAAATAATGACATCATCCTGGGCGACTTGGGCAATGATTTAATCTTCGGAGGTAAAGGCAATGACTCCCTAAATGGCCGGGAAGGTAATGACATCATTTTTGGCAACAGAAATGATGACTTTATTGATGGTGGTAAGGATGATGACACGTTATTTGGAGGCAAAGGTGATGACATAATCCTTGGTAGTCAAGGTGATGACTATTTGTTTGGAAGTCAGGGTTCGGATACCATCTGCGGTGGCGAAGGTGATGATTTTATCAGCGGTAACGAGCAAGCAGATATCCTGGGAGGCTGTGAAGGAAATGACACTCTTTATGGAGGCGAAGATAATGATACTCTCCTAGGCTCAAAAGGGGATGATGTCCTTTATGGAGATTTGGGGAATGATAGTTTGATTGGCGGTAGTGGCAATGATATCTTTGTACTAAAGTCTGGTCAAGGATTTGATGTGATCGCTGATTTTACCGTGGGTCAAGATTTGATTGGATTAAGCGGTGGTTTGAGTTTTAGTCGGTTAGCAATAACTCAAAATACTCAGGGGACAATTATCAAAAATGTCTTGACAGGGGAGGAGTTGGGTGTGATGGTTGGAGTGAGTGCTAATTCGATTACATCGGCGAATTTTCGGTTGATTTAGGGAAGGAAGGAAAGGGCGATCGTACTAGCATCTGTAGGGACACGGCGCCGTGCCCCTACGGCACTCGCCCGATCGCGGGGTGTATTTCATAAACCTGGAATCTGCTGTAAATTATCTTTCATTGGCAGAACCTCGCCGGACAAGGCAGTGCCGTTTCCCTACACCCCACAATCTACCTGTATCCAAAATTTAATGATTATTCATATTTGCGGCCGCGCCACTGAGTCGGCTGATTCAATGCAGAAATGAGAATTCGCAAAAAGGCTAAAGGATCGGCTAAGGGAGAAAGCCAAAACAGCCATTTACCGGATGCTTGGGTTCGATCGTACGAAGGTGCGATCGCGAAACACAAAGCCGATCGCACCGCCACCAAAAATACATTCAATCCCAACAGCAAACCGTAGGGAAACACCGCCACAGGCGATAGCAAACCAAACAGCAAATAGCCCAATACGATCGGCACTGGCAAACCTTGAACTGCAAACAACAGCCACAAATCGCCCCAGATTTGAACCCTAGAAGCGGCATCCTTCAAATCGAGCGATCGACCCCATTCGTTCCAAGTCTCGATCGCCCCCTCATACATCCGCACCTTCAACACCTTCGCCCCATCCAAAAAGCCCACCTTAAAGCCCTTAGCAGCCGCATAGCGAGCCAAGGTCACATCATCACAGAAAGAACCCCTAGCAGACTCGTAGCCGTCCAATTCCACCAAAACCTCGCGCCGGCACAAAAAACATTGACCGTTCGCCATCACCAATTCCGGCACATCTCCACCAGTCCCGGTCGGCCCGAACCGATAAACTAAAGTCATCAACAGCGCTGGTTGCAGCCAAAATTCCCCTGGATATTTGAGGATAAACTGTGGCGATAGTGAGATTAAATCGTAATTTCCGGCGATCGCCGTTTTGAGCAAACTCGCAATCAAACCCGGATGGGGCACTGTATCGGCATCAATGCCCAAAATCCACTCGCACTTTTCGGAACTTGCCAAAAACCCAGTATGCAAAGCCCAGGGACGCCCCACCCAACCAGTCGGCAATGGGTCATCGTTAATCACCCGAAACCGGGGGTCTTTTTCGGCTGCGGCTTTGACTAAATCTGCTGTTCCATCTACGGAATAGCTATCAACGACAATCACTTCTCGGAGTTCGTAGCTTTGGCGGCTCAATCCTTCCAGACAAGGCGAAAGTCGATCGACCTCGTTCAAAGTTGGGATAACGACTGTACAAGCACCAATTAAATCCAGTGTCGGCGATGCTGGTTCGAGGGGCGGGATGCGCGATGGGCCTTTGATCAAGCGCGACAGGAGAATGGCGGCGGCGGGTAATTGCAGCAGCAGGATGGCTGTGCAAATGATATTTATCAAGAGATTGGGCATAGGGGATGGGGCATGGGGCATGGGCCAAACAGGTCATGGGGCATCGCGCAATTTTAGATTTTACAGTTTTGAACGCACGGTTGACCAAAAACCCGGTTTCTTGTTGAAACCGGGTTTTTTAACTAGCTCTAAAATTCTTTGTTAGATCTGACATCTTGCACCATTCATTCTCAAGAACAGGCAAGATGCCTGTTCCACTTTCTTGTGGAGAGGGTCTAGATCCCGCCCTCCAAAGAGTTATTGAGAATTGTGCAAAGTCTCAATTAGATATATCTTACTTGCGTAAAACGCCCACTGGCTGAGGTGGAATTTCAGCCTTGAGAACAGATGTATCCAAAGACGGAATTGTTTCTGTTACCTCATCTGCTGCGGGTTTCGCGATCGAGCATAAGACGATCGCCGGAACTACACCCAGAAGCACAGCTAGCGATGTCGGGAACCAGAACCGAGAATCCAAGGAAGTTACAGTGATAATTGCTCCGAAAGCAAAGTTTACCAAATAAACAATTAAGGGCAAACCCAATTCCGATCGCTCTAATTTAATCGATCTTTTTCTCCAAAAGAAAGCTGCTACCGACATAAACACAGCGCCAGTGCCCATCCACCCGGCCAAATTGCGGTAAGGCATCCCGAAGAAAGCTCCAAGTTCCTCAAACTCCCAAAAAGGTACAGAAGTTTGACTCATTGCTGGATCTAGTACAAAATCCCATGCTGTCAGCAGCAAAGCACCAAGGGCGATCGCCCCTATTTGGCGCACCCAGTTGAGTTTGCCTGTACCACCAGCGACTCCAGCGCGAGCAATTATGTATGAAACCAGTCCCAGATAAAACCACGACAGGGGAATTGTAAAGGGCACTAGCCCTGCAACTTTGTAACCCAAACCGCTCAAGTAGTGATAGTGGCCGAAGGGAAAACCCGTACTCGTTCCCAACAACTCGCTACCCAAGGACAAAAACACAGAAGGCAGTAAAAATGCCAGAGTTGCACCCGTGCCCAACGTCCGAAAGGCATAGAGAGCAACCGCTGCTGCACCAAAGATAATATAAACTACTCCACCCCCAGCCATCCCCAATTGGAACAGAGTTTGCCCAGCAGGCGGCAAACTCATCACCAGTTCGGGACGGGGTAAAATCAGCAGCAACCCTGCCAATCCAAAAGCCATTGATAAGACGTGGGCTATCAGGCAAAAGCGCTCAGCAATCAAAAGTTGCTTCATGGGACTCCTCGAAAAATATTAGATGCGGAAAGCACTGTTTAACAGTTTACAATTTTTAACAATAAATCAAGCATTTTAGTCATTAGTCATTAGTCATTAGTCATTAGTCATTGGTCATTAGTCATTAGTCAAGGCGTGTCAGCAACCAGGCTAAAACCCTTGATAAATATTGCTTTTACCTAAATTTAGATCCCCATGACATCCCCATTAATCAGGGGGACGAAAAAGAAGATTCTTGTCCCACCCCCTACTCCCCGATGTTTTGGCGGCGCCAGATATATCTAGATTTAATGGTCAAACAGCATTCTATGACTGGGTTTGAAGTTAAGTTGACACCAATGCCCAATTCCCTGTTTGGCCGATGCTCGATGCCCGATGCCCAATTCCCGATACCCAATTCCCGATCGAAGATTATTGCCAATTTCCCACGAGCACGAAAGGCGCCCAAAAATAGGGATTTTGATACTCTCGGTTTCGCAGCAGGGTTAATTGAGCATTGCGGAGGGCTTCAGCTTTGCTGCTTTTAGCAGAAGCAAGCTGCCGGTAAAACTCAGTCATAAAAATAGCTGTAGATTCGTCGTTGACTTGCCAAAGCGTGGCGGCGGTGCTGCGCGCACCCGATCGAATTGCCGCCCCAGCTAAGCCCAAAGCCGCGCGACTATCGCCCGAAGCAGTTTCGCAAGCACTCAACACCAAAAGCTCGATCGGCTGTTGGTTCTCTCCAGTGCGGACTCGCAGCAGCCGATCGAACTCCTTAACATTCACTTTCTGGTCCCAAGTCACAATAAAAGTATCTGCGGCATTCGAGCTAAACTGACCGTGAGTTGCCAAATGGACGATCGGGAAAGACAAAGATTTAATTCGATCCTGCAACCGCCCGCTGACAAAATCTTGATTCAGCAGCGAACTCGCCGGCATCTGGGCTGCAATTTGCTGAACTTCCCGCGTCACCCCCGGCAAAGCCGAGAAGCCTTGACGCGCTTGGGAGAGGGCTGCAGTGAGCACTCTCAACTTGACTCCACTCAACGGTTTCGGTGCCAGCAGTTGCAGTCCAGGTGCCAAAGCAATACTGTATTTTTCTACCAAAAACTTTTCACCGTCGTGGAGCACAGCCATCGGCAGATTTCGCAAGTAACCGTCGAGTACAAATACCAGCGTTTTAATCCCGCTGGCGGTCAAATCCGCCTCTGCTGGGCGGATCAACCAGTCATAAACCTGTTGGAGGGGTGGCAACCTGTCGCGGGGGAAAGCAGCAGGTCTGATGACATTTTTGGCTTGTCTGAAGGCAGTTTCCAGCTCGGCTTGAGACTTCTTAGTAGCGTAGCGGCGCAGGGGTTTGCCGGGAATTGACAAAATTACCTCCAAACGATCGCTCAAAATAATCGGATAAATCACCGCCGCTGTAGGATCGATACCATCAATCTGCTGCGGTTTAGCATCAGCGCAAGCATCCCGAAAAAAGTTGTCCAATTCCGCCAACTGCAAAGATTCTACCGTTTGGCGAGCCAGCTTTAACTTATCTTGACTGGGAGATGCTTCTTGCAAAAGCAGCCCGACTAATTCCCGATAAACTGGTTCGGCACTTTCTCGAAACGAAAATTGCACTTCGGGATTGACTGTCACCAAATCGCCCCGCAGAGAAGACAGTACATTCACAGCTTGAGTATATTGAACGATCGCCCCTTCTGTATTCCCCTGAGCTTTCCGAATTCGTCCGATTTGCCAGAATAATTGATAGGCAATATCGGGAGATTGAAACGGCGGTGTTAAACTCAAAGCCTGATTTGTGAGATTTTCCGCTTGCTGATACTGCTTTTGGATTTCCGATAGTTTGCCTTTGGCTGCCAGAATATAAGCTTGTATTCGTTTGTCGCCCAAACTATTTGCTGGTTCCACAGAGCGATCGAGCATTTTCTCAATATCGCTCAAACTCAAAGTTTTCGCCGGCGACTGAGCTAATTTTATCAAGCTTTGAGCTAGATTAATTTGAGCGTAAAGTCCCGCGCGATTGTGCCCAAATTGAGCGACTTGAGGTTCGATGGAACGCCACAAAACCTGTGCTTCAGACCAATTTTTGCGATCGACTAAAAGACTCAATTGGTTCAACCTCGCCTGCATCCCTAGGGTTGATGCCCGCCCGCTCATCCCTATCGATCGAACATAATACAAAAGAGCCCCTTGCTCCAACTGTGTCCGCTGTTGAAGATTCAAACCCGGTTTATTGCTTTTAGCCCGCGCCGTATTCCCCAGATTGAGATAAATTCCAGCTTCCTCTTGCCGCACACCCAATTTTTTGGCAGCTTCCAGTCCCGCCAACAGCAAATCCTCAGAAAGTTCGAGTTGTCCCAAAACCCGCAATACCCGACCTAAAGCATGAATTCCCCGGACTGTTTCCAGGGAAACCGACCCATTTTTCAAACTTTCTAAACCGACTGCTGAAACTTCGCAAGTTTTGTTTTCCAGCTTGAAAGAAGCTAACAGAATTTTGCAAGCTCTCGGGTAAAGTCCCAGAGTTTCCCAAGCCCGACTGAGATTAATTTGAACTTGCAAAAGTTGGTTTTTGCGATCGATTTGCTCTAAAATTTTAGTGCTTAAGTACAAATTGTCGATCGCATCTTGAGTCCGCCCCCTTTCGAGTTGCAACTGTCCTTGAATGTTCAGAGTTTCAGCCCAAATTCGCTGCTGTTCGGGAGTTTTGGGCTCTTTTCGGACAACCGCTAAACTCGAATTCACAGCTTGTTCTGCTTGTTCCCAAAGTGCCAACTGCCCGTAGGTTGCAGCTAAATTGCTCAATGCCGTGGCGCGATCGAGATTTTCGCCTTTTGCCTCAAACTGCGCCGCCGCTTGCTGCAACAGCGGTACAGCTTCCGAAAAACGTTCCTCCTGGTACAGAGTTCGAGCTTGTCGAACAAGCCCAATCCCATCCGGCGACTGAATCTGAGCCACAGCCGGAGGTATCATAATTACCAACAAACAGGAAATTATAAATAACAGAATTGCTTGTCGGAGCGATCGCATAAATTTCATATACAAAAGATGATATTACAACCGCAGAAACACATACTAATTAACCCAAATACATCTAATTCTTCATCTGCGTTCATCCGCGTTAATCCGCCTACATCTGCGGTTCAAAAAAACCTAATTTCAGCGCGGCGGACAAACAGAATTCTGCCGAGGATTGCGAGAATCACCAGCATTACCCGGATTATATCCAACAAGCGTCACATCCCCCCGAGAATTCACCACCCAACCTTGCGCCGGAACAACTTCCTCTTCTTTCCCCCCTTGAGGGGGGTTGGGGGGGGTTCTTCTTTCTTCTTCCTTCCTACCTTGGGGGGAGTTGGGCGGAGTTCTTCTTTCTTCCCTTTCCACCCACGGAAACGGCACTTCTGCGCTGCTGAGCGCATCATTAGGACTAGGCGGCACTCCCCCGCGACCCGTAACAGTAAACTCGTTCTCTTGCCCTTCGATGCAGGGATTTGCAGCAATTAAGGCGGCCGGATTCACCACATTTTGTGGCAGTTCCACCAATCCTTGAGCGGGATTCACCCCAGAAGAACTAAATGTTACCGCCCCTTGCAAAGCTGGGCCAGCGCTTTGGGAAATCGCGGCGATGTCGCTGGTGGGAAGCAAAGATGTAGGACTTACTTGCAAAGCTGCAAATTGGGCATCTGTTAATCCCAAACTACCTCGGACTTGTTCGCGACTAACTGCTGTGAAGCCAAAAACATTCGGGACATTGATATTCACGCGGCCGCCGGCGGCGCTCTTCGCATTAGCGGTGATGTCGCTATTTTCATTGGGTAAAGTAGCCAGAATGTTGCTGTTAATATTGATGTTTCCACCTTCAGAAGCACCCGCATCGGTGGTAATTCGGCTCCCCCGGCGCAATTGGATGTCTCTTGAAAGCAGGTTGATATTTGCTCCTGTACCGGATACGGTGGTGCCGTCAATCCTGGCTTTGTTGTCAAGGGCGATCGAATTTGCGGCAATATTGATGTTACCGGCGCGCCCGGTTCCCGTAGCCTGTACCGTGATTGTAGCTCCATCTCTGACAATTAGTCGATCGGCATTCAGATTCAGCGAACCCGCATTTGCGGTAGCATTGGGATTAGTACCAAATGTCTTACCAACCGAAGCATCAATTGTACTGACAAACAAACCGTTATTTCCGCTGCCGCTGACTGAGATGCGATCGGCATTAACAGTAATATTCCCCACATCTCCCGAACCCAAAGAACTCGTAGAAACTATTCCCCCATCCCGCACAGTTAAACTTGGCGTATCAATCCGAATATCCCCGCCCCGACTAGAGCTTAAAGTTCCAGAAGTCAGCGCGCTAGCATTCTGAATTCCGCTCGTCAAAACTTGAGAAATACCCGAAATTTCTACTGATTCACTAGCCCTAACTGTTAAATTTCCCGCAGGCCCGCCCTCCTGAGAAAACAAAAACCTGCCAACTAAAACACCCGTTCCTAATGTAAACGCAGAACCTCCAGAAAGAGTCAACCGCTTCGTATCAACATTAATATTCCCCGCCCTTCCGTTAGAACCGATACTCAGCGTGCTAATTCCGGTTGACACAACAGTTCTCGGGCCGCTGTTAGATAATTCTACCGATTCAGCAGCTTTAATGTTGATATTCCCCGACGCTCCACTGCTGTAGCTTGTCGTACCCAGAAGAGAACCGTCGCGCATAATTAATCGATTGACATCAATAGTAATACTTCCTCCCGCACCGGTACTTTCTTTAGCTGTCCCATTGTTGATTCCAGAACCCACCATCTCAAAAGTATTGGCGCGAATGATTAAATCTCCGCCCCTTCCACCGCCAAAAGTTATCCCGCTACCTACTACCCCATTGTTGAGGAGCAGGCGATTGGTGTCGATCGTAATACTCCCCCCCGAACCACCACCAGCACTAGCATTAAACAGCACAAATAGCGGGTCAAACGGGTCTGTAGTTCCCGATACCAGATATTTAATTACAACTTGTTGATAGCCCTCAACTCCCAGCCCGCTCATTTCTACTGAATCAGCAGCGCGGAAGTTCATATTTCCTCCCGCGCCATCTCCTAGAGTCAGAGTAGAAAATTGCGTGCCGTTTTCGACTCGCAACTTTTGGGCGCTGATATCGATACCTCTACCATCAATATTTCCCAGTGTCAGCGCATAAATTCGCGCACCGCTGAGGGCGACATTTCCACCTTTTAACTCTACTCTACCACCACCAATTCCGCTGGTGTTAATCAGTGTGCCATCGGATATCTTTATATCTCCAAAGTTCTGAATATTGCCATAATTAACAGTTAAATTCCTCGCCCCAGCAACAGCAGGAGTAAATGCAAAATTGACTAAACCGGGACTGGCTGTGCTAGCGAGTAAAATTTGTCCGCCACTGGCGGTTAAATTGCCACCTGGCAGTTGAATGTCACCGCCAATCAGTGCTAAAGTTTGACCTGGGTCTACTGCTAGACCAACTCGATCGCCGATCGGGATTGGTACAGGAGAAGCTGGGAGATTTGCTTTTCCTAAAGCGGTGGAACGGTTGACAATTGCACCGGGATTATCTCTAAATCTTAAACCAACGGGAATATTCACTGTTAACAGCGGGGATGTTTGCGGGTTGGTGCTGCTGAATTCAAAGCCGTTATTAAACACGATACTGTCAGCAGTTGAACCGATAAACGAACCGCGCAAATCTAACCGAGCATTGGGGCCGAAGACGATTCCTTGCGGGTTAATTAAAAATAAATTGGCGTTTCCTTGTACTCCGATGGTTCCTAAAATATTTGAGGATTGGCCGCCGGTGACGCGGGTGAAGATGTTAGCAATTCCGCTGGGATTTTCAAAATAAGCTCCTCGCGCTTCGTTGATATTGAATTCGCGGAAACTGTGAAATAGATTAGATCCGCGAGTTGCGCCGCCACTGATTCTATCTGAGGGTAAATTATTAATAGTATCGGGAATTGTGCGCGAACTTTCCGGGCCCAAAGTGCCATCTGGGATAATTTGCCCGATCGCGCTTGCAGGAAATAGCAACAGGAAGGCAAACAGTAGGGAGTAATGTAAGCGAGGCATAAAAAAAATATTTTTAGGATAAAGTCGATCGGTGTAAGCTCATCTCGTTTCTCTAAAGGTTTTGCATTTGGCTGCTAATCACAATTTGCTCTACAGTGATTTCTAGTTCGGGAAAAGTTTTAGAGATAATGCGCTCATTACCTGTAAAACTTTGAACTAAATAGCGGTCATTTTCCAAAGAATAAACAAAAACTGTGGGAATTTTGGGATTGCTTAGATAAGCCCTAGAAGCGAGTGCTAAATAGTCCACAATCCAATATTCGCAAATACCGAGCCGTTGATACTCATCTAACTTATCAACATAGTCGTCTTCCCAGTTGGTTGATGTTACTTCTACTGCTAATTGGATAGGTTCGGTAAGGGCTCCGTAGCCGCGGACATTGCTATTCCATACTGATGCCTTGACCACGCCGACATCAGGATTTCTGCCTTGCTCTTGTCCAGAAGCTGTTACAGTTCTGATAACTATATCTTTGTCAACGATATAGTCAAGTCCCAAGCGGTCGCTTTCTTTGTGGAAAGACTTAACAAGATATCGTGCCACATTTTTGTGAGCTCTGGTTGCTTCCACTTTGACAATCTCTCCATCTACAAGTTCGTAGATGCCCGATCCGTCTGGGTAGTTTTCGAGAAACTCTGCAAATGTTAGTTTAGTTTTTGTCTGAACCATAAGACAAGCCCTCTTGTGTTAACTAAGTTATTTTTTCTAAGACAGAGTTAGCTGATATAATGTCTGGTCAATTATCCTTAATATAAAATGTTTTTTGTAGTGAGGATTTTAGTCCTCCGATTTATGCGGACTAAAGTCCTCACTACAAACCTGCATTAGCTAGAAAGCAAGGTAATTAATCCGAAAGTAGATGCCTTTTTCTTGCCAGGTTCGATCGCCTCCTCGCACATTTATCAAAGGAATACCGTAGTCTAGACGCACGTTCAACCGATCGCCCATCTGCCAAACTAGCCCCAAACCCGCACCCAGCAGTTTGTCCGAGTCGGGATTTGAACTTTCTCCAGAATGGTTCCAGCCTACCCCAAAATCGATAAACGGAGCGATTTGCAACAAACCCTTAACTTCCGGGACACGCCACACCGGGATTCGCACTTCCGCGCTGGCGATCGCACCGCTATCAGTTAACAGCAAATCTTGGCGGTATCCGCGCACGCTTTGAACGCCGCCGATCCCGATTTGTTCGAGGGAAAGCAGGGGGCGATCGGCTAATTGAATGTCGGAACGCACTATCAGCAAGGTTTCCGGCGCTAGCAGCCGCACGTACTGCGCTTGTCCGCGCCACGCCACAAAGCGGCTGTCTGGGCCGCTGTCGTTCGTAGTAGCGCCCAAAAAATTGGTACCGAGAGAGAATTGCGATCGCGCTGCGATCACTTGTCGGGAACTCCGCTGCACGTATTCTTGAAAAAAGCGCACAGCCGAAACGCGGGTTTCGCCCCGATCGTTTGCTCCCGCCGAAAGCGCAAATCCTTCGCCCAACAAAGATGTATCGCTTTCTTGCCGCGATAAAGTTACTCCTAAAGCCAAAGTGCGATCGGGCTTTTCTAGAATCGGCTGGCGGTAAGTTAACTCGTAAGTCCGCGATTTCCCCTCGATTTCGGCAGCATCAAACGGTTCCTCGATGATGTTGGTGCTAGCAGCACCCGCAGCGAACCGAATTGTGCCGTTGCGCGCGTTGACGGGGACTGTGTAGCTGCCGTTAAATTCGTTGCTGCCGTCGGTGTTAGCGTAGGATAGCTCCAATCCGTCGCCGAAACCGAGCAAATTTGCTCGATTGATGCGGATACCGCGCCGAAAACTGCCGACGCTGGGCGATCGGTTGTTGTCTGCGAACACTTCGGCGCTAAAACTGTCTGCTTCTGCGATCCGCACTTCTAAGCGGCTGTTTTCCGGGCGGCTTCCGGCTTGGAGTTCGGCGGAAATCTTGGTAATTAAGGGGTCGAGTTGCAGCATTTGCAAGGCTTCCAGCAGCCGATCGCGATTTAGTGGCCGTCTGGTGGCGCGCTGCAGGCGCGATCGCACGTAATTTGCATTCAAGCGCCTGTTTCCAGCGATCGCAATTTCATCTAACCCGCCTTCGACAATCCGAATTTTTACCACACCTCCCGATCTGGGAAAGCTTTGGTTGGCCGGAATTACAGCCCCGGAATTGATGTATCCTGCTGCTACGTATTTTTGAGTTACGGCTGCTTCGGCTGCGATCAGTTCGGCAAAAGTGATATCGCGCCCCGCAAACTGTTGCGTAACTTCTGCGAGTTCGCGATCGCTAAAAGCTGTGTTCCCCTCAAATTCAAAGCGATCGACCTTAATTGTACCCGGAATCTCCGGTCTAGCATCGCCTGGAACGGGTGTTTGCCGAGTCGGTTGGAGGGGAGACGGCGCAGGCGGTTGCGGTGGCTCAGGATCTGGTAATTCGGGTTCTCTGGGCCGAATAGGGTTGGGCAGTTGGGTGATATCAATTCCGGTTGCACCAGAATGATCTAGAGGACACGGCAGTGCCGTTTCCCTACCGCGAATTGTAGGGACACGGCACTG
>JAUBOH010000165.1:0-13291 GCA_036700145.1 Microcoleus occultus BM001215366
GGCAGTGCCGTGTCCCTACCCATTAATTGTAGGGACACGGCACTGCCGTGTCCTCGCTTATCATAGGTCGTTGCAGCCGGAATTGAGATCGCAGGCCTTCGCAGCCTGTTGTTGAATATCTTTTTGCCAGATGTCTTTTGCAGCATCCGAAATGCAAGTCCGCATCAAAATTTGAGGGCTTGCATTCATCGCTGCAAACCTATTAGTTAGTGTCGCGGCTGCGGACTTGCAGTCAAGGTCGATCAATTTAAGAGTTAGGGTGAAGTTTGGACGGTGGGCGAGGGGCTCGGTGAAGCAGGACTCGGTGAAGCAGGACTCGGTGAAGCAGGGCTCGGTGAAGCAGGGCTCGGTGAGGGATTTGGTGAAGGAGTTGATTGGTTGGATTTTTTGAGTCCGACAAAAGCGTCGTAGCGGGTGGTACGATCGCCAATGACGGCCGCTGTAACGCCGATCGACCGCGTGGCGTCTATCCAGATTTTTTGGTTGGGAGGAAACTCGGGTAAAGCTAAGTTTTTTGGGTTAAACGCACTCTCGGTGTCTATGTAGAAATTGCCGTTGTGGGGTTTAAGTTGCGATCGTACAGCTTTCTGGAACAATTCGCTGCTTAAAAGCGGGCTTTTCGGCGCAGGAACGATCGCATCAACCACCGGAGCTCCTACTGTGATAAACGCTACATCATTCATCCAGCCGCGAGTTACCGCAATCCCTCCAAACGGCGATGTCCATTTAGTCGCCGGCTGGCCGCCAACTTGAATTTCCTCAACTCTAAACCCCTTAGTTTTCATCGTTTCATCAAGCTGTTTCAGGGATTTGTTGGCGGCGCTGCGGTTGTTTGTTTCCACCATAAATACAAATCCAGCAGCAAATTTGTCTTTGGGATTTTGCGCCTGGGCTGGTATCAATGATAAAGAAAATTCTCCCGCCATCCAGTTGATGAAGTCTTTATCTAAATCCTGGCCGGTAGTAGATTTTAAACCTGCACGCAAAACTTGGGGATTAATCGGGGAGAGCGGGTTAGCATCGGCCCCCAATATGTAGTCTTGCCACAAACGCTGCAAGTTGCCGCCGGATACCATCATTATTGTATTGTTTGGCAGGCGGTTAACCATTTTTAGAGCGTTGTTTTCTACTGCAATCCGAATGGTAGAGTCGGGTTTCAGCCAAGAGATTGATTTGAATTCAATTCCTTCTGCATCCAGCGTCGCTGTGGTGGCAAATCCCTGATTTTGTTGCAGTTTTTCGAGGTTTTGGGCCGAAATGTCGCGGGATGAGTTGGCGGCTGTAAAGGCCCCAGCAACGGGTATATTGACGTAGATTTGACCGAAGGCTGCGGAATTTTTTATTTGTTGGATGGCGTCTGCATAGCCCGGGGTTTTGGCGAGGGATGGTTCGCCCTTGTAGGTGTCGATTATTCTGTCTGTGGCGGTGGGATCTGTGGTGACAGCTAGATAGTTTGTGCCGAGTACGGCGACTGAGAAATTGCGCTCTGGTATACCTTGAGTTTCTGTAACTTGCACCCCTTTGTAATTGCGCTCAACCATTTTTCCTTGGTTGAGAGGTCTGGGTTTTGCTAATAATTCTTTGGCTTTGATCGGGTTGGAGATGGGGAGGATAATTGCGACTGACTGTTGAATTGGCCCAGGCGGGGGCGCGTTGGGTGCGCGCGGGGGGACTGGTATGGCTGTTTTGTTTCGCAGAAAGGCCACCATTGCGGTATTCCCTACCCAAGGTTGAATGTCTGGCGCGTAGGCGTAACCGTTGCTTGTCAGCAGCCGATCGCGCATTTCGCTTAAAAACCTTTCAAAAGAAGCTTTTGACTCCGGCGTGCCAAATTCTCGCAGTCTTTTCCACTGCGATTCATCAGTGGTGATGGATATGGCCATCATCGTATCTTGGGGGACAACGGTTGCTCCAGCCGGCAAATCTTTGGCGGGGCCGCGGGAAATGACGATCGAGTAGGTGAGAAAGCCTAGACCGATCAGAAGTGTGGCGGCTCCGATCGTAAACAGCAGCGAAGATTTATCTTTCTTAAACATTATTCGTAAGGTTCTGGTACTCGCAACATCATAAATTATATTGGGGATTGGGCATGGGGCATTGGGCATGGGGGATTGGGCATTGGGCATCGGGGATGGGGAATCGGGCATTGGTAATTTGTTGTTTTTTATTTGTTATTAGAAAAACTACTAACAAGTAACCACTAACCACTAATCACTATACTCCTAGATACGGAAACCGTTTTTTTATTACTAAATAGTGCATTTTCGCCTTTAATACAGGTGAAAAACCCGGTTTATTTCGTATTTACGCGAAGTCCTACACTAACTATTCTAATGCCCCATGCCCCATGCCCCATGCCCCATGCCCAATTCCCTGATGTTAGTTTCTGGCTTTAAAGTCTTTAAAGATAGTTTGAAATGAGTACATCAGCCGGTGAACATCATTTGTGGCACTCGGAAAAATATTGTGTTCCCATTTTTTGCGAGCGGTAGTTAGCAGTTTTGCTACGGGTTGCGAATAACTGTTAGAAATGAAATAGCTGCCGCCTTCGTAGCGAATGTCTGATGCTAATCCGATAAAACCGCCCGCTATTTCTAGTTGCAATTCCGAGGTGCTGTGTTCAGATTTCACTGCTAAAATTACCTGCGAGTGTCGGGGTTCGCGGTTGAGCAACCGACAGATATTCGCTTCTTTTTGGTACAAAATTAAAACATTGCAGTTGTGCAAAACTCCGGCTCTACCTTGGACTTTTACTCCTAGGTGAATTTCCAGGGCTGGTTTGTTGGGAAATTCCACAACAGCGTAAGTATATGGATGTGAATTACCGTGGATTTTTCCCGCTATTTTTCTAAATGTTAAATATTTCGGTGTTTCGTCGTCTAAAACATTGTTGTAATAAATGCTGCCGCCTTCGTTAGCAACTGCTTTTAGCAGAATGGTAAATAGGTAAGCGTCAAAAATTCTGGCTTGTTCTGCAGCCCCGTTGAAATCGGGATCGATCGAGCTTTTTAATTTGCTCTTAATTTCGGAATTGAGGGCGTAGTTGCTCGGCCCTGATGGCAGTTTTTCGAGTAATTGCTTGAGGGCGATCGCCTGTTTGTGGCGGGGGGCTGTCACGCTGGAGGTAAACTCAATTGTTTGGGCTGTTTCTGCGCCGGAATTCGCAAATGTAATTTTTGTGCCGAGGGGAGAGGTTTCTGATTCTACTTTCAAGAAATAAGCAATTTCGTCTTCCATTTCGGAAGTGTTCACCGTCGCTTGTTCCACAGAGTCAATTAACAGCAAAAGTTGTTCTTTTGCGGTATAATCTTCTATCTTGAGCAGCGGTGTTTTTCTTTTGAGCGATCGCTCTTCAATTACTTTGCCAATCTCTACAGTATCCGCTACTTGTTGAACCACCCAACCCAACTTAAACTCATTCAGAATTGCTGCCAGTTCTTGATAGAGTTTGGCATACTCGATCTCGTCCATAATAGTTTCTGCGCTGCACACTATTCTAATTATACAATCCCGTTGATTTTTTTGTCAATGAGAAGCAGGCATTCGATTTTAGAATTACTCCCACGGATGAATCCGGGGGCTTTTCGGTCAACACTCAACGGTTAACAGTCAACAGTCGTACCGTCAACTACCAATTAGCAGTAAGCTATTTTACGACATTGAGAGCGATCGAACCTATGGCAACTATCAACGACAACTACCTCAAACTCAAAGCCGGCTACCTGTTTCCCGAAATCGGGCGCAGGGTGAAAGCCTTTGCAGACGCGAATCCAAGCGCACCCATCATCCGGCTGGGGATTGGCGATGTCACGGAACCCTTACCAGAAGCTTGTCGCGCGGCGATGGTGGCTGCGGTGGAAGAAATGGGTTCGCGCGATACCTTCAAAGGATACGGCCCGGAACAAGGTTATGAATGGCTGCGGGAGAAAATTGCCGAGCACGACTTCAAGTCGCGGGGATGCGATATTGATGCTTCGGAAATCTTTATTTCTGATGGTTCTAAGTGCGACTGCGGTAATATTCTGGATATCTTTGGCAACAATAATACGATCGCCGTTACCGATCCAGTTTACCCGGTTTACGTAGACACGAACGTGATGGCCGGACACACGGGAGATGCGAACGAAAAGGGGGAATACGACGGCTTCGTTTACCTGCCAATTACCGCAGAAAACAACTTTACGGCACAAATTCCCACCGACAAAAAAGTCGATTTAATTTACCTGTGTTTTCCCAACAATCCGACGGGCGCAACTGCAACGAAGGAACACTTGCAAGCTTGGGTAAAATATGCTAAGGCGAACGGTTCGATTATTTTCTTCGATGCAGCCTACGAAGCGTATATTACCGATCCGAGTTTGCCCCATTCTATCTACGAAATTGAAGGTGCGCGCGATTGTGCGATCGAATTTCGTTCCTTCTCCAAGAATGCCGGTTTCACAGGTACTCGCTGCGCCCTAACAGTCGTACCTAAAACTTTGACTGGAAAAGCCGCAGACGGTTCCGATGTCGAAATTTGGAAATTGTGGAACCGCCGCCAATCTACTAAGTTTAACGGCGTTTCTTACATCGTGCAGCGCGGTGCTGAAGCGGTTTATTCCGATGCTGGAAAAGCACAAATTCAGGCATTAGTCAATTTTTACATGGAAAATGCGGCGATTATTCGCGAGAAATTGACAGCGGCCGGAATCGAGGTTTTTGGCGGCGAAAATGCACCTTACGTGTGGGTAAAAACACCTCACGGTTTGTCGAGTTGGGATTTCTTTCAGAAGTTGCTGGAAACTTGCAATGTGGTGGGAACTCCGGGATCTGGTTTTGGTGCGGCGGGCGAGGGTTATTTCCGTATTTCGGCATTTAATAGTCGGGAGAATGTGGAGGAAGCAATGAGACGGATTGTGGAGAAGTTTAAGGTTTAGTTTCATCTCCTGCTTAAATCGAGAGGCCGCCAGGGAATTAATTCCCTGGCTAATAGCTAAAGTCCTCTGAAGAGGACTAATGAGTTCTTCAGTCCTCTTCAGAGGACTTTAGCTTTGAGACAGGGGTTTCAACCCCTGGCGGACTGCCGGATTCAGCGAAAAAACATTAATTTAATATGTTGTGGAACCGGCCGGAAAGCCTGTTCATGAAAATAGTAAAAAATGTGAGTTATAATCTAAAATGATTGTGGCTCAGCGTTTAAATAAAAAATACCAGCCAACACCAGGAGTTTTTTATGCACTTGCTACGAGTTCAAGTTCCTGATTTTCGGGGGTTAAAAAACATAGACATCACTTTTGAAAAAGATTTTTTTCCTAGTATCTTTCCGCTGGGTAGTCAAAATGGCGGTGGTAAAAGTACGCTGTTACAGTTGATTTTTGTATTGCTGCACTGTTCTGTTGATGAGGATAAAAAACCATTTTTACAAAATCTACTTCAGGGATTGAAAGTTTCTGAGGGTGAAGACAAAAGAGTCTTAGCTATTATTGACATTTGGGATGGAAAAAAAATTGTTAACCTCGAATTTTTTTATAATAAAATTTCTATTTTAAAATATCTTCTCGGCTATCGTGATAAAAATATAAATCCCAAAGAGTTAAGCGATCGTGATATTGATGAAGATATAAATTCCGAAATTGTCATAGATATATGTCATCTTTCAACAGAGATAGAAAATTTACTAGACAATAAAAAGATCATAAAAATTACAAAATTACAATGTCATTTAAACAATCAAAGCAAGGCTCAATCACAATTATTTTTAGAAACAATATCGCATAAAATTTTCCTAGCCGCTCCTTCCACACAAGTTTTTCTATTTCTTCCGCCGGATTCTAGAAAACTATTATTTAGCAACTCAAGTAACGGAGATAAGAATTATTATGAGATACTCGAATCTGCAAGATATGAATTAGCAGGATTATTTACCTATGACTTCCTTGCTGTAGAGCTACTTATTGAATCATTTAAAGCTGCTCGCGATCGCGATTTCAGAGAAGCAATAAAAACAGGTAGCTACGGGAACAGCTATCAAACTCTGATTGACGACTTAAATATGTTATTGGGTAATAAAAAAATAAATTTAAATGAAGATTTTTCTGGTGTAAACTTTCAATTGGATAATAATGGTGAAACTATAGAACTATATCCAGAAGATTTAAGTCACGGCGAACTCAAAAGACTTAGCATTTATATATGGCTCAAATCCCGGAACATAGAAGATGCTATTGTTTTGATGGATGAAGTTGAAATTGCTTTTCATCCAGATTGGCAATATCAAATTATCTCAGACCTCAAAGATTGGGCTCCCAGCAATCAATATATTCTGGCAACTCACTCCTACGCATTGTGTGAAGCTCTGACACCTGCTCACGTTAAAGAAATTGAGCCAAAACTAATCAAACAAGAATCCTAATATTACAAATGAGTCTTAGTCCAAAAGAGCTACAAGAACATTGCGAGATAATTCTTAAATCTCGCGAAATTAAAAATAAAATTGTTGTCTTGTGCGAAGGCAAGATTCCCGAAATCCAGGGCAGAAAGTCACCTCAATCTTATAAAGCAATGAAGTACACGCATGATTCCAGTTTTTATATGGCTTGCATTCCGACATGGTGGAGACAGAAACGACCAGAATTTTTCAATTGTGGCGATCGTAAAGATGTATTAGACACCTACTTTACTCTTTTAACATTACACGAACAGGATACCACTAACTCCTATTTAGATCCAGATCGACTTTTTGCAATGATAGATTTGGACTTGCAACTGCAAGAGATTGATAATTACAGTTTTCCCGATACAGAAGCAATTTTTTGCAATCTTTACGAAAAATCCCAGGTGAAAGCACAAAATGCAGCACAGCACCGCATATGGATTACAGGTTTGATTCATAAAGAAGCATATTTTATCACACCTGAACTTCAATCAATATTTGATGATTATCCTAATTCTCCTATGTATCAAGATAATCCTATTCAACTGAATAGTATTTATATGGATATGGCTGATAAAATTAGTAGCGATCCAGACTTGAAGAATAACCTTAACATACGGAGAGCCCTCGATCGCATAAATCATTGTTCGGGATTAGATTGTACGCAATTAGACTTAGATAAATTTCAAGATTCATGGAAACATCAGTTTCAAAATACGACTGATGCAGCCCAGAAGCATGAGTTAATCCTAGCTTTGCTGACAATCAAAAAAGCGAAGAATTATTGGAAGCACATCAAGCCACCCGGTGACTGGAGTGGGGATGAGCAAAATTTTAGAGAACAACTATTGTCAGAGATTGGCAGATTTTATGCACAGCAAAGTAGCGATGTTAAGTGTCATATTCCTTTTTTTTTCAAAACATTACATGAGTTCGTTTAAATAAGACGATCCTGCGATTTAAATCGCTTCTTGTCAAAGGAAGATTACTCGGATATTGAAATTGAATGTACACAAACTTTCCTTCGCCTCTGCGGACTAAGAAATAAAATTAAATCAACATTATGCCTATTATCCCCGTCCTCAAACCCGTTAGCCAAATAACGCTTACTGCCGGCAGTGTCGTAACTATTCCCAATATAACTTGGCTGGAATTCGAGTCAATTTTGGAGGAATTGGGAGAAAAGCGAAGAAGCAGAATTGCCTACAGCAACAGTACCTTAGAAATTACGGTTCCCTTACTAGAATGCGAAATAACGAAAGATTTAATCTCTGATATGGTCAAAATTTTACTCAAGTCTGCGGGTAGAAAATACGAACCATTTGGTTCTACAACTTTCAAGCGGGAAGGTGCAGCGGGAATTGAACCTGATGCTTGCTTTTATATTCTAAATTATCAGCGGATGATTAGCCGCCGCCGACTTTTGCCGGACGATCCGCCGCCGGATTTAGCAATTGAAACTGATGTAGCTTCTAAAACTACGATCGATGCCTATCTAGCTATTGGAGTTCCAGAAGTGTGGGTTTACGACAGCGGCAGACTTCGCATCTATTTGCTGCAAGATGGAGAGTATGTAGAATCGGATATTAGTCCGAATTTTCCAGGAATCGCGATCGCACAACTGATTCCTGTTACAGTCGAACGTGCTTTGCAGGTGGGAAGTTGTCAAGCGCTAGAAGAATTTGAAAGTGCGATCGGCTAAACTCGTAGGATACGTTACGCACTTCGCACTTTGCATCCTAAAATTTACACTATTACTGCCAATTTGTCAACCTCTAAAGGTCGATAAATTGTATCTCTTTGCTGATAATTCCGCCCCAACAAAGTAATCGCATTTTGTAAATCTTCGACAGATTGACAACTGCCGCCAACTGCACCGGCCATCGTCGTAATGTGTTCTTCCATCAATGTGCCGCCGATGTCGTTGCAGCCCCATTTCAGCGCTTCTGTAGCTCCGTCTAAACCCAATTTTACCCAACTCGGCTGGTGATTGGGAATCAAATTTCCTAAGAAGATTCGAGATACTGCGGTGAGCAACAGTGTATCTGCTAAAACTGGTTGATCGCGGCCGACTCGACTCCGCAAAGGTGCTGGTGCTGCTTGTCCGACAAATGGTAGTAAAATGAATTCTGTAATGCGGGCTGGGTAGTTGTTGTTAATGGCACTTTGTTGGAGCGATCGCACTTTTTCTAAATGCAAAACCTGCTGTTCGGCAGTTTCAATATGCCCGCAAAGCATCGTGCTCGTTGTCGGCAAACCCAGACGGTGAGCAGTTCCCACAATTTCCAACCAAGTTGCCGAATTTAGTTTTTCCGGGCAAATCACCCGCCGCACCGCATCGTCGAGAACTTCCGCCGCAGTTCCAGGCATCGAACCGACTCCCGCATCCCGCAAAGCCGAAATTACATAGCTGAAACTGAGATGATCTTTTCTGCTAATAAATTCTATTTCTTGCGGCGAAAAAGCGTGCAAGTGCAACTGCGGAAACTCATCCTTAATAGTTGTCACCAATTGCAAATAATAAGGCAAAGATGCACCGTTGAGTTTAGCTTGAACATTTAAGCCGCCCTGCATACAAATTTCCGTTGCACCCCGCTGCACTGCATCAGTTGCCTTTTCCAGAATTTGGTCTGCGTTTAACCAAAAAGCGCCTTCATCTCCCTCATTGCGGCGGAATGCACAAAAACTGCAATGCTGCTCGCAAATATTTGTGAAGTTAATATTATGATTGACAACATATGTGACAGTATCCCCTGATTGTCGGCGGCGGAGCAAGTCAGCGGTTTTTTGAATAGAAGCTCGCGCCTCTGGCTCTCTTTGCTGCTGCAAAAGTACCAAGGCCTCGGCGGTAGAGATGTTATAACCTTGTAAAGCTCGATCGAGAATTGCATCCACAGTTTTCTTTTCCGGTTCAGTCACAAAATATACTACCTAGAATTAAGGGATTTTTATATCTTAACAAATCAACTCTAGACGAAACATATTCTCAAGTCTAAAGTCATAAGAAAACATCTTTTAATTTTTAGAAAGTCGAACTATGAGAATCAACCAAGTAAATCACCTCTTGCCAGTGCCGTCAGGGCCTTTGCAAATTCCTGCTGCACAGGCTTTATCTACAGACCCAGACACATCGCCCATTTATTTTTCCCTAATAATTCCCACCTACAACGAGTGCAAAAATGTCAAGACGATTGTCCAAAGACTGAGCCTATTGCTTGATGACAGCATTCCCGGCCACTACGAATTAATTGTAGTCGATGACGACAGCCCCGATCGCACCTGGGAAATCGCTCTCTCCCTGACACCGGAATATCCGCAATTGCTGGTGATGTGGCGCGAGCACGAGCGGGGACTATCCACAGCCGTAATTCGCGGGTGGCAAGCCGCGCGGGGCGAGGTTTTGGGCGTCATTGATGCCGACTTGCAGCATCCCCCGGAGACGCTGTTGCAGCTTTTAGCAGAAATTCAACGCGGAGCCGATTTGGCCACTGCGAGCCGCCACATTGCCGAGGGAGGGGTGAGCGACTGGAGCGTTGTCAGGCGATTTTTGTCGCGGGGCGCTCAGACTGTGGGATTGGTGATACTACCGGGAGTCGTAGGCAGAGTTTCCGATCCGATGAGCGGCTATTTTATGGTGCGCCGCAGTTGTATTGCGGGCAAAACCCTGAATCCAGCCGGTTACAAAATTTTGATTGAAGTGCTCGGTAGAGGGGACATCCGCTGGATTGGAGAAGTTGGTTATGTATTTCAGGAGCGGCAAGAAGGCGAGAGCAAAGTTACATCCAAACAGTATATTGAGTATTTGCGCCATTTGCTCATATTGCGGTTTGCCCGGTGGCCGGTAGGTAAGTTTTTTCGATTTGGCGTGGTTGGTTTCAGCGGCGTGTTTGTGGATATGGGGGTTTTGTACGTGCTGCGGGATATCCTCAATTGGGAGCTGACTCGCAGTTCGATCGTTGCTGGTCAATTGGCAATTATCAGTAACTTTTTGTGGAATGATTTGTGGACTTTTGGGGATATTTCTAAGCGTCAGCCTGGGAAGCGCCAGCAATTGAAACGGCTGTTGAAATTTAATACGATTTGCTTGATGGGTTTGATTTTGAAAGTGCTGCTGATGAATCTGCTGTTTAATGTTTTTGGGATGAATGAATATTTGGCTAACTTAATTGCGATCGCGGCTGTAACTATGTGGAATTTCTGGATCAATACGAAGCTGAGCTGGCGGGTGACGGAAGTTGATTAGGGAATTAGTCATTAGTCATTGGTCATTAGTCATTGGGAATTGGAGATTGTCAAAATAACCAATAACAATAACTAATAACCAATAACTAATAACCAATAACCAATAACCAATAAGTAATAACCAATAACTAATAACTAATAACTGAATTAATGATTAAGAATAAACAACTTTTGTTGTTGTTTCTGTGGACGACGATCGCCTTTATTTTGCGCTTTGCCAATTTGGACTCGAAACCGCTGTGGACGGACGAGTTTTCGACTCTAGTGTTTAGTTTGGGTAACAGTTTTCGCGGGGTGCCGATCGATCGCCCGATCGCACTTTCCACTCTATTACAACCGCTGCAATGGAACCCCGATGCTGGTATTGCAGATGTCCTAAACCATTTGCTGCTAGAAAGCAACCATCCGCCAGTGTATTTTATGCTCGCCCACTGGTGGATGCAGTTCTTTGAGCCTTCTGAGGATAGTTTAGTTTGGATTGGGCGATCGCTCCCTGCATTACTGGGCGTTATTTCAGTTCCCGCTATCTACTTTTTGGGCAATTTCGCTTTCAATTCTCGTTTAGTCGGTCAATGTGCGGCCGCGATGATGGCAGTTTCTCCCTACGGCATTTATCTCGCTCAAGAAGCCCGCCATTACACTTTAGGAATCCTATTAGTTATTGCCTCTCTTTTTTGCTTGACATTAGCTGCAAAAAAGCTGCAACAGCGCGCACCGCTGCCTATTTGGGCGGTGTTATTTTGGGTTGTTGTCAATTGTTTGGGAATTGCCGTTCACTACTTTTTCGTACTGACTTTGTGTGCCGAAGCAATAGCATTAATTGGCGTAATGCGGCAGCATTTTAACGGGAATTTGCCAATTGCCAGCAGCCAACAGCCCCATATTTGGCAATCTCAAATCCTGTGGCGATTTTTGGCAGTTGCGATCGGCACTTTAGCAGGCGGTTTAGTTTGGTTGCCCGTATTTTTGTCAAATAAATATGGCAGCGAGCTCACTAATTGGATTGTCAGTGGCGATCGCACATTTGTGGATTGGATTAGCCCAATTTTTCAAGCTTTAGCTGGATGGATTACTGTCATGTCTCTGCTACCCGTCGAATCGTCAAATTTGGCAATAGTCATTGCATCGGCGATCGCGATGACAGTATTTTTTATTTTGGTGCTTCCCATCCTGTTTAATGCTCTTAAAACTTCTTTGAACGCGCCAGATAGTCGTTTAGGTACTGTTATTTTTGGCTGGTTTGTGCTGGGAGCAATTTTGCTGTTTTTCAGCTTTGCCTATTTTCTTGGAATTGACCTAACTCGCGGTGCCAGGTACAATTTTGTCTACTTTCCGGGGGCGATATTGCTATTGGGAGCAGCCTTGGCGGTTGTGGTTAACACACCGATCGCAAAAAGTCAATGGTTTAATTTGCGGGCGATTCCCTACGGGATAGCTTCGCCGCGCGTACTTTCTGGCAAAAAAGCAGTGGTGCTAATTTTAGCAATGGGTGTTTTTAGCGGTATCACAGTAAATTCCAATCTCGGCTACCGCAAATATTACAAACCAGACATTTTAATTCCGATTATTCGCGAATTATCGAAAGTTCCAGTATTGATTGCTACCACTCAAAACACTCATGTAGAAATCGGAGAATTGATGGGGATTGGGTGGGAATGGGAAAGAGGAAAGTTCGGCAAGGAGCAATGTACGGGATTTAACGGATGTAACGGATGGACTGAAGAAGTCCGAGGGAAGAAGGAAAAAGTTAAATCATTGAATTCTCCGCTGTTTCTTTTAGCTACTCTGAAAAAAAATGCGCCAGAAATCGCGGCAGGGACACTTTATAATACACTCAGTCAATTAGAACGTCCGCTAGATTTGTGGCTGGTTAATTTTCGCGCACCTGTCAATTTAGCAGCACAAAAATGTCAGGTTGAGTCTCGCGAGTTGCCTGCGGTGGACGGGTATCAATATCAAGTGTATCATTGTGATTGAGTTGGCGATCGTCCGTCGTTTTTTGACCGGACATGACATTAATTATCATCCGATTTCACCCAAGGACACGGCAGTGCCGTGTCCCTACAAATGGTACAATAAATATCATCTGTAGAAACACAACACTTTTGTATCCTCTAGATGTAAGGTATGCACTGTGCAAATTACCGCCATTAATAAGATCGAGAGTGTTCGATCGAACGCTAAGAGTCAGCGGCAAAATATTTAATTAAGACGCTCATCACTTCTCCAGGATTTTGAGTCGGGACAAGCGGACTCCAGTCAGTAGCGCAGGCAAAATTATCGCGGTGAAAAGAATGAATGACGCGGGAAACAACAGGACGAGAACTGATAATGAAAAGTTTTAAGAGTTCTCGGTTAACTGAAGTTGAAAAGTTTGGCTCGTCAGCGGGAGGCCCAATGAGTTCGTTAGTTGGATTTTCTAGCCCAACCTCGAAAGCAAGTATGAATTCGCTATTCGGTAACAGTTTGCGGATGACTTTCAGGGAAGATTCTGCTTCGCTGCGGCTGCGAAATTGCGCGACGGGTAAGCGCTGAAAGTTGGGCAGGAGTCGGTAAATATTCCAGGAATTGAGAGTTTCTGGGGTGTTCATGGCTGTATTCTAAATTGGGTATGTTTGCCCATAGGACTGTGACAGA
>JAUBOH010000166.1:0-9748 GCA_036700145.1 Microcoleus occultus BM001215366
GATTCATTGCTCCAATCCTCTTCTATCGACGGCTATGGGTAGCTGTCAACTGTCAACTGTCAACTGTCAACTGATGAACTATGCGTTCTTTTTGGTCAGATCCTTTCTTGTGGATTCACCTTTCTGGTGCGGCTGCACTCCCAATTTTCCTGGGACTGTGCTTGCTGGGACTCGCAGTGGGTTCTCCTATGCTCCCTGTCTGGTTAGAAGTGTTTTTAGTGGCTGTAGCAGGTATTGCTCCTGTGCTGTGGATGCAATGGTTCCGCCCTTTTTACATTTTTAGTATTTTAGTTGTGGCGGTGAAACCGCAGAATTTAACTAAGGCGCAGCAGCAGATTCTGACTCGGTTTAAAACAAAGTTAAATCAAGGACTCGCTCTTTTTGTTGCTGTTTTGCTGGGAGTAATTTTGTGGCAGCTATACCGATTGGCTCCCCTCGCGGCAACGGTTGCTCCGTTTCCTCCTTCCAGGCGGTGGGCGGGATTGTTGTTGGCAGTTGCTGCTTTTTTAGCTAGCAATTTGTTTTTGCAGGTGTCTGCTAGTGTCATGGCTGTTTTGCTGACGCCGGAATCGGAATTTGCAGCGACAAAGCCTCATGTTTTAGAAAAAATTCGGCAGGATTTTACGATCGCCCCTTGGCAAGTCGATCGACTTTTGCCCACTTTTACGGGCGAGACAACTGCCACTGCTGCTGTACCCGCAGAGTCAACTGGGCTACCATCCGGCAGTATTGTCCACTCAGAACCTGCAAACACCAACCAGCCTACATCCCTACCCGAACAGTCGCTCGAAAAGTGAAATAAAAAATTCAAATCCAGACAATTGTAATTTAAGCTACTTTACTTCGGACAGATATATGCTCTAAAAAAATAGGTAATTCCCGGCTCTGATTGAGATTATTAATAGTATTAATATTTAATTTTTAATCGCAGGTTGTGGACATTTTATATTGGCTATTTGGAGAGAAGAATCTATAATAGAGAGTGTCAAGGTAAGCTTTCAATCCTTACAGGGGATTAAAACAGAGGTATAACAATATGGCGAATTATCTACCGATCGCACAACCACCTCAAGCCGCAGAGCCGATCGATCTGTGCGAAGATTCTGAAATCTGGGCCAGTCTGAAATCTGCGATCGGCGCAAGTTCAGGATTTCAACGCTGGCAGCTAGAACTCAATTTTGAGAGTCAGCACCAAAATGCCACCATCGATCAGCAGGTTCGCTCCTATCTGCGGGAAACTTTAGAAACTTTGGCTTACTAAGTGCCCTAAAACCGAATATGGGTCACGGTTTGTGAACTTTAGAGGCAAATTATGCTGCCATCCCCTCCAATATGCTAGATGAGTGCCGAAAGTGAGTGCAGAGTACAACTTCGGAGCTCAAATTGCAGGGGACAGTATTTCTACTTATTGAATCGGGATTAATTCCCGCATCCTACGGGCAACACACTCTCAAAAAAATCAAGAGAAAATTAGCCTGAAACCCCCCATACAAAGCGACTGCGGCCGCTTTTCTTGACGTGCCTGTTGCCGAAACTCTTTATAATAAGGCTGAAGCAAAATAAAATTAACAGTGCTTGAGTGGCGGTAGATCCAACCTTCCAAATCAACCTGATTACAAGTCTTTTGCACCGTAAGTCTTATTAAAACTATACAACCAGAGTTTAGGAAAATGCGCTTAGTCATAGTTCAATATGGGGGCGATTACGCAGAAACCTTTCAGCGCTTGGCCGAGGGGGGAAGCGAAACATACTACGCTCAAAAATATTCTGTTGATGCCGTTACCGAGATGGCAAAACGAGGCGAGGCGGAGTCTGTCACCGTTATTTGCTGCGTGACACCAGAATTTGAGGATGTGCTTCTAGAAAACGGCGTGCGGGCGATCGCTTGCGGATTTAATCACAAAATTAATTCCCAAAAATTGCTCGAGTTAATTGCCAAGCAAAATCCGACTCATTTAGTCATGCGGACGACTATTCCAGACGTTTTTAAGTGGGCAATTAAAAATAAAGTTAGAACCATCGCTGTCTTTGCCGAATCTATTGCCACAACAACTTGGCGAAATAAAATCCGCAACTATTTCCTAGCTAAGTTGTTGAATAACAAGCAAATAGAATGGGTGGGTACTTACGGCATTACTTCATCTTTATTGTTCAAAGAAATTGGAGTAAAACCAGATAAAATAATTCCTTGGGACTTTCTCTTAGATACCAATCCAGGTTCTCTTGCGCCGAAAGAAATCCCTGCGGGCGTCAATACTTTGAAACTATTTTACGCTGGTTTGTTAGTCCAAAGTAAGGGAGTTGGCGATATCTTAGAAGCGGTAGCAAAGTTAAGAGAGCGGCATATATCAGTTCACTTAAAAATGGCAGGTAAAGGCGAAGAAGAGTTTTTTGCCCAGCGAGTCGAAGAGTTGCAAATTAAAGATTCTGTAGAATTTTTGGGGATGATACCAACTCCGACTTTAGAACCTTTAATGAGAGAATCCGATGTCGTGTTAGTTACTAGCAGACACGAATATCCCGAAGGCTTTCCCCTGACAATTCAGCACGCTTTACGCACTAGAACACCGATAGTAGCTTCGGATCACCCGATGTTTAAAACCCACTTGAAGCACGGCGTTAATTCCATGATTTTTGAGGCGGGGAACTCTGTGGCTTTAGCGGAATGTCTGGAAAAACTGATTTCTGATTCAGCGCTTTATCGCAATCTTTCTCTCGCTTCTCACTCAACCTGGCATGATTTGCGCCTGTCTGTGAAATGGGCGGAATTGATCGATCGCTGGCTGGATGATTCCCCTGAAAGCAAACAGTGGTTGTTTGAAAAACGGCTGGCTTCTGGAGCCTACAACTCAAGACAAAGTTAATAATTAGGTCGCTCTAATTAAACTTGAGTAGGACTTACAGCACTTTTCAGGTTGGTGAAGTGTAGGGACACGGCTTTTGGAGTGTCCCTACGGGGAAGCTCACGATAGGCTGGTGTGCTTCATAAAGGTGGAATCTGCTGTATATCTAGTCCTGTCATACAACCATCATCAGGCAAGTAGTGAGGACGAAGAGTCGTTTATTAAAGATTTTAGCCAATCGCGACTCTTCGTCAGTCCTCTCCTATTTAGTTTTTATTTTGTGTTCATTTTTTGCCGAATCTGGTCTCCGCGCCTAGCAGCAACTTGGGGCCAAGTGAACTCCAAAGCTCGCTGGCGGGCGGCGGCTCCCATCTTAGCCCGCAAATCTGGAGAATTAGATAGTTTTCGCAGTCCCTCCACCCAGGCGTCAGTATCGTAGGGAGGAAGAATTATGCCATCAATACCATCACGCACAACACCGCCTCCTCCCATCGGCGAAGCGAGAATCGGCAAACCATGACCCATTGCTTCATAGATGACGAGTGCGCTACCTTCCTCAAGACTGGGAAAGGCAAAAAAGTCAGCTTGGCGATAGGCAGAACTGTAGTCCAAGGCATAATCAAAGTGAACTACATCAGGACGTTTCAACAAATGGCTGCAACTTTGAGCGATCGCCGGTTCGAGTTTGCCAAAAATTGTCAGCTTTCCCTTAATCCCTGCTTTCTCCCAAGCCTGCAAGAGCAGGTGAGTCCCTTTGCGGACGCAGGCAAAACCGAGAAACAAGATGTTAACTTCCTCTGTTGGCGGTTTTTGGGATTGATAATTGGGGAAACGCTCAGGCGACCAACCTTCAGTCGTTAAAAGCAGTTTCTCTTCAGAAACTCCGGCTTCTTGAAACGATTTTACTACTGTCGGGCTAGGACAAAAGAGAAAGTCAACCAGCTTGAGTTTTTGGTCTTCGATCTGAATTTTTTCTGGGGTAATTTCGTGTTGAGGTTCCAATCCCAAGCGAGAGTAAGCATCGTCAAGGATGCTCTTAGCTTCCCTTTGACAACTATTAACTCGCTCCAAAAAAATCGGCTTGCTCTGCTTGTGAACGCTCTTGAGAGTATCAGGTGAGGTAGTGGGCCACAAGTAAGCAAGATCGAAATCTTTGATATCTTTGAGAAAACGCTTCTCTGCTTTGATTTTGGGAAGACTAGGGCTGCGGTAATACAGTTTTGTCAGAAATGATGGAATTGCTTCAACTATATTGGAGCCGCGACAGGAGCGATCGCAACTCGGGACAACCATGCGAGCCTTCAGCTCGGGGTTTTGCCATTCTTTGCACACTGAAAAAAATACGTGGCTGATGGCTCGGTCATTGCAATGTATTGGCGATAAAGCACTCAGTTTTAACATGGAATTCATCTTGAGTTAACTAGAGTTTTCCTGCTGTTTTGTAAACAAGGACATAGAAAATTGAGGCTCGGTTTGGAGACCAGTCTCATTTGATTTAAAAGCAGATGCACTAACTTGATAATGATTGTATTCTGAAATGATAACATTTAAGTGTTATCACTGACAAGGCCCTGAACACCAACTATGTATTTTCGCTTAAAATTATTAAAAAGTAGCATCCAAAACGCATTAATTTTTTTTGACTATGTTTAGCGTCCTAGTAAATAGAGGTTTTAAACTTTTTTATATAACTTAGCGATTGAAATTGCTGCTACACATACTCTCCTCCGGGATATTATTACGTAGTAAAATTACTGACCGAAAACATCGAGGGTACAAGCTCCCGGATCGCGGCTGCGGATCGGGTCTCACTCATCTGGGCATCCGATCGAACAAAGAACGGTAGATGCCGCTTTTGTGGCGTCTAAAATCTCAAATTTCAAATCTCAAATCCATTGACCCGGTATTAAACCCGGATTTGGTATAGCAGATGTTGAAGGAAGAACGAAATTCGGCAACGAGCAATGTACGGGATGTAACGGATGGAAGCAAGAAGAGAAATGGAAGTCGGAAGAGGAAGAAGTCAACCCCCGGCGCCCTCACCGGGGGGAAATGAGAAGGTAAATGCAATAAAATCAATGGTTTGAGCAATTAAAAACGTCCGGTGGAACCGAGAAGGTTGCTAGATCGTTACCTTGCAAAGGGCGTTGTGGAGTAAAAAAATATCCGAGCTGCTTTTGTTAAAAAACAGCTAGGATATTTGAATGACAATTCATTTCAGGACTTTAGCCTGCTGTTGCCAAAACTGGATTTTTAGTTTTGCCGATCGCCAAACATTTTTTAACAGCAGCAATTACATCTTCAACATCTGCATCTGTTAATTTTGCCGAAATCGGCAAGCTAATTGTATGCAGTCCGATGTAGCTAGCATTCGGATAGTCTTCCGGCTGCCATCCAAACATTTTCTGATAGACAGGATGTTCCGGCATACTCATGTAATGTACGCCGACACCGATATTTTCAGCATTGATAGCGTTGAGAAACTCGTCGCGGCTGATTCCTGCTTTGGCTTCATCTACCAGAATTGTGTACAGGTGATAAGCGTGAATTGTATCCGGTTCGGGGTTTGCGGGCAATGTAATCGGCAAGTCGGCGAATGCTTCGTTGTAGCGCTGCCAAATTTGCTCCCGCCGCTGCCAATAAGGGGCGACTCGTTTCATTTGATGAATGCCGATCGCCGCTTGCAGATCCATCATATTGTATTTAAAACCAACTTCCACCACTTGGTAGTGCTTGTAACCCGAGTCGCCGAAGCGCTTCCAAGCATCTTTGCTCATACCGTGCAGCGCCAAAATTTTGAGTCTGTCAGCGTCTTCTTGCTTGCGACTTAGAATCATGCCACCTTCACCCGTCGTGATGTTTTTAGTGACATAAAAACTGAAACATCCGAAGTCACCAAAGGTGCCTGCTTTGCGTCCCTTGTACTCTGTTTCGATCGCGTGAGCACAGTCTTCGATTAATTTCAAGTTGTGGCGTTGAGCAATGTCGCAAAGCGCATCCATATCGCAGGAACGACCCGCAAAGTGAACCGGCAAAATTGCCTTAGTTTTTGGAGTTATTTTAGCTTCTACTTTCGCCGGGTCAATATTCATGGTCACCGGATCTACATCCGCCAGTACCGGTGTTGCGCCTGCGTGAATAATCGCATTAACTGTAGCGCAAAAAGTCATCGGAGTAGTAATGACTTCATCGCCCGGTTCCAACGAAGCAGCCAGGATGCTCAAGTGCAGTGCCGCCGTACAGGAATTGACTGCAATCGCGTACTGGGAACCCTTGTAAGCTTTGAAGTCATTTTCAAAATTCATGACTTTTGGGCCTGTACCCAACCAACCTGTTTTCATGGTTGACACCACTTCTTGAATTTCAGCATCTTCGACCGCAGGAGAGCCGAAAACCAAAAAACGGTCTTTTGAGCGAATAGGATTGTTGTTCATGTGCTGCGTGTTACCCAGTAAATAGAGCCGATCGAGTGAAACTGTACTACCCTGACAAGTACGATTTTATTGGGATTTGAGGTGCTGTTAATTAATGCACTCTCTCACCGTTTTTTTTTTCAACTTTTTTTAGTCAAGAGTTTTGGGGAATGCGTGGCGCGATGGCATCTGTTATAGCACGAGCTTACTAACTACGGGCCATTTTTCCGCATCCGCCTGACTCTGACAGCGTTTCTCTATCTTAAGATACATAATCTGCAATGTCCACTCGATCGTATTTCAGTTTATGGGGGATACAGAACCTCGCTTGCCGCATTTTTTTTGACAATTGTTTTATCCGTAAAAATACGGATATTTTATTTAAACTTTTTGTTAACCATCGAACATCTATCCCGAGACTTCTTTGACAGCCAAGCTATACCATTTGAGATGTAAGATTTGAGATTTGAGATTTGAGATTTGAGAATGGGGAATCACTGATTCCCGCCTGGTTGGGGGGCGCGGCTAGCAGTTGATTCTTTTTTTAAACTCGTGTTGGGGTCAGGCAAATTTTGCACAAATAAAATGTGACTGTGGTGTAATTTAGGCTGGTTCAGAAACACTGCGCGATCGATCGCACTAATCAACCCTCCTTGACAAACTCTGCTACAATCTAGGTAAGCGAATCTTGTTCAAAATGTCTTGTAGCCGTTCTGAAACGCCGCCCAATTGTTCTGACAAAGCTACAAGTTTGCCGTAAGCTTCAACTAAGCGATCGCCCTCAACGTAAACTTCTGGAGCCGGATAATTCTTCATCGCTTCCAGCAGCGTAATCTCGTTATCATTAGTTGCAGACAGCACCAAGGCCTCGCGCAAAGCTTCTCGATTTGCATTCCCTGAAGGAGTCCGAATTACCTGACCCACTTCATCGAGAATTATTTCCCCAACATTGCTGTTGAGCGTTCGATCCAAAAACATTTGACTGACTTTTACCGGTCTCGTCAGACTGCTGCGAACCGCTTCCGGGTCTTTTTTTGCCTTTCCGAGCAGCATTTCTAACCCGGGCGACATTTTCCCAGTTTCTGCAAAAATTTCTAATTCGCTGAGTGCTAAAGTCACCCGGATCGCACTGTATTTGAGCACTACCTTTTCGGCAGCCACCGCAGCAGTGCTGTAAAATACAATTCCCGCACCTGCTGCTAAAAATAACGTCCACCGCCCTTTGAAAAATGACCGCCCCATAGTAAAATCTCCGAACATCTTTTTCTACTTCGACTATAGCCACATCTAATTAGTTACTGCACTGGCAAATCTGTTCGCGAAACGCCTTCGGGATTCGATCGTCCCAACACTTAAGTATAAAATCAAACATAAAATTTGCACAAAACTCGATCTAGACGTGAATTTTTCCCGAATCTTCCCGAATCTCAATCCTAGATTCCCACAAAAACACCAAGCGCCAGCTCTTCTCTAAATGAAGGCTGGCGCTGGGCTTAAAGTTATTTAATATATTTAGGGTCTTTATGATAGCTGACCCCAATTGAACGAGTTAGAAACGGTTTATGATTAGAGCCTTTAAATTTGCTGACCCCAATTGAACCAACCTCTTCATAATTACAGGGATCGATCGCAAAACAGGATTTCGTAATAATTTCTTTATCTTTCTAACTTTTCCTTGCCTCGTATATATTTTTGTGTCGATTTGTAAATTGTTGTTACTTCGACTTCGGGGATCGGGCATCGGCGCGCTGCTCCCACCGAAACAGGAACACCATCAGAGCGACAACTCCGACTTGGAGGGCAAAATTGGGCAAAGCAGAGCCAATTTCCCGCCCCGAGGCAATTTTAGCGAGAAAAACCACGCCGCCGATCAAGCCCGAAGCGCCGCAAGCTACGTAGACAAACTGTCGCACAGGCCGGTAGGGAGCGGCCATTTCTGCGGTTAAACGCTCGTATTGTTGGCGGCTGAGGTTGCGGGGGTTTTTTGGGATGTATGGGCGATCGTCCGAATTTGGGTCTGGCATAGATTTAGAAAATAAGTAAATTAGGATTGGGCAAAAAACCCGGTTTCTACCAAAAATATTCTGGCTGACGGGGTAAATACAGCCGAAAGACTTGATTTTTTGTACTCGGCGCGCAATTCGAGTGAATATTAGACTACAACAATATCTCACAACTGCCGAAATAAATTACCGCTGGATCAAAAGTACAACTGTCTGCAAACAGCCGACAAAAACGCCCAAAAGACCTCCTAAATTTACAATTCCCTGCAACTCGCTTTGGACAATTCCCTGAATTGCTAACTCCAACTCTTCAGGAGAAGTACCTTTTACTCGATCGACAATCACCTGGTCGATATTCAAAATCGGGATAGCCTGAGCTACAATATTTTCTAAATCCCGCTCTAGATAGCGCTCTAAAACCAAAGCCAGTTCTTTGCTGACAATTTCCAGGGAAGCGCTCATCACCGCTGAAGTTTGCAATCGATTGAGAAGCAACCGGGAAATATTTTCCCAGTCAATAGACTTGCTCAACCCCTCAAGTACCTCCGTACCCCGCTGTTGAACGTAACTGCGAACGCTGTCGCGCATAGTTTTTCGCAACTGTCTCACAGTCGAAACCGGTAAATTTTGCATCGACAAATTTTGCAGCCATTCCTGAAGTCGCCCGCGAATTCCCAAAGAAACAGTTAACTCTGCTAACCGCTGATTTGTCGCTACTCTGTCATCCAGACAAAAAGTCCGCAGCCGAGTTAAAGTGTTACGCAAACCAAACAAGTTGGCTACTACCCAATAAGTGCCGCTGGTTTTTTCTCTAAACCCTTCATCGATGATCGAAATATTGCGATCGGTCAAAAAGTCAATCAAAGCCTGTCGCAGCACTTCCGGCGGTATTACTACCTGCAAAAGCCAATCAGCCAACTGGCCCGCCTGAGCTTCAGTTAGCTGAATTTCCAGCAAAACTCGGTCAAAAATTTGATTTAGTTGAGCTTCTAAAAAATCTTCCCGGCGCGCCAAAACTTTGAGAATTCGCGGCACAGATTCTCCCAGCAAATCTCGCAGAATGTTAGCGAGAATTTTAGCAGTTTTTTGCTCTGCGTCTGCCTTTACTTGATCCAGCGCCAACTGCAATAGCCAGAGAATCACCGACTGCATCCGCTCAGTTTGCAGGAGGCGGCGCGCTAAGTTTTGCAGTTCCTGCGGCGTCAGCAGCGAACCCATAATTGTGTCAGAAATTCGCTTTGCTAAGCGCTCTTGGTTGCGGGGGATCAAACCAGGAGTGAAAGGTAATTGCCGCCCTTTGATATAAATAGCTCGATAGGGGCGGAACAGCATTTTGATAGCTATATCGTTAGTGAAATAGCCAATAATTCCTCCCACTACAGGTGGGGCAAACAACAGCCAAATGTCAGACGGATTCATCAATTATTGGGAATTGGGAATTGGGAAAAAGGGAATTGGGAAAAAGGGAATTGGGAAAAAGGGAATTGGG
>JAUBOH010000166.1:9848-13148 GCA_036700145.1 Microcoleus occultus BM001215366
GAATTGGGAAAAAGGGAATTGGGAAAAAGGGAATTGGGAAAAAGGGAATTGGGAACAACTAACAACTGCTTTCCTGCCCACTGTCAACTGACAACTAACAACTGCTTTCCTGTCAACTGACAACTGTCAACTGACAACTGTCAACTGACAACTGTCAACTATCAACTATCAACTGACTAATACCAATACTCCCATCATAGCTCCGGCAATGGGGTAGTGGGTGGCGGCGGTAAATCCGGCTTGGCGGGCGATCGCGACTTGCTGTTCGCCGATCGGGAATTTTTCTAAACTAGGATTAATGTAGGCATATTCTTGAGTCATGCCAAATTGCTGAGCAACGGGCACCACCAGAGTGTCTAGATAAAACTGCTGAAAGCTCCGCATCAGGGAATTGCTGGGGCGGTGGAGGTCGAGAATAGCTGCTGAGGCGCCGGGTTTGAGGACGCGGTGCAATTGGTGAAGGCTGCGGGGGATGTCCGTCACGTTGCGGAGGCCGTAACCCATTGTGGCGCAGTCGAAGTAATTGTCGGGAAAAGGCAAGTCTAGGGCGTCAGCTTCTACCCAGGTAATGGGACTGGAAGGGGTGAGAAAAGGTCGATCGCGCTTAGCGGCCACAGCCAATTGTTCGGCGGAAAAATCTACTCCAAATACTGAACCGGTGGGCCCTGCTTGTTTTGCCAGTAGCAAAGCTAGATCCCCGCTACCGCAGCACAAGTCTAAGCAAGTGTTACCGGGGCCAACCTTGCTCCATTTCACCGCCATTTGCTTCCAAATCCGGTGCTGCCCAAAGCTCAACCAGTCGTTCATTTGGTTGTAAACTGGTGCAATTCGATTAAATATAGTTTTAATTTGTTCTGCGTTATTAGTCATCAGTTATTGGTTATTGGTTATTTGTTATGGGGAATGGGGAATTGGGAATTGGGAATGGGGAATTGGGAATTGGTGATTAGTAAGTGGTAATTGGTAGCAACTAACCAATGACCAATGACCAATGACCAATGACTAATGACTAATGACTAACGATCCTGAAAACTGGTCAGTACCAAAGCAACTTGTTGAGCGGCGAGGTGAACTGTTGTGAGTTCGTCGGGGCGCAGGGAACAAGGTTGCTTCCACTGGATAGATATCAGGGCGATCGATCGACCTTGGTGAATTACCGGGACGCTCAGGTGAGCTTGAATGCCAGATTTTTGATAGTGCGGCAGGCTCGCTAGAGCTGTGTCGCTGGCAACATTCACAGCACCCTGAATAGTTCCAGAGGCGATCGCTTCTCGAGCCAGGGGGTCATCTGCGAGCCAATTTTCCACAGTTGGGCCGCTGGTGTGAATGCCTTGGGCTGGCATTAAAACAGTTCCTTCCACCAGTTGCAAAATGCAAGCGTCCGCCAAAAAATTATCGCTCACAGCAGTAGCAATTGGCTCTAAACTTGCTTCCAAACTCGGATAATCCACAGCCGTTTGCATGATTGTTGCTAACAGTTGTATTTGATTTTGGGCGCGGTGCAATTCCTCAGTCCGCTGCTTGAGAACTTCATAAGTCTCGGCCGCCTTTTGCACCACCATTTTCAATTCGTTCGGGTCCCAAGGCTTGGTGATATACTTGTAAACCTGTCCCGAGTTAATCGCATCCACCAAATCTTCAATGTCCGTAAAACCAGTCAAGATAATTCTGACCGTATTCGGAAACTGGGGCACGGTTTTGCTCAGAAACTCCGTTCCCTTCATTTCTGGCATCCGCTGGTCGGAAATGATGACGGCGACCTCGCCCTCGATGCCGAGGACTTCCAAGGCGCGAATCCCGCTCTCAGCTTTGAGGACGTTAAAATCTCGTCGGAAAGTGCGGTAGAGTAAATCCAGATTGTCTGGTTCATCGTCTACTACCAGCATTTTGGGTTTTTTCGGTCGGTGTAGGGTCATGAGCTGGCGTTTAATTTGATCGAGCTCTGGAATGGCATTATCCATAACAATACGATAAACTCCCCTTTGTAAATTTAGGCGAGCAACTATTCTGCAACAATAGTCTCATAACTCACTTACTATCAATCTATCGCTCTGCCGCGAGACGAGCCTTGCTGGTATCCAATCACACATAACTTAGCGCTGGTTTTTGATTTAATTATGACTGATACACCGCAAGATTCTTCCCCTCCTGCATCTGCACCCTCCACCGATGCTGTGGATGTCGAAAAGTTAATTCGATCGCTCCGCCGGAAAGAAGGCACTTGGGTAGAGTGGGGACAGGCGTGTACTGCACTGCAAAAAGGTGGCTACAACTCTCAAAAGATTTTTGAAGAAACTGGTTTTGAGCCAATTCAGCAAAATCAGGTCGGCGTCGCAGCCCAAGTTTACACCAGCATGGTCAACGCTGGGGCTTCGGAGGAAGTTCGATCGCACTTTCTGCGAAAAGGTAGTGATATTTTATACGAATTTCGGATTCTATCTCAAATAGAGCGAGCCGGTGCGGCGGCTTTGATGCTAGCCCACAATTTGGATGTTGACGATGCTCGCCAAGTTGCTAAAGCTATCAAGGAATTTTCGCACTTCGGGAGTCTTCCCCAGGGGTTCACAAACACTCCAGGGGATGCAGTAGCTTACCAGTGCTGGCAATTGGCGAGACAGAAAAGCGATTTGCAAGAGCGATCGCGCTTGATTGCTCGCGGTTTAAAATTAGCCAGCAGCCAAACCGCTAGGGCGCAAATCGAGCAATTGCTCGTAGATTTTACCGTAGTTTCCAGGCTGGCCGCGCCCCGATTGCCCATCTACCGACTCGATTCTGAGGAACAATTGCCCCGGATTGTCCCGGTTGCGGGCAAATTGCCCCTGTCTACGTCAGATTTGCTGGCAGTGCCTTTGCCGGAGGAAATCTGGCCGTTCCGAATGGTAAAATTTTCCGGAGCTGGAGCTTGGGTGGCGATTCCCGGATGGCAGGTAATTTTGAACGCTGAAGATCCGGTGGCGGTTTTGCAAATGAGCGATCGATTGCCGGTACCGCTGGATGGGAAAGTTGAAGAAGTTTTGATTATTGCCGATCGAGCGCAAAGACAGTGGGATGCTGACAGTTATTTCCTCGCAGATAACGGGGGAAATTTAGAATTGTCTTGGTTTGAAACATCCCCGGATATTGCGATTTTGGGGCGAGTTGTTCTGGTGATGCGTCCGAAAAAAATTGTGGATGAAGACTATACCAAAGATGGATGGCAAATTGATGATTAGTCAATTGACGGTTGTCATTAGTTATTAGTACAATCAGGACACGGCAGTGCCGTTTCCCTACAATTAATCCGGGTAGGGAAACGGCACT
>JAUBOH010000167.1:0-4794 GCA_036700145.1 Microcoleus occultus BM001215366
CCGTGTCCCTACCCCAAAATTATTGTAGGGACACGGCACTGCCGTCTCCTAATTGCTTACCATTCTTGTTCTGCTTGTGCTTCTGCTTTGATTAAATTTTGCCGCAATTCCCCCCAATTAATCTGATGAGAAATAGCGTTTTCCAGTAGTTTACCCTGCTGTAAGTATAAGACTCGCGTCGCAAATTCCTGGGCTAATTCTAATTGGTGATTTACCATTAAAATTGTGGTTTGGCTGTTAGTTAACTCTGTCAATACTTGCAAAAGGTGGTGGGCTTTTCCGGCGTCTAGGGCGGATGTTGGCTCGTCTAACAGCAGGATTTTCGGTTGTAGGACGATCGCCCGCGCGATCGCCACGAGTTGCTTTTGGCCTGTGGAAAGTTGCAATTCAGTGCGTGTCAGCCATTCTTCAGGTATGTGCAGTTGTGCGATCGCCCCGCTAATTCTCTGTGCAATGTTTGATGAATGCACGCCCCGCAGCTTCAAAGGATAAGCCAATGCTTCTCGCACCGACATTCCCAAAAGCTTCGATTCTTGAATAACTAGGGTGATTTGTCTGCGAAGTTCGATCGCAGGTATTTGTCGATATTCCGTATTTTCAAGATAAATCGAGCCAGTCGTGGGGCTGCTGAGTCGGTTTAGCAACCGCAACAGGGTAGTTTTCCCCGCACCGGAAGGGCCCACAATTGCAATGCGATCGCCCTTTTGTACCTGAAACGAGATATTGTCCAATAAGTAGCTAGAGGCGATCGGTGTTTTTAAACTTACATTCTCAACTCGCAATTGAGGACTTCTTTCTGTATCATTTTCTGAATAATTAAGCATTGAATTAATTAAAATTATCACATTCCTTGTGGAACGGGCCGGAGAGCCCGTTCTTAAAGCAGGCAAGATGCCCGCCCCACAATCACAATCACACTGACACTTTCACAGCTTTTTCCAATGGAAAACCCAACTGTTCGCGCTGTTCCAAATAAAGTTGAGCAACCCGCCGCGCCAAATTCCGAATCTTGGTAATGTAGCGAGTTCTTTCAGTTACCGAAATCACACCTCTAGCATCGAGCAAATTGAAAGTATGCGAACATTTTAACACATAATCAAGACTAGGCAAAACCAATCCTTTTTGAGTCAATTGTTCGGCTTCTTGTTCGTACAGCCCAAAGAGAGTAAACAGCAATTCAGGATTAGAAGCTTCAAAATTATAAGTACACTGTTCTATTTCCCCTTGCAGGTGAACGTCGCCGTAAGTGACGCCATCTTTCCACATAATTTTGGTCATCGCATCGACTTCTTGGAGATACATTGCGAGGCGTTCTAGCCCGTAGGTGATTTCAATCGAAACCGGGCGACAATCAATGCTACCGCACTGTTGAAAATAGGTAAATTGAGTAATTTCCATGCCGTCGAGCCAGACTTCCCAGCCCACACCCCAAGCTCCTAAAGTCGGAGATTCCCAGTTATCTTCTACGAAGCGAATGTCGTGGTCTTCCGGTTTAATTCCTAACGCTCTCAGCGAGTCTAAATAGATGTCTTGGATATTAGGAGGAGATGGTTTAATTAAAACTTGATATTGATAGTAATGTTGAAAGCGGTTGGGATTTTCGCCGTAGCGTCCGTCGGTGGGGCGGCGACAGGGTTCGACGTAGGCGACTGACCAAGGTTCGGGGCCGATCGCTCTGAGAAAGGTGTGGGGATTCATGGTTCCCGCCCCTTTTTCTGTGTCGTAGGATTGGGCGATCAGGCAACCTCGATCGCTCCAGAATTTGTTTAAGGTGGCAATGACTGATTGAAAGTTCACTGGTTTAAATCTGGTTAGTAAGTGTCTAAACTTATTTAAGCATACTAAAGGCAGGGTTTATTTCAATAAACCATGTATTGCTGGATATTTAAGTTCTTTTTTCAGATATATTGTATCGCTCGAGTTATTGCGATCGATAATAGCAATGTTTTCGGGAGCGATCGCTCCCTACTGCTAGGGAAAAGAGCCATCATCTTGTTTGTGGATAGGGTGGTGGATATTCTCCGATCGCAATAAGTTGCTCGCGTTCGAGGATGCGTTCTGGGAGGTTAAATTGTAGAATTTTAGCGGTTACGCGCCCTTGCGGAGTCAGTGGGACAATGGTTCATATATCTAGCCGAAAGTGGTCTGACCATTTCTGGAGATGGGGATTAAAAAAGGGGGTTAGCTGTTGTGTTTCAGGGTCAATCGAACCGAGGTCAGTTCCTTTGAAACGGTTGCAGCAAGGAGAGGATAATGCTAGGTTTTCCACGACGGTAACGCCATCATGTTTTTCAGCAATAATGTGTTCCATTTCAAAGGCAAAAAGTGCAGCCGTTTGGGGAAATCGGCAATACTCCCATTGCTCTCCTGCGCGTTGAGTCACTAACTAACGCAAAGTGGCTGGTACATAACTCATGCTGCTGTCTGTAAGCGTTTGTAGGCGTGAGCTTTGGCTAACCGCACCCAATGTTCTAGGAGCAAATATCGATCGAGTTCGACTTCTTCCGATCGCGAGAGAGTGCCGGATTTATGGCGATCGAGCAATTCGCTCATGCGGGCTTGTAATGCGGGCGTGGGGCGGATGGCGAGGATAACTTCTGGGCTGGGTTGACTCGCAAGCAGTTCGACGATTTGGCGATCGTCTTGGTAGGGGATGGTTTCTGGGGAGGTGAGTTCCTGGAGTGCGCGATCCTCTACGAGGGCTACGCTAACGAGGGCTTCTGGGAGGCGATCGCCCAATGCGTGCAGTTTTTCGCCGAGGCGATCGGGAACTTCTAGGATAATTTGCATACTTTGGTGATGCGAGAATGGGACTTGCTGTGATTGTAACAAATGGGCGATCGATCCATATCTTGAGTAGAATTGCTCTACTCGGCTTTTTCACGTTTGCGTTTTTCGATTTCGGCGATCTATCGCATTTACCAAAGTGCGGATACACTCACAAACGACATTACTATCCGCTTTCATCAACCCCGATAGCAAGATCACAGTTTCAGTAGATTGATTTACCCCATTACGAGGGCGAATATGTAAGGTAATTTCCGTATCGAGTCGCTTCAGGAAAAGCAGTAGTTTTCCCTCGCCCAAGCGTTGAAACTCTCCGTTCATTAAATGAGAGACTTCTGGTTGTGGAATTCCCAGTAATTCGCTCATTTGACGCTGTTCCAAGTTGCGCTTTTTCAACAGACGAAGTACGTAAATTCCGAGTTTACCCCGCGCAAAAAGTTCATCAGCATCTGCCAATCCAAGGTCAGTAAATACATTACCGCTGCTTTCTTCAAAAATTGGTTCTTGTGTCATAGTTCTCTCTTGGCATGGTATAGTAGCCATCTTCGATTCCCATCGACAACTCATGAAAACAGACACCATTTTCTACAGCCTGTTTCAGGAATTCCCCAGCTTCTTCTTTGAACTAATCGATCGCCCTCCAGAAGAAGCCGCCGCCTATGAATTCACCTCCCGCGAAATCAAACAACTCGCATTCCGCATGGATGGCTTATTTCTGCCCACAGCCGAAGCACCGGAAAAACCATTTTACTTGGCAGAAGTTCAGTTTCAACCCGATCCCGACTTGTACTACCGCATCTTTGGCGAGCTCTTTCTCTATCTGCGACAATACAAACCCGTCAATCCTTGGCGCGTCGTTGTCATCTATCCCAGTCGCCGCATCGAAAACGAACAGATGCTGCAATTTCAGGAACTCTTAACCAGTCAGCGGGTGCAACGGATTTATCTCGATGAATTGCCAGAAGCCGCAGATCGATCGCTGGGAGTGAAAATTGTTAAACTGGTAATCGAGCCAGCAGAGACAGCAGCAGAACAAGCACGCCAGTCGATCGCCCTGGCGCGCCAACAGTTGTCCGATCCGATCGTTCTACGCGATTTAATCAACCTCATCGAAACAATTATTGTCTACAAACTCCCCCAAAAAAGCCGCGAGGAAATTGCCGCCATGTTGAATTTAAGCGAACTCAGACAAACTCGATTTTACCAGGAAGTCAAGCAAGAAGGTTTAGAAGAAGGACTCGAACAAGGTGAGCGGCAGGCAAAGTTAGAAGCCATTCGTCGCACGATCGGGTTGGGAATGAATTTAGAGACGATCGCCCAATTATTAGATTTGTCTCTCGAATTTGTGCAACAAACAATTCACAAAATCCAACGGGAATCGATGTCGCTTCCCGAACAAAATATCGACTCGTTTATCGAACTATTAACCCAGCAGCGATCGCTCTTTTCTGCGGCACAATTAACTGAACTAGCGCAGCTAATTGAACCCTTATCCGATGAAAGCGATGTCCTTTCAGCAGCCATTTCATCCTGGGTTGCAAATTGCCCTTCAATTGGGGAAGCTCGATCGCAACTGCTCCAACCACTACCGCCGATCGCAAAAACATCAGAAAATCCCGCAGCAAGCTCAGAAAGTAGCGAATCTCAAATGGGCGATCGGCTCAACAAACAAGCTCTCAAAAATGCCATTTTATTTTAGTGCAGAACAGCTTACCTCCTTTATAATTCGGCGGTTGAAACCGCTCCTTGTCAAACCAAGCCCGCCTTCGCGGGCTAAGAAATAAACAGGGTATTTAAGCCAAATTGCCACTAAAAAACAGAATAGTCAGAGCCCCGACTTCTTCAAGAAGTCGGGGCTCTAACCGTGAAAAGGTTTAGATTACTTTCTCGTTTAGTCGGCGGGTGCGAGGGAAACCAACAGAGTGATGTTGTCAACGCCGATGACATAAACTGTGTCTCCAGGTGTGAGGGTGATTTGGCGATCGCACCGTGCGGGCCACCAGCTAC
>JAUBOH010000167.1:4894-13112 GCA_036700145.1 Microcoleus occultus BM001215366
CGCGACCTGTTTGATTCGGGTAAATCGATTCATCGACGACTGCTTCTTCGTTGAAATAGTTAAAGTTGGTGTTGACGTAATTTTTGATTAACATATTGTTGGCTGTGCTGTATCCTTGAGTGGAGAAGATAGAGCCGAAAGCTTTGACTACGTTGAACATGATATTTACTCCTGTTGTGTTAAAATATATGGATGTGTAATTGTCTGTTTGTGCTATTTGAGAGGCTGCATTTCCTGCTTGAGATTGATTGATTGCCCTGATATTTCATTCTTCTTGTCTTCCCTCGTTCGCTCGGGATAAAAGGCAAAGAAATTTTGAAATATTGAAGGGATTTGAGAAGCGGTTGCGGGGAGTCTAAATCGGGTAATTCCGAGGTATTGAATTAAGGATTTAGTGGTGTGGCCGTTGGTGGGTTTTTCCTCAAGGGTAGATGTTGTTAGCTACATTAGCGCTTGGCTGATTCCGCATTACTGCTGCTGTGAAGATGTTTTATTTTTGGGTTGGATTTTTGGGTTGGATTTTTTGACTCGGTGGTGACTCGTTTGCTTTACACTTACTAATTTGCCAGGAATCGAATGTCTGTGGTACGATCGCCCGTCCACTTTCCTGGTCTGGTATTGGCACAGGACACTTACAACTGTTTTTGCAACGATTTTATAGGCTTTTCAAGCGATTAGGCAGCCATAATCCTGTGCCACTTCCGCCAACTGGACTACAAAACTAGGTAAATTCTGAACTTACGCACTGTCGTGAGCCCAATCAGGAATATCCGTACATATCCAGTCCGTGACTCATACCATCTCCGGTAAAATGCCCGTTATCGGTTTGTAGTGAGGACTTTAGTCCTCATAAGACTCTGAGGACTAAAGTCCTCACTACAAACCAATCTTGGCTGCTTAGGTCTATAAAATGCACCATGAGACTGATGCAGATATCGCGACGCGCTAGGAGTTTTTAATGAATGTAGCTCGATCGCTCTTGGCGATCGCAATTATTCAACAGATCGCACTTAAAATCAATTCATAAATTCAGAATCTTAAATTCATAAAAGTCATAATTATAGAAAACCAGCTTGATACTGCATAATCGTGACAGGAATTCTGAATAAAATTTTACCTAATTGAGACAACCCGAACTTAAATTTAAGCGACTGCGGCAATTCTTGTACGGAAACTTCTACGAAGCCAAAGCGAGTATAAAATGATGCGAGTCCCTTTCCCAAACATTCTAAATATAGCGGTTCAGTAGCTTGTTGAATCAAATATTTTGTGAGGTAGCTTCCCAAACCTCGATCGCGCCAATCCTTCGCCACCACCAAACTACCCAACTCTTGCGCGCCCGCAAAGTTCCGCAACTGTCCGCAAGCCGCCAATTTCCCCCCGCATTCTATCACCCAGAACTGCTGCCAGCGCAACTGAGTTGGATCGAGTTTTGCACTCCACACTAACATTCTAATTGATTTGATATCTCGCTCGCAGGCCGGGCGGATTGCACATTGTGGCGGCAACGAAAAAGAACTTTCATTCATCGTAATTCCTGTTTGCTGTCTCGTTTGGCTTAGACTTTCAACCTCCTGATTATGTATTTAAGTAGCAGTGCGGCCACTAGAAATTATACCAGCGACGCGCTTCAAAATGCGAAATACTTCGTAAAAGTCATTAGCGCGATCGATTACGAACTCATAAGATAAAGCGTACTGCGAAGTATCTTGTTTAATCAATTTGATAAATCTGAAGTTGCTGCCATTTGTCAGAAGCCCAAAAGTTGGTCTGTCTGGATTTGGGTTACTCAGCATATAAAATAGTAACTGGGGAAGTCCAGCTTCAACGGAATATTGCGCTCGCTTGGCTTCGATCGCAACAACCCAAAAAGATTCAATTAAAAGCAGAACATCAATACTTCCCCTGACAAGTATACCTTCATCCACGGTGACAAGTTCCACCGATTTTTCTGCCTCTATATGAAAGGGATTCAAGTAGAAATCTCCTAAAAATAGCAAGGGAGCCAGTACCACCATTTTTACGGTATCTTCTATCATGGGGTAGTCGGCACTGTTAGCATAGCCAGCCTTTACTTTGTCTAGATATCGCTTTTCGACCTCAGTAATTTCTGGTAAATCGTCCATCCACTCCCGGAAGAATTGCTCCTCTTCTGCAAGTTGGCAGTTAAATTTTGTTTTGACATCGCGCAGTGTCAGTGTTTTTGCTTGAATTGATTGTGTCATGGCTTTGCATCTTCAAGTGAAATTTATTGTAGCATATCACTTGTCGATCGCCCTTAACAACACCTCCGCTCCAAACCGCACCGGATCGGTACAAAGCAATCCCGTTTCTGCTTGAACTTCAGCTATTGCTAACAGCGCATCTGCCTCATTTAAGTGATGAGTGTTAAGGGCGATCGCACTGACTTTCGCCCCAACAAAAGCACCCGCAGCAGCAGCCACCATTTCGTACAATTCAACTACTTTCGATAAACTGGGAATTGCTACGTGCGGGTGATTGCGAATGCAAGATTGTCCGGCTCGATGTACTAAAATTAAGTTAGTTGGCTGCGCGCCCCGCAGCAGCGGCAAAGTTGCCGTCGAACCCGGATGCAATAGCGAACCTTGCCCTTCTACGTGCAGAATATCGCATTCAGAACCCAATTTTAATACCATTTGTTCGACAGCACCGGCCGCAAAATCAACTCGTACGGCATCCAAAGCAACGCCTTCTCCTGCTATCATTAAACCCGCTTGTCCGGTTGCTAAAAACTGGGAATTTAAACCTTGCTGCAAGCAATAGCGATTGAGTTCCAAACAGGTTGACATTTTGCCAACGCTCATATCTGTGCCGACTGCGAGCACGCGGCGGCAGTTTAATTTAGCAGATGCAGCAGAGGCGATCGCCCCTACATTCTCCGGTTCCTGACGCACATCCCAAATCCATTGATTTTCGGTTAAAGGTAATGTTACCAGCGGTGCAAGTTTGGTATGCAAACCGTTGACAACTGACAAACCTGCTGCTACGGCTTGATGAATTTCTGCCATCCATTCCGCAGGCAAAACACCGCCAGAAGGAGCGATACCAATCAGCAGAATATCCGGCGCAAATTGCAGCGCTTCCGCGACAGAAGCAACGATCGGCACTTGCTGGGGAATGCGAGTTAATTCAGGTAAAGATTGTCCGGCACATTGACGGTCTATTACTGCTACAATTTGTGCTTCGCTGTAGCGCAAAAATGCTAAACCTGTTTTGCCGGAAGCGCCGAGAATTCCCTCGTGCAACAAGATAGCAACTTTACCATTTTGGATTTGGGATTTAGGATTTTTGAGAGTCATAAATTATTCCGAGAATTACGGAGAACATCTAGATGTAGGGTGCTCCGTGCGCACCTTACCTGCAAGACTTAAATGTCAATTCGCCCAACCCCCAATCCCGATCGCCCGTTTGGCATCAAACACCCATTTTCGACGATCGCACCTGCGAAAGGATCGTCTAGTAAATTCAAGTGACTGTCCAAATCCAAATAGTCAGCTAGCGGGGAAAGTTGTGCTGCTGCTGTATTTGCCAACACGCTATCAGAATAGCAGCCGAACATTACTTGCAAACCGCAAGCTTTTGCTGCGTGAATCATCCGCATCGCTTCGGTGATTCCCCCCGATTTCATCATTTTAATGTTGATGCCGTGCACGCAGCCAGCTAATCGAGGGATATCGTGACTGTTGAAACAGCTTTCATCCGCGAATAAAGGCAGGGGTGACTGACAATATAGTTGGACGTATTCATCAATTAGCGCGCCCTTCGAGAGCGGCTGTTCGACATATTTTATGTCGTAATTTTTTAGCCAAACACACATTTGCACCGCATCTATCAAGCTCCAGCCGCCATTAGCATCGACACTGATTTGAGTGTTGTCTGGTACTTCTTCCATGACTGCGATTAACATCGCTTGGTCGGCGGCAATTCCGGCGGGATTGCCTAATTTGACTTTGACGGCGCGATATTTTGGATTAATTCGATCGGCCGGATTTGTGCCAAACCAATCGCGCACTCTTTCCCTCGCACTCCTCGGCGAATTAATGCCGATTGTGACGGAGATGGGGACGATGCGCGATCGATCTAATCCCCACATTTTCCACAGCGGCAAGCCTGCTTTTTTGCCCAGCCAGTCGTGCATTGCCATGTCTATCCCAGCGCGGGCGGCTGAGGGTAACTTGACCTCTGTCAATACTTGTTCGATTTTTTGGCGATCGTACGGAGTGAATTTTTCCAGTAGCGGTGCAACTTCCTGCAATGCCGATAACAGAGTTTCGGTAGTTTGGGGGCTAATACCCGTGGAAAAGGGCGAAGCCTCTCCCCAACCTTCGATGCCTTCGTGTTCTAGTTTTACCCATAAATTAGTAGTTTGGGAAGTTGTACCCCGGCTGATGGTAAGAGCAAATCTTTTGTTAACAGTGAAGGTTTGAATCTGAATTTGCATGATTAGTCGGCCATTTTTTTAGTTTTATTGTACAATGGGATTAGCTTTATATCTAGTTTATCTCAACATTGTCAAAGTTATCAAAGGTAATTTTTGGTCATGACAATTTACTTTTACAGCACTCGCGGTGAATGCGGATGTTTCTCTAACTTTTCTGACCACGGCTTCGAGTTAGACGGAGAATACTGGCCGACTAGCGAGCATTATTTTCAAGCACAAAAGTTTCCCAATACACCTCACTGCGATCGAATTCGTCAGGTAAAAACGCCTAAAGAAGCGGCAAATACGGGACGTTCCCGCCAGATTCCCCTGCGCCCTGATTGGGAACAAGTGAAAGATGATATCATGCGAAAAGCTGTACTTCGCAAATTTGAAACTCATGCCGATATCCGCGAAATTTTACTCGCTACTGATGATGAGGAAATCGTCGAAAATGCTCCCGGAGATTATTATTGGGGTTGCGGCAAAGACGGCAGCGGCAAAAATATGTTAGGACTGATTTTAATGGAAGTGCGGGATATCCTGCGATCGCGCACACCGGAGAAAACATAATACCCAGCTCCCCGACTTCTTTAAGTCGGGGAGCTAAGATGGCATTGCCCATAATAAAACAGGACTTACTTAATCGCAAGTCCTGCAAAGCTCATAAACGAGCATTTTTTTACTTTTTTAAACAGTTAGCTCAAAAATCACGCCCACAGGCTATCGAATTCTGTGCCAATCTCCTCAGACGGTTCTAGTAGAGGGTTTAGCCTCTCCTCGGAGACTGCAAAGCAGGGGAAACGGTAAAAACCCTGCACCACTTTTTTAGTTTCAACAGCTACTGTCGATCGCAATCAACTTTTATGGTGATTAGTACAGCATTGCTCGCCAGTCGCCTCCCAGACACCGTTCTCCTTAGGTTGGCGATGCACAGGTCAAACAGCAAAACCCCTGTTCTGGTTGAATTTTGTTTGTCATTAGTGCTGCATATTTCTATTGTGTACGATTTCTGGAAATTGTCAGGGATCGTACACATTTTTTTACATTCTAGTCAGCTAAACTGCCTTTAGTTCTCTTTTGCGAAGGAAGAAAGAACAGTGAGTTATTTGCGTAAAGTCACGGTTATTTGCCGCAGTTGCTGTTGAATGCGGTTGAATTCTTTCTGTTCTTCGCTCAGCAAGGTATTCTCGATCGGCGATCGCATATCCCACTGCAACTCTGACAATAACAACAAACAACCGGCCATAATTATACCTGTGGTTAGATATTGCCAAGGGGCAACTAATGTTAATAGAGGTATGCTAAATAAATGAGTTAGTCCGATCAGGATAAAAGTGCGCGATCGCAAACCGTATCCAGTACAAAAATAGCCGATCGCGCTTAAGCCCAACCACAACTCGCAAAGGTGCAGCAACCAAAATCCCCAACCGGCAAAAATACTGCAATCAGTCAGCACCAAACCAATTATCATCAAAATCGCCCAAGAGTAAAGAATCCAGCTAACACGCTCGACTTTTACCCAAAACAAAGTCAAAACAGCCATGATCGCAGTGCCAATAAGAGTCACAGTTGACCACAAAATCGCCTGAAAGCTCCAACTGAGCGGAACAAACTGAGCCGTGAAAAAAATACCGGCTGTCACCAAACCCCAAAGCAGAAAAGTTTGGTCGATGCGGGTATAAAATCTTGAGAAAGGAGTAATATTTCCAATTTGCCAGCGGAGTTGCAACAGGCCAGCGCGGTCTTGTACGTCGAGATGTTCCTGTTTGCAGCGGATTAGGGGTTCGGAGGCGTTGAAAAAGGTCATCCAGTGTGAGAAAAGTATGAAGTTTTATGTATTCTAACAAGTCTTAAGGAATATTTTTTATATTTTTTATCATTTTTTATTGTTCATCGGCTCTGTCTCGGGTGGCAGATTTGGAGGCAGAGCCTCCCGCGAGTCTAAGACTTGGGAGATAGAAGCTCTAGCTTCCTGGTTCCCTGACAGAGCCGGGAATCAGGGAACCAGTGATTATTTGTGTTTTTTGTTCAGGGTTTTGGTCAACTGAGTAATTGAGTTGAGCAAAGTTTGGGAAAAGTAAGCCATCGCAATAATCACGGCTACTGCAACTCCTCCATACATCAGTAAGGGCATGAAACCTCCAGTTTCAGGCGCTGTCGCCGAATTAGTTGGAGCCGTAGAAACCAGAATGACTTGGTTTGTGCTAACATTAGACATATAAAATCCTTGGTCTGTACAAAGACCGTAAAAATGGAAAATTGACAAGCGTTTCTGGTGGCAGCCAGTCGCTATGAAAAAAACAAGCGATCGAAAGCGTCTCTAGTAACAGCTAGGGACGCTTGTTTGCTTGTTAAGGGCATTCTAACACTGCTTTTAACATATAGATTTGTTACGGAGAATATTTCGGGCAATTGTTTTGCTCCGCAACCGACGAGGCAAAGCCTCTAGATATGGGTTCCCAGGCAGAGCTTAGGAACCAGGTGACTTGATGCAAATCATCCGTGGGTTTGGGCTTTATGAGGCTATATACTTTACAACCTCAAATGTGATGAAGAAGCATTAGTATCTGACGATCGCGCGATCGAACTTGATGCCAATTATCAGTTGGCTTGGCGTAAGCGAGGCGATGTACTCAACAACCTCGAACGCTATGATGAAGCCTTAGCGTCTTTAGATAGGGCGATAAAACTTGACAAAAATGATAAGTGTGCTTGGTGTAAGCGAGGTTACATTCTTGGAAAACAAGGCTACTTTTTAGGAAAACCAGAATATTACGAACAAGGGCTACTTTCCTTCAACAAGATGATTGAATTTGATGAGCAAGATAGCTATGCTTGGAATAATCGAGGCTGGGTACTGTGCCGACTTGGGCGATACGACCAAGCACTAATATCTCTCGAAAAGGCGATCGAACTCGGTTTTCCAGATTGGTATGCCTTTTTCAACCGCGCTGAGTCTTTACTAGCGCTGAATCAATGGGATGAAGGTATTACAGCCTTAGACGATGCGATCGATCGCTTTACTCAAGCGGACATGACAGAAATCGACAACACAGAAGCGATCGTCCGCAATTTATTCAACAATACCAGCGATATCGCAATATGTAAAACTCGTATTAAGACACTAATTGAACTTTACAACAAGCACAATATCATCTCAATCTTAGCACAGGGAATCGTGCGAAACATCGCCGCGCTAATGTCAGAAATGGTCAGCGACAAAGCCGCCCGTACTTGGTTAGAATTGTGGCAAGAACAACCAACCAGCAACTACGAACAATTCCAAATTCCCATGCGCCTGCTGAATGCGGCTGTCCGCTATAAGGAAACCAAGGGCGACAGACGAGTTTTGCTAGAACTTCCCATTGAAGAACGCAATTTATTAGAACCATTGGTGTCAGGAAAAGTAGAATAAGTAATATCAATTCCGGTTACACTCATACATGACAAGCGAGGAGACGGCTTGGCCTTAGTCCCTACCCAAAATAATATTGTAGGGACTAAGGCCAAGCCGTCTCCTAATTTCGGCAATAATTCTAATACTGGCTTTGATATAAGTCCTATAAAATGGGTATAAAATAGAAATTGATGCTACTAGCAATGGAGTCATCCCCATGACAGCAACAATTCCCACTCAAACTTTGCCAGCAATCATCTACCCAGACAGCGACGGAAAACCCATGTCTGACAACACCAAACAGTTCCAATTAATTGTAACCATTCAAGGCGGAATAGATGCCTTATTCAAAGACAACGAAAATGTCTTTGTAGCAG
>JAUBOH010000168.1:0-13035 GCA_036700145.1 Microcoleus occultus BM001215366
GAGTCGGAGTCGGAGTCGGCGCTGGCGTCGGAGTTGGCGCCGGAGTTGGAGTCGGGACGACTGTACCTCCCAATTCAAACGAGCCGCTGTCAACGATCGCACCTGGAATGCTGTCGCCGTCTTGAGGGCGAGTCACGCCGCGCTGATCCGTAGCGGGTGCGCCGCCTGGTACTCCTTTGTCAATTGCCGGACTTCCTGTTAGCAGGGGCCGGACAAAGGCGCCGTTAATATTTTGCAGTGGGCCGAGTAGGGGGTCTGCGATCGTAACGCTGGCCGTCGCATTGTAATCGTTGAAGTTATTGGTTTTTTTGACAGGCCACTGAAAATTGCCTCCTAGGTCAGTTAATTCGCTGCTGGTTTGCTGCTGAATGCCAAAGGGATTCCCGGACGTGTTATTGGAAAAAATCGTGTTTTTGACCGTGACAGGATTGCCATCGGCGGCTGAGATAGCTCCGCCAACCCAACCGGCGTAATTGTCGGCGATCGTGGTATTGACAATCGTTGTCGGTGCATAAAGAGCCATTGCACCGCCGACATTGCCAAAGCCATCAGGAGCAGTAGTCGTCACCTGGTTGCCAGAAAATGTGCTGTTAGTAATCGTGGTAGGCGCGTCGATGACCCAGATGCCGCCGCCTTGACCGGGGGCTTTGTTACCAGCAAATGTGGTGTTAGAGATTGTAAATCCCTTGTTAGCGCCGTTATTCATTTGCACCAAACCGCCGCCAATTCCGCCGTTTCCGCCGGGAAGCGGCAGAATTTCGTTGTTTTGGAAGGTGCTATCTGCAACAGTTACGCTGTCTTGAGTGCCTGTGAATAGATAAGCTGCTCCGCCTTCGCCCCGACCTTTGTTGTCTTGAAATACGCTTTTGGTAATGCTAATTGTGCCGGAAGCCTCCTCAGTAGAACTGGCTCGGTCTGTGTAAATTGCTCCGCCAAAACCCCTTAAAAAAGAATTGCCGTTGGGATCGTTTGGGGCGAAAACGGCTGCGGTGGTATCGTTGCCGATAAATCGCGAGTTGTCAACTGTTAGTTTGCCGTTAAGGCTGTTAATTGCCCCGCCGTTAATTCCTAAGTTGTTGGTGAAATCGCTGTTGCGGACAGTCAGGTTTTTCTTGCTGGCAAAAGCAATACCGCCAGCACCGCGTTCGTCGTTGGTAGCGGTGGCTTTATTTCCGGTGAATTTACTGTCAGTAACGGTCAGGGAGTTGTTCCAGCCGCTGAAAATTGCACCGCCGCCTTGATCGGCAACGTTGTTGGTAAACTGCACCTTTTCTACGGTCATCGCTACTTCGTCAGTTGTACCGATCGCGCCCCCGTTTTGGGCCGTTTTACCGTTGATGATAGCGAGGTTTTTGACTGCAAAAGTGGTAGCAAAGTCAACGTTTGCATTGACAAAAAAGGCGCGGGATGTGTTGTTGCCGCTGATGGTTAAACCGGGAGCGGCAGCGCCGTCAATGGTGATGTTTTTGGCAGGGGGAATTTCGAGTTGACCGCTGGTGAGGGTGATGGTTTGGTTGGCCAAACCGGGTGCGAAGGTGATGGTATCGCCGGCAACAGCGCTGGCGATCGCAGCCCTCAAGGAACCGGGCCCGCTATCGCTATTGTTGGCTACGACGATAGTAGCTAAATCACCTCGGTAATTTGCCATCGCCTCCGGGCTCAAGGCTAAGGGAGATTCAATTTGACCCTTAGCAAATTCTAAATTCCAGTCACCGTCTCGGCCGGTGATGTTGGTGGATGCGGCAACGTCAGCCCCGGTTAATTGACTGAATTTGTCAACGAAATTAGCGCCAGTACCTGCTGCTACGTCGCAGCCGTACAGCATGATGTCTGCTTTTGGAGCTAGTGAAGTTTGCCACTTTTCCAACTGGCTTTTGTATTGATCTATGTTATCTGAACCCAGAGCGGTATTGCCGAGTTGTAGGCTGCCAGAACTGCCGTGAGAAATGATGTGAACCGAGTCGATCGCCCCGTTGCTAGAGGCGTATTTTTCAATTTCAGAGGAGATTTGTTCGATGCCGTTTTTGGTGCGATCGAGTATTACTACCTGCTGTCCCGGTAGCACTCCCGCTGCAATTGACTCGTAATCTTCCACGCCGGAATCAATGAAGACTAAGGAACGCGGAGGCAGTTTTTCAAGAGAAGATTGTGAGTTAAGTTGAGCGAAAGTAGAACTCATATTTGATACTCCATTAAGGGCGTTATTGGTAGATACAGCCCGAGAGTAATCTCATCAGCCTTGTTTGATTACATCTTAACACCTATTTTTGCTTTTGTGTCATTTCAAAAAATATTTTTTGAATTTTATTTTTATCCTGATTTACCTATTGGTGGTTGTAGCGGGTGGGAGTTTTTGCCGCAACCGCTGGGGGATATAAAACAAAAAGTATCGGGAATATGCAAATAAATCCCGCTTCTACCAGCCGGATTTTTTCAGCCTTATTTTGCTAACTATAGCCATCATTTCAGCCATTGAAAAAGGGCTGTAGGGGTAATTTCCCCCTGAATAACCCCTCTGAATTATATTTACATGATTTATGCAGAACCTCTATATGTAGGGGCAAACATAAGCACCTTACCCCTTTAAAAATGACTGATCTACATTTTGAATAATTATATATGTTTTGAAGCTGCTAGATTTTTGAGACGCCGAAATGCTGATGCCAAGTTAGTTTTGTGGCATTTACTAAGAGTCAAAACAGTCTGAAATTAAGTGCCGATTAATAGATCGCGATCGAGTTGTTTGCGTGCTGGCGCACTTTGAAGACTTGGGCCGTCACTACAAACGCGATCGCAATTCTTGAGCGGGAGTCGATCTGATAAGCTGTTGGGTATCTTGCATTGTATTTTTGGACGAGTTACCAGATCCTACCCCACAAGAATTTCATCAGACTTGACTGTAAAATTTAGATGCGCCAGGGCTTAGTTCGCGATCGCACGGCTACTTTACGATCGATGATGGCATCACTCTCTTTATTAGCAAACAGTCGATCGCGCTCGTCGCCGTTGCTGAGTGTGTCGGTATCTCGATCGGCATAACACGAACCCAGTTTGCTTTTTTCCGTCAGCGAACTCTGCCATTTTTGCAATAGGGTTTTCGATGGTTCGAGGTCATCGGAACCTCCCCAATAAATTGTGCAAACTTTGTCAATCTCTCCAAGGATAGAGGCATATTTTTGAAGTGCCGAGGTAATTTGCTCGATGCTTTCAGAGTTGGAGTTGACTAAAATTACTCGATCGGCAGCCAAAATCCCAGAGACAAAATATCTACGGTAATTGATGCTAGAGTCATTGAATGCAAAGCTTATGGATAAGGGATTTTGGTATTCCGAGGCGGGATTGGTTTCCGTCAAAGAAGTGAACATATTCCGTTCTCCAAAAGGGTGTTAAGTGGTAGATACACCCCGGGAGTCAGACCGTCGGAAACTGGCAGCGACCTTGTTTGTTTCGCTTATTCCTATTGAACCCACCTATCAGTTTCGCCTATTTCTGCGGTACTGCCATCCGCGATCGCACGGAATTTATGTTCTGCGTGTTTGCCAAAACTGCCGACAGGCCCGTAATTACCGATCGATCCTGTATCCTGTAAGTGACAGTCATTCAAATCTCAAATCGAATATTCTCAAATCTCAAATGGTATGACAGTTGGTCGATCGACCCGGTAGCTGCACCACTCAAGATTCTGTGGAAGATGGCGGCTTCTTCCCTGCATTGCGAATATTAATAATTTTGCTGAGCGCCTCAAACCAAAAACTAGCCCCCATTGAAATAGCTACGCCGCTCAATATCCAACCAAACAATTTTGTCATCAAAGCCGGCCACAATAAATTCCCCTGCGCGTCTAGTTCTAACCTGTTCGGTTCGTTCCATCCAAAAGGCAGAGCTACATTATCCAAAGCTCGATCGACCTGATTTTGAACTTTTGTCAGACTTGTTAAATTATCTAATTTCGTGTTAGGATTCTTTTCCACCAACTGCTTAGCGTACAAATTAACAGTCGATCGCAACATCGAATCCTTCGACAACCGATTCACAATATTAATGCTATCAGCATTAGCAGCGACTGCGATCGCAGTGCCCAGCAAAATCGCCACCCCTCTGGCATTCCGCTTGTAAACCCCCGAAGCCCGCTGCATCGATTGATCGAACCAAACTTCAATTTCTTTCTCAAACCGCTCCAACTGCTGTTGAGTATCTCCGCCGCCGCCTTCAGCGCGCTGCGCTAAAATATAAAGGCTACCTTTCAAAGATTCTGGCATACTGTCCAAAGTTTCTTGAATTTGTTTGTAAATCGGACTGTCCTCTTTCTCCTCCATAATTTCTGCTACCGTATCCTGAATTTTCCTAACTTTCCTAACGGTATTTAACAGATTGCTCAAACTCGGTTGCAGTTGCGATCGCAGCGCCGCCCGCTCAAATTCGCTATCAAAACTAGCCTTAACAAATGCCATCTGCCTCTGAAACTCTCTCCCTCCCAGCTCGGTTTCAGGCAGATAAACCTGAGAATCCTTAATATAAAATCCGAGCTTTTCAGACATCCGATCCAAGCTGTTGTTCAAACTACCCAAATCGTTTTTATAATCTTCTACAACTCGATTAAACTCCGCAGTCAGCCAGCCAAACTCTTGCTCGATAATCGGTTTAGTAGACTCCGGCAAATTCAGACCCTCTCCAATCACTTGAATTTGTGCCAACTGTAAATCTTTAAATCTTTCCAATCTGGTTTTAGAGATCGATCGCATCAAACTAGAAATTTTCAAAGTCTCCAAAAGGCCAGCAGCAAAACTCTCTGCTGGAATATAAGAAGGCCCAGTTGATTTATTGCCGAAAACATTCTTAGTTCCAGTCATTTGGAGGAAAAAATGTCCCAATCGGTGCGTAACAGAGCGGAATCCCTCTGGTAAAAGTCCTTTGGCTCCCTGATTCAAATCCTTGATCGTCGGACTGGCGTAAATCGCATTAGCCAAGTGTCCGACTCGCTGAAATTGTACCGGATCTTTCGCGCCTTCGCTGCCGCCAGAAATCAGCACCTCGATCGACTTTTTTAAATGTTCCGCCCGCCACTGCAAAACAGTAGCAATCAATTCCTGAATTTCCGAAGCTAACAGGCTTAAAGTCAGGTAGATAAACACTAAGCCGATGATAATATCTATGATGACGGGTAAATTCATGGAAAATCCCTGGTCGTAAATAACTGTTGTCTAAGTTTACCTTCAGTTTGGGACGCTTATAAATCTCTTAAACTCATGTCAGAAATCTTTCCACCGAGCACGGGAAAATACACAAGTCGCCTCAATGACAACTCTACAGACAAACTGTGGATGTTGGCTTTTCTGTTGGCTGCTGTACTAATTTTCGGGCTGAATCTGGGCGGTGTGGCTTTGCGGGATTGGGATGAAGGGATTGCAGCGCAGGTAAGCCGCGAAATTTGGCGCGGCAATTTAAATTGGCTGTATCCAACGATCGACTCAATTCCTTATTTGAACAAGCCGCCGCTGGTACACTGGCTAATCGGGCTGTGTTTTGCGGTTGGGGGTGTCAGCGAATGGACGGCGAGGTTGATACCCGCAATGCTGACAGCTTCTTCTGTGCCGCTTCTTTACGCCATTGGCAGGGAGTTGTTTCCCAGACGCTCGATCGCCATTTTTTCGACTTTGGTTTATCTGACGCTGTTACCGGTGGTACGGCACGGACGTTTGGCGATGTTGGATGGGGCGGTTTTGTGTTTTTTGCTGGCGGCAATGTGGTGTTTGCTGCGATCGCGCCGGGATTTGCGCTACGCTTTGGGCGCGGGTATTGGCTTCGGATTCATTTGCTTGACTAAGGGTGTGATGTTGGGGCTGCTATTAGGGGCGATCGGCTTTTGTTTTCTAGTTTGGGATACCCCGCGACTGCTGACTTCTGGGTATCTTTGGGGCGGATTGGCGATCGGAACATTACCAGTAGCCGCTTGGTATTTTGCCCAATGGCTGCACTACGGTCAAGATTTCATCAACATCAACTTAGTTAGCGAATCTTTCCGGCGAATTTCCGAACCAGTTAGCAATCACAAAGGCCCGCCCTGGTATTATCTTTTAGAAATTTTAGAATCAGCTTGGCCGTGGCAATTATTTTATCTGCAAGGGCTGCGTTTAACCTGGGAGAATCGCAGTTTTGCAGGGCCAAAATTGATTTTAGTTTGGAGTGGATTTTATCTCTTGGCTATTTCGGTGATGAATACTAAATTGCCTTGGTACGTGTTGCCAATTTATCCAGCTTTTGCCTTAACAGTTGGCAGTTATCTCGCAGAAGTTTGGGAGCAAATGGAACTCCCAGAAGATACCGTAAAAGAGCCAGCTAAAGATGAAATAGAAGAAGAACCTTTCGATGCTGTATCATGCTTGCCTCATCCCGCGATTTTGGGGCTGCTGGCTGTAGTGGCTGCTGTCGGTTGCGCGTATTTCGGCGGTTGGCTGCGTTTCGGGGGAAGCGGAAGTGCGATCGAGCGAGATTTGCAGTTAATGCTGATGTTTGTAGCTTTGACACTGACAATGGCGGCGGTGTTGCTGCACCGCAAAGACCGACAGTTTCTGTTAGTTTTAATTTGGGGAACCTACGTTTCGCTGTTGGTATTTGTCGCTTCCGATAACTGGGTGTGGGAATTGGCCGAAGATTATCCAGTAAAGCCGATCGCCGAAATTGTCCGCACCGGAACCCCGATCGGTCAACCAGTATTTACTTCTCACCGTTTGGGGCGTCCCTCGCTAAATTTCTACAGCGAACGGCAAGTTATTGTCGCCGACGCGCCGACACTCCAACAGAAATGGCAAACTCTTCCTCAACCTTATTTTCTGTTAGAAAAACCAGTTTTAAAACATTTAAATTTAGCGAATGCTGAGGTTGTCAAAACAGCAGAAGATTGGGTTTTGGTAACTCGAAAATAAGCGATCGTATTTGCCCAAAAATTAACGTAGGAGATGGTTTAACCAACTATCTATAGCGAGTCTAAATCACTCATACAATCTGTAGGGGCGGTGCCAAGAGTGCCCGCCCTCCGAGAGATTGGGCAACCACGGGGGGTTTGCCCCTACAAGAATTATGCAAATGATTTAGAATGGCTATATATGAGAAACCAACAATCTCAAAAACCCGCCCCAAAAACTCAACTTAAAAAAGCTTACCCAAAAATGTTACACTAGACAAAAGTCTCAGTTAAATGCTCTCTAATAGAACTATGCAACTTACTGAACAACGATACTACTCGATCGAGGAATATCTGACACTAGAAGAGTCTGCTGACTACAAAAGCGAATACATTGACGGTGAAATATTTCCTATGGCCGGTGGCTCTACCAATCACAATCAAATAGCTGGCAATTTCTATGCCGAACTAAATTTTGCCTTCAAAAAACTAGACTATCGAGTTTTCATGAGCGATGTCCGCTTGTGGATACCCAAGAAGCGCATCTATACCTATCCCGATGTGATGGTAGTATGTGGGAAGCCGGAGTATTATAATAACCGCACCGATACGATTACCAATCCCAGAGTAATTATTGAGATTTTTTCAGCTTCAACTAAAGGATACGATCGCAGCAAAAAATTTGAGGGATACCGCACGATTCCCACTCTTGAAGAATACTTATTGCTCGACCAAAATCGGAGATACATCGAACATTTTTCTAAGATGGATAATAACCGATGGTCGTTTGCTGAGTACAATGAATTGGATGAGGCGATCGCACTTTCTTCAGTATCCTTTGAAATTGCTGTGGCAGATATATACAATAAAGTGAATTTTGAACAAGTAGATCGAGAAATTGCACCTGAAATTGGAGAAGTTGAATGAGGCTCAAAGGGCGGGTTTATCTAAATTGTTTATATTCATCAAATATCATTCGTAAAACCCGCTCCTACGATGGACTGTAGGGGCGGGTTTTACCAACAATTTATGTCAGAAACCAACAATCTGGTAAACCCGCCCCCACCCACCGAAAAATCCCAATCTACATTTGTGAAATGCGATCGCACATTAGATTAATCTAGACAATCGGCTGTGTAGGGGCAGGTTTACCAGATTGTTTGCTGGTATTAAATATCATTCGTAAAACCCGCCCGTACGATCGCCCTCCGGGGCGGGTTTCACCAACAATTCATGTCAGAAACCAACAATCTCAAAAACCCGCCCCCACCCACCGAAAAAATTGCGTTAGATTAGCAAGAAAAGAATTTATAATTGCTAAGTTTCCATTCAATTAGTTTCCCCAACGAGTGGGGAGAAACCCTGCTTTCAATAAACTTCGACCAGAATTGCCAGAACGGTTTCCATTCAATTAGTTTCCCCAACGAGTGGGGAGTTGTGCGTACCCGAAGGCTGCGTACAAAATACTGCTGTGGTTTTATCACCAAATGTTTCCATTCAATTAGTTTACCCAACGAGTGGGGAGGCGGCAACCTCTACTTGTGCATGGGCTGCGAGTCTTTATATGTTTCCATTCAATTAGTTTCCCCAACGAGTGGGGAGCTAAAAAGTTAGCAATAAGAAAAGAAGTGGACTATCATAGGTTTCCATTCAATTAGTTTCCCCAACGAGTGGGGAGGATGGTATCGACAGTCCAACCAGAACCGACAAACAAATCAGTTTCCATTCAATTAGTTTCCCCAACGAGTGGGGAGAGAAAGATGAATTTTGTCCTCTACCAATCTGGATAGAGTTTCCATTCAATTAGTTTCCCCAACGAGTGGGGAGTAAAACGGCGATCGTCACAATTAATGATAAGTCGATCGTTTCCATTCAATTAGTTTCCCCAACGAGTGGGGAGTCCAAGGTCAATACAATTAGTCTGTTTGTCCCCAAGTTTCCATTCAATTAGTTTCCCCAACGAGTGGGGAGGAAATGCACATCAACTTGGTGACTGGGCTTGTAAGAGTTAGTTTCCATTCAATTAGTTTCCCCAACGAGTGGGGAGCTTAAGTCCGTTTAGTGAATGTTTAGACTATATTTTGTTTCCATTCAATTAGTTTCCCCAACGAGTGGGGAGAGTCGATCGCCCAACTACTAGAATCCTGCGACTTACAGGAGATGGCAGCGTTTCCATTCAATTAGTTTCCCCAACGAGTGGGGAGAAAAGTTCACATCCAGGCAACTGGAAACCTCTTGTCTTGTTTCCATTCAATTAGTTTCCCCAACGAGTGGGGAGTGACGTTCACTGTCCCGTCTCGTGCATTATTCGGTTTCCATTCAATTAGTTTCCCCAACGAGTGGGGAGGTTAAAGAGCCGATCGCTCCCCAAGCTACGGAAGTTTCCATTCAATTAGTTTCCCCAACGAGTGGGGAGTGGTTGCTGGCTAATTAATAACAGGCGATCAAATTCGTTTCCATTCAATTAGTTTCCCCAACGAGTGGGGAGGCAGGTATGTACCAGTGTCATGCAGCAAAGTTGGCAAAGTTTCCATTCAATTAGTTTCCCCAACGAGTGGGGAGTGCCCAATGTAAACCCCATTAAACATCCCCCCGCCTGAATCATGTTTCCATTCAATTAGTTTCCCCAACGAGTGGGGAGATTAACCCAATTGTAACCGCTCAAGAGTTAACGTTTCCATTCAATTAGTTTCCCCAACGAGTGGGGAGTTTAGCTGCTAAGATTCCTTGCTCTGCTGATTCAGTTTCCATTCAATTAGTTTCCCCAACGAGTGGGGAGCATTAAAATAGATTTCTTGACGATCGCCCGCCCGCAAAGTTTCCATTCAATTAGTTTCCCCAACGAGTGGGGAGTTTTGAGCCTTAAAACTATGTCAGAAAATACAATTGTTTCCATTCAATTAGTTTCCCCAACGAGTGGGGAGAGAGGTAAATTCAATCTAACGCCAGCGTTGAATCGTGTTTCCATTCAATTAGTTTCCCCAACGAGTGGGGAGTAGAATTATCTAAAGAGAAGATCGACAAAGTTAATGTTTCCATTCAATTAGTTTCCCCAACGAGTGGGGAGACGATTTCGCAAACTTGGCTGACAAGCTTCCCAACGCGTTTCCATTCAATTAGTTTCCCCAACGAGTGGGGAGTCAGAACTTAGAGCTATTCAATCTGCAAATCCGCGTTTCCATTCAATTAGTTTCCCCAACGAGTGGGGAGAAGTAATGTCAGAGTCAACGAACCAAGAAATAAGATGTTTCCATTCAATTAGTTTCCCCAACGAGTGGGGAGGGAGAAGATCCTGTTGATGCGGTTGTGACCGCAATGTTTCCATTCAATTAGTTTCCCCAACGAGTGGGGAGTCCTCCCAGGATTGAATTCTCCCACTCGATTCTGTTTCCATTCAATTAGTTTCCCCAACGAGTGGGGAGGTGTGTGAACATGGAATGGGATGACATCGTTACATTGTTTCCATTCAATTAGTTTCCCCAACGAGTGGGGAGACAAAAGAAGGATACTCCCTGAAACTGACAGACAACCACCAAATTTTAAGTTTCCATTCAATTAGTTTCCCCAACGAGTGGGGAGAATGTAGAACGTGGTGGTACAGCAGCTATCCCGGCTAAATTGGTTTCCATTCAATTAGTTTCCCCAACGAGTGGGGAGTTCAATTGCCAATGTAGCTGTCAATACAGCCACAACGACAGCTAAACAAAGTTTCCATTCAATTAGTTTCCCCAACGAGTGGGGAGTCTGGAAGCTACTGAAGCGCTTTACCAGGAGCAACTGTTGTTTCCATTCAATTAGTTTCCCCAACGAGTGGGGAGTAAGCAACACACCAACTGTCGAAAGAACAGGTTGTTATGTTTCCATTCAATTAGTTTCCCCAACGAGTGGGGAGCCTGCATCTTGCTAGTCGATGAGATGGATAAAGCCTGTTTCCATTCAATTAGTTTCCCCAACGAGTGGGGAGTTCAAAATATCTCATTGCCTGGCAGGACAATTGTAGAGAAGTTTCCATTCAATTAGTTTCCCCAACGAGTGGGGAGTCAAATAAATCGGGGAGTAGAAGGCCGCAATGACGTTTCCATTCAATTAGTTTCCCCAACGAGTGGGGAGTAGAAAGTGCGATCGAGGAGCAGCATATTACCTTGTTTCCATTCAATTAGTTTCCCCAACGAGTGGGGAGACTAAGGATGAATCGGTAGTGTTAATACCACTATAGTTTCCATTCAATTAGTTTCCCCAACGAGTGGGGAGCAGAAGTGTTAGCCAAGCATGCTGAGTTATTAGCTACTGAGTTTCCATTCAATTAGTTTCCCCAACGAGTGGGGAGGTCCTGAGATTTATGCACTACTCACGGAGTCTCAATGCAACTTGTTTCCATTCAATTAGTTTCCCCAACGAGTGGGGAGGCGACGAAGACGATGAATACGAGTGGCAAGTTGTCAACAGTTTCCATTCAATTAGTTTCCCCAACGAGTGGGGAGTAATAGCCCTTGCCAACTCAAGGGTTTCGATGATGACAGTGACGTTTCCATTCAATTAGTTTCCCCAACGAGTGGGGAGCAGCAATGCTGGCAATCTTCGTATTGGCAACTTCAAGTTTCCATTCAATTAGTTTCCCCAACGAGTGGGGAGTTTTTTTGCTTTTTCTCAGTCCAGCGAACCGCCGAGTTTCCATTCAATTAGTTTCCCCAACGAGTGGGGAGAAAACCTCAAGATTAAAGATCCCGCATGGTCTGAGTTTCCATTCAATTAGTTTCCCCAACGAGTGGGGAGCATCTTACGGCGACGGAAAATGCGCGGGTAATTTTAAAGTTTCCATTCAATTAGTTTCCCCAACGAGTGGGGAGTTCACAGAAAATTCCTGTTCTTTGAGTCATGTCGAGTTTCCATTCAATTAGTTTCCCCAACGAGTGGGGAGCCAGGAAGAAATCAAGCTTCTCGCAGAATCAGGAGCTGTTTCCATTCAATTAGTTTCCCCAACGAGTGGGGAGATGAACACTAAAACAGCACAAAGACAACAATTAAGTTTCCATTCAATTAGTTTCCCCAACGAGTGGGGAGTTAAGGCCATTGAAGTAGTCAAAGAAGTTGAGTTTCCATTCAATTAGTTTCCCCAACGAGTGGGGAGTCTAAAGGCCGTTCGGCACTTATAGCTTTGGGTCGTTTTAGTTTACCTATGACGCCACTAGAGTTTCCATTCAATTAGTTTCCCCAACGAGTGGGGAGGCTTTTTACAATGCTGAATACCGAAAGGGGAAAGGATACTCGTTTCCATTCAATTAGTTTCCCCAACGAGTGGGGAGTCCTCCACATTAAACCTCATACAGCGCAAGATGTCTAGAGGCCATTTGCGAGGCTCAGGAATTTTTTCTAGAAACCACACCTGTGCCCGCCCATCAAAAACCCTAAAACCCTTACCCAGTAATGCTGCGAGGCTCCCGACGCAAAAAATACGTTTCAGCCAATTTACCGCCAGCCTCGCAACACCAGCTAAATAATCACTGACCCAGGTGCTTTTGTGATCGGTGCTCCCACTCCCAAAACCTCCACCTGTCCCAAAGTATGGCGCGACACCGGATAAAACCGGATGCTATCCTCTTCGAGATTTACCTTTTTCCCAAGTCGCGTTCTCAATTCATCAAACTTCGCTTGACTGAGCACGCACTCAAAAGCGCTATACTGCACCCAAGTTCCGTAACCTTCCAACAAATCATGCACTTTAGAGCGCCGTTTGTTGTCAGGAATATCGTAAATCACCACATATAAAAGCACGGCTTAGCGAATTTGGTAAGGTTTATAAAGCTCCGTTGGATTGTAAACAAACTGTTTGTAGGCTTTGATTTGTTGGTTCAGCAAATCCCACTTAGGTTGTTTGCCCGAATCCGTTTCAATTTCCTCCTCCATACGCTCTAAAAAAGCTTTCAGGTACTTGCGCCTACCAGAATCATTTAAGAAACATCCGCCGTTACTATAGACAAAATCATTGCCAGCATCCACAAATCGGCGATTGACTAAATAAGTAACTAACGAATCAATAATCGGTGCCCGAAATTCCTCAATCAAATCCGAAGCCAAAGCAGCATGGCGTTCCGTTCCCTGATGCAAACAAGCCGAATAAGGGTCTAAACCTTGCA
>JAUBOH010000169.1:0-12981 GCA_036700145.1 Microcoleus occultus BM001215366
GACTAATGACTAATGACTAATGACTAATGACTAATGACTAATGACTAATGACTAACAAAACTCGTTTCCTTAGCCTCTAATTTAGCCCGATCGACCTCCTGCAAATCCCCGTGGTCTAATGTCCAAAATTTATCAGCAACGCCCAATAAATCACTAGCATCGTGAGTAACAATCAACAAAGTCCAGTGATTTTTCAACTTGCTCAACAAGTTTACCAACTGTCGGCGCATCGACCAATCCAAACCCGCCGTCGGTTCGTCCAAAAGCAGCAAATGCGGCTGGCGAATTAACTGCACCGCCAGCGCCACCCTGCGCTGTTGTCCCCCACTCAAAGCGTGCGGAGAAGAACCCAGCGGCAAATGTCCCAGCCCCACTTCTGCCATTGCTTTGTTGATTTGTTCTTGTCCCAATTCAGGATGGCCCAATCGCAATTCTTCTAAAATTGTGCCTCCGCAAAAATGCCTTTCTGGAAACTGGAACACTAAACCTCCTAACTGTTGCAAGTGTTCCGGTGTTAATTCCTGTTCCCGCCACCGGATGTCACCGCTAGTTTTTTCTGCTAAACCTGCTAATATTTCTAATAGCGTACTTTTGCCTGAGCCGCTGCGGCCCACAATTAGCCCCATTTGCTGCGACGCCAGTTCTAAGTTAATATTTTTGAGAATAGCATTCGGACAGGCTGTAGGATGATATACTAAGTTTTTTAGATAAAGCATTAATGGCAGTTGGCAGTTGTTAGTTGGCAGTTGGCAGTTGACAGTTGGCAGTTGGCAGTTGTTAGTAGTCAGAAGAAAGAAAAATAGTTATTGTTGGATCTGGGAACTCCTTGTTGTGCTATTAATAATTAAGGCTTTTCTCGCTGATGCCGATCGCCCACAATTATTTTACATAAATCTTTACAAAAATCGACCTTTTTTTTTGAGCTTTCCCCCTTGATTTTTAGATTCTTTGATGCTATAATTTAATAATGGAAATATGTGAAAAAAATTTATGAATGCTCACACTCCCATTATTAGAGTATACAGCAATAGCCAGCAAAAATCAAGACCATCCGATCAATTTTTGAGTCGCGGCCGGGAAGTCTGAACTTTCAATTTTCACACTTCCCAGTTTACAATCAATTGCTTTTTGAGAATTGACGATGATGAAAACTATTTTAGCGTCCATTGGCAAGCAAATGTTAAGTTATAAACAGACAGTGCGGGCGATCGCCAGTGCAGGAGCGATCGTCCTGGGCATCTGCATCAACTCCGCAGTAGCGGGCGATCCCTTTCGCATCAGCAACCCACAGGCGATCGGGCCCAACACCGAAACCGCCTTCAAAACAATGTTTCAGCAAGGAAACTACAAACAAGCAAAAGCACAAATTCAACAAGCACTATCAGCCGAACCAAACGAGCCGCTCGCCTATGCAATGGCAGCCTCCATATCATACATCGAGCAAGACTTAAACTCGATGAATTCCTACGCCCAAAAAACCCGCGAACTAGGCGAAAAATTAAGTAAAACTAACCCATTGCGCGGCAACATTTACATAGCAGCAGGTCACTTTCTAGAAGGGGCGAACATTATAGCCAAAGAAGGAACAGCCAAAGGCGCGCCCCAAGCTTTGAGTAAATTGCGAGTAGTATTTCAATACCTAGATGCCGCCGAAAAAATAGCGCCCAACGACCCAGAACTCAACCTGCTCAAAGGCTACATGGACTTAATGCTAGCCACAAACCTGCCCTTTTCTAACCCCAGCGAAGCCATAAAACGACTGGAAGAAAAAGCCTCTCCCCGTTACTTAGCTTATCGCGGCATGGCAGTAGGCTATCGAGACTTAAAAAAGTACGATCGCGCCCTAGAATTTGCCAACAAATCCCTAGCAGAAACGCCCAACAACCCAGAAATACTTTATCTAAAAGCACAAATCTTATTTTCCCAATCCCAGGGAAAAGACAGCAACAAAACCTTACTTGAAGAAGCCAGAAAAAACTACGACGCAGCCCTAGCAAAACCCGACCAACTGCCACGCAGTTTAGTAGCCGAAATCTTCTTTCAGCAGTGCAGAACCCGCAACCGCCTCGACAGCAAATCTCGCGACTGTGACCCGATGCGCGATAAAATTAGAGATGCAGATGGAGTCTGGGGGCCAGCAGCCTTACCACCACTATAAACAGTTGGTAGGGGTGGTGCCAAGAGTGCCCGCCCTCTTAGTTGACAGTACCATCTTGGCGGTTGTTATTAACCAGAGTAAAAATTGATGAAAGTAGAGTTTCGCGAATTTAATCCCTTTGACTTGTGGATTTGGCTGAAGTTCAGCAACGTGCCTTCAAACGGTGAGAAACAGTATGTTGAAGAAGTGTTTGACTCTTGGTTTTTTTTAGGAAAACTTGGAGGATTTAATGCGGAAAATTTGCAAGTTCAAGATGAAGGCTTAGACATCAGTGACATGAATTACGATGTTAATCTAGCCGACCAAAGCATGATGGCTTTGATGCACAATATGGGAGAAATGGAGTATGAAGGTTATTGGGCTCGCTGCTGGTTTGACTTGGGGACTAGCGATGCGATCGGCCTCGATGTTTTAATTAATGTTTTCCAGCAACTCAGCAAAGAATTCGTAACGGTTGAAGAACTGATTATTGGCGGGGAAAATATAGACTGGCCTGTTGAAAATAGGAGGAACAGAGAGGGTTTTGAGCCTGATAATTAAATGTTGACACGACACGGATGACACGGATACACGGATAATGACTGATGACTGCTGACTAATATAGTTCGCGATCGCACGGGTAGTCATCAACCGGGTTTTTAGGATCATACTTCGTTACAACCCGCATCAACGGCAAAAAACCTGCGGTTGGGCGAAGTCGAAACCCGGTTTCTTTTGTTTTGGTTTTGATGCGTAATGACTGATGACTAATGACTGATGACTGATGGCTATATTATGCAAGGTAAAATTCGCGTCATTGTTTTAGGATTAATTCGATCGGGCGATCGCATCTTCGTTTCCGAATGCTGCGATCCGGTAAAACAAGAAATATTCTACCGAGCCCTGGGCGGTGGCGTAGAATTTGGAGAACACAGCACCGACGCTTTGCAAAGAGAGTTTCAAGAAGAAATTCAAGCCGAGTTGACACATATCAAATATTTGGCTTGTTTGGAAAATTTCTTTGTTTATAATGGCAAAGCCGGACACGAATTAATACAACTATACCAGTGCGATTTTGTCGATCGCAAATTTTATGAATTGGAGAGTCTGGATTTTGCAGACGGAGATGGGGAACATACTGCATTTTGGATGCCGGTCGAGCGCTTTCGATCGGGGGAATTGCGCCTAGTTCCAGACAACTTTATCGACTACTGCGAAGGCTGATGCAGTAAGGTGCGCGCTGCGCACCCTACAAAGCAATTACCAAACTAATGACAACTGACTAATTTACCTTACACTAGGCAGCGTCCGCAACACCTCATAGAGCAAAGAGTTAATAAAACCGAGAGTAATAGCCCCAAGCAAAGCACTCCAAATTCCCCACCGCAAGCGAAATCCTTCGACTAGCCAAGCCGCCAATCCAAAAATAGCAGCGTTGATAACAATCGCAAACAAGCTAAAAGTTGGCAACGCAAATGGTCCAAAATGTCCAACAAAAAGCGGCCGAACCAAAGCATTCACTAATCCAAAAATCGCAGCCGAAATAATCGCTTTTCCAAAACTGTCAATGTCCACCCCGATCGGCAACTTGAAAATAATAAAAAAGCTCACGGATGTTACCAACCAAGCAATTGCCAGCGAAAAGATGTCGATATTGTCGATATTCATGTGCCAATCTTCTTGAAAAAACTAAACATTAAATAGGAACAACAGCACATCCCCCTCTTGCACAACATACTCTTTTCCTTCACTGCGAACTAAGCCTTTTTCCTTAGCCGCTTTCATCGCGCCCGTAGCAACCAAATCTTCATAAGCTACAGTTTCAGCCCGGATGAAACCCCGCTCAAAATCAGAGTGAATCACCCCCGCAGCTTGCGGTGCTAACATTCCCGCGATAATTGTCCAAGCGCGAGTTTCCTTCGGCCCGCTAGTAAAATAAGTCCGCAAACCCAATAATTCGTAAGTAGCTCGAATCAAAGATTTTAAGCCACCTTCTTTCACCCCCAGAGATTCGAGGAAATCCGTTCGTTCTTCCTCTGATAACTCCACCAATTCTGACTCAACTTGCGCCGAAACTATGACAACCTTAGCATTTTCTGCTTCTGCTATTTTTCGCACTTGTTCGACATAGCTATTTCCGGTTGCTAAATCGTCCTCAGACACGTTAGCAGCATAGATAATTGGTTTGTTTGTCAGTAATTCTAAGCCTTTAACTAACTCAGCTTCGTCATCACTGAAACTGTACTGGCGCGCTGGTTTACCCGCATTCAAAACCACGACCAACTTTTCGAGCACGTCCACTTCTGCCTGGGCTTCCTTATTGCTGCGGGCTTGCTTGCGAGTGCGATCGAGCCTGCGTTCAATTTGAGCTAAATCTGCTAAAATCAATTCGAGATTGATAATGTCAATATCTCGCTGGGGATCGACAGAACCCGCAACGTGAATGATATCATCATTATCGAAACAGCGGACAACATGGGCGATCGCATCTACAGCCCGGATGTGAGACAAAAACTGATTTCCCAATCCTTCCCCCTGACTCGCCCCCTTCACCAAACCCGCAATATCCACAAACTCCATCCGCGTCGGCACTGTTTGCGCGGAATTGCCAATATCGCTGAGCACCTTCAAACGTTCGTCTGGTACTGCCACGATACCCGTGTTTGGCTCGATCGTACAAAAAGGAAAATTAGCAGCAGTCGCCTTGGCATTAGCAACCAGAGCATTAAACAAAGTAGATTTGCCAACATTAGGCAGTCCGACAATTCCGGCAGTAAGCATAGCTATTTAGAAACATATCACTGTTTCAAAATATCATAAGAAATCGCAATATACAGATTAATCCCTGTAGGGACACGGCAATGCCGTGTCCCTACTTGCTTGCTCACCCTGGAACAGGCTGTATCTGACTTGTGGGTTCTAACTTCTACAGCTAAGCTTGAATAAATATATAACTTGAGGTAGATGGCTCAACGGTTAACAAGTTGTTAAGCAAACTCACGCTCGCTGCGGGGCTGTCGCTGCCGCTGGTAGCGCTGGCAGCATCTAGCGTTTTCGCTGAAATAATCAAAGTTTCGGTGGTTAACAACAGCGGCAAGACGATGACAGCCGTTTATATGTCGCCTCCCGATAAGGATACTTGGGGACAAAACGAGCTAGACGGCTCCATTGCCGATCGCCAAAAAGCAGATTTTGAATGGAATCAAGCAGACTACGGCGGCTCGGATGCGGGCTGTGTTTTTGATGTCAGGGCCGAATACTCCGACGGCAAATCCACTGATTTGCCTTCTGTTGACCTTTGTAAAGAGACTGCGCTCAACTTCAATTAATCGATAATTCAGGCAAAAACCGGGTTTTTTCAAGTCCGATATTCAACAAACGGATTTTGGACTTTGGGGAAACTCGGTTTTTGCGATCGACCTCACAGACAATCTTAAATTTCCCTTTCCGTTAAAACATAATTTAAATAGGTTCGGGGATTGTCTGAGGAATTGGACTCGGCACTGTTTGGGGAATCGGCGAGGGTACTGTTTCCGGCACCGGTTCGGGAATTGGCTGCGGAATTGGCGCAGGTACCGGCTGCGGTATGATCCCTGGAATGAGTTCGGGAACGGGGGGGCCAGGTACTGGTGGCGATGCGGGAATAGTTGGCAGCCCCGGTTCGGTACCGGGAATCTGCGGGCCTGGAAACGGATCGGGAGTGGGATAAATCACGGCAATTCTCTTAGTAACTCGATATATTTATGGTAGATAAAAAACTCCACATCCGACATCTATCTAATGACGAGACTCTTGGCAGCAGTCCTCACCCTCCAGAAGAGCCTTGCTAGCGTATTGGCGTTTTTAGAAGTAAATGATTACTCGCTAGACCAAATGCAACAGATATGAGTTGTTAGAGTACAACATTTTCTGTAATATTATTCCGGTTGCACGAGCAAGATCGTAGGCAATGCCGTTTCCCTACCGTAAAATAAACACAAAAAATCAACCGACTTTCCCAAAAAAACTTTAACCTCAAAGGAGCCTTGACTAATGACCCACTTCGGTATTATTTGTCCAGCAGGCGACGGCCACCTCAACCCCATGACAACATTAGGCTGCGAACTGCTTCGCCGCGGTCATCGAGTCACGGTATTTGGCTTCCTCGATGCTAAAGTCAAAACTGTAGCCAGCGGATTAGAATTCCAGTCATTCGCCGAAGAAGAGTTTCCCGTCGGCTGGTTTGCAGAAATCCTTACTCAACGCGGAAAACTTAGCGGACTTGCGGCATTGCGACATACTTTTAAGGAAGTTGCGAAGACTTCGACTGCTATTCTCAGAGAGGCTACCATCGCCATTAAAAAAGCTGGTGTAGAAGCTTTGCTAGTAGACCAAGTTTGTCTCGAAGGAGGAACAATTGCAGAATTTCTAAACATTCCTTTTATCACAGTTTGCAGTGCATTGCTCTTAAATCGAGACCCCAACATTCCACCCATTTGTACCCTTTGGCAGTACGATCCGACTTGGAAAGGACGTTTACGCAATCAAGTCAGCTATCAGTTACTCAGTTTGCTTGCAAGACCGATTCGAGAAGGGATTTCTGAGTATCGCCGAAAGTGGAACTTACCTTTGCACTCCCACCCAAACGATTATTACTCGAAACTAGCTCAAATCACTCAGCAGCCGGCTGAATTAGAGTTTCCCAGGCAAAAACTACCCCCGCATTTCCATTTTACCGGCCCTTATCACAATCCTGCGACGCGCAAACCAGTACCATTCCCCTTTGAACAATTAACTGGCAAACCATTGATTTATGCCTCAATGGGAACAATTCAAAATCGCTTGCTGGAAGTTTTTCAAATCATCGCCTCTGCGTGTGAAGACTTGGACGCCCAATTAGTAATATCTCTCGGAGGCGGTGCGACTCCAGAATCTTTGCCGCCCTTGCCGGGAAATCCGATCGTTGTTGGCTATGCACCGCAATTAGAATTGCTGCAAAAAGCGGCTCTCACGATTACTCATGCTGGCATGAATACGACTTTGGAATCGTTGAGTAACGGAGTGCCAATGGTGGCAATTCCTGTGGCAAATGACCAACCGGGAGTAGCAGCCCGGATTGCTTGGACGGGTGTTGGTGAAGTGGTTCCTTTGAAGGAATTGAGCGTTCCTAAACTGCGATCGGCAATTGTGAAAGTCCTCACCCAAGAGTCTTATCGAAACAGAGCGATCGAGATGCAAAAGGCGATCCTCTTCTGCAAGCTTCGCTAACGGGCGATCGGGCGGAACTAAACGTGCTGCTGACATTATCGAACAGGTTGTATTGACTGGGAAGCCTGTATTGGCTTAACTGTGCCTGCATCCCCCTCTTCCCAACCAGGAGAGATTATAGCAATCCTAAATGATTTTCTATGTATAGGTGTACTGATGGATTTTGGGAAAATCAAATTTATGTTCCTTGGTGAAAAACTCAAACAAAAATTTGATGATCTTAAAAGACTTACATAAATACCAATACTTTCGTAAAAAATTTTTAGATTGTAACCAAATATCTTCAATGGGATTTTCTTCGGGAGCATTGGGAGCAAATAAAATACAAGTTATTGACCAATTTTCAGGTTCTTTGTCACAATTAACTGATGAAAAATAATCTCTAAATTCTCCATATATATGATAACTAGCTCCATCCCAAATCAAGATAATTCTCCGCTATTTGTATTTATTTTGTAAGTATTTTATGAATTCAACTGTTGATTTTCCATCACCACATTCATAACCTTGAACATGGAATTGTTTGGTTTGATAATTAAGTGCGCCAAAATAAGTTTGTCTATTTTTTTGATTGGTAATTGGGACTTCAATTCTGATGTCATAGCGACCCCAAGCTTAACCATTGATAAGTAGCTAGACAAAATTAATTACATAGTTTCCTCCAAATTCTTTCAGGATTTTTTCAACAGATGCAACGAAAGTTTCCTAACTTTTGTAAGCAGATATCTCAATCCATTCATACTTGATAAACCGCTATAGGATTTCAATTAAATTTAATTCAGGAGAGTAAGAAGGTAGCTCAAAAAGAGTAATATTGCGTTGTTTCCACTCTTCAAGTTTGTCAAAAATAGCATCGCTCGTGTGAATAGAAGCTTTATCTGTGACAATCGCCGTTGGCTTATGTACTGCGGGAAAAAAAGCATCAATACAGGCAATAACCACCTCGGAGTTAATACTTTGAGATGAAATATAAGTTTCAAGATGGTTATTTCGATTCATGATTCCTAGTACATTCATTCGCTGACTACGACGACTAGGAATTTTTAAATATTCTCCGATATTCTGCCTGCCATAGGGAACACAAGGAATTAAACAAAATCCTGTTTCATCCAAGTAATATAAATCAATTTCTCCCCGGTCATCCAATCGCTTTAATTCTTCTAATTGTGCCTTTTTATCTTAATATTCCTGGGCTGGAGGCTTTCCGGCAACTCCTTTACGCATACGATGCCAACTCAGATCAAGCATTTTTAGTATTCTTTGAATTATTTTTATACTCGGACTTATCCCCCAGGCTTCTTGAACTTTTTGGCTAACCTTTTTTAATTGCCTTGGTTCTTGTTTAGCCAACTCTTTAATTTGGGCTTTTTGCGAAGAGTTGAATAGTGCCTTAGCACCTCTTCCTGGTTTATTATAAAGTCCGAGCATTCCATCTAATTCCCACCGATTGAACCAGTTATAGAGTCTTTTATAAATTAGTCGCAAAATATTCATTAAGTCTACTTTTTTTACTTTTTGCGGAGCTAATATGAGGCAATGTGCTCGCGTGACGTACCTGATGATGTCGGCTTTGGCGATGAATTCGCTCTAGCAATTTAGAAGAAAGAGGATTTATTTCTCTGATAAACATCATAGGAAATTGTAATTAACTCATAATTTTGCCTGAAATATCATCCTACCATATTTGTGTAATTAATTCTGTCTAATTACTTATCTGCTTAAAGATGCGGAACATTACGAACTTTTTTTAGCAATTCGCACGGTTGTTAGTGGCAAAAAGTATATTCCGATCGCAGTTGGTGCAAAACTACCAGATCGCATGGAAAATGCTCAATTGAGCGATCTGGAATTGGAGGTAATTCGCTCGATCGTACTTGGCAAAAGCAACGACGAAATTAGCAAAATGTTGCACATTAGCGCAAGTACCGTCAAGTTTCACAACAATATTTTGGGCAAATTAGGAGTTGTCGATCGCACTCAAGCCGCGATTATAGCTTTAAAATGAGGTATTGCCTGCCTGTAGTTTTACACAAAACCTAATTCCAAATAGCGAATCAGCGATGAACTCTCAAACAAAAACGCCTTTATTGGATGCTTTGCGCGATCGCACAAATCAGCCTCACTCCCCATTCTACGCCCCCGGACACAAAGGCGGACAAGGAATATCTGGGCCACTGGTTGAATTCTTCGGTGCGGCAGTATTTCAAGCCGACTTGCCGGAATTACCAGAATTAGATAATCTCTTTAATCCAGAGGGCGTAATTGCCGAAGCTCAAAATTTAGCTGCTGAGGCATTTGGCGCCGAACATACTCGGTTTTTAGCAAACGGTTCGACTTGCGGAATCATCGCGGCAATTGTCGCGACTTGCGGCCCTGGCGATAAAATTATCCTACCTCGAAATATCCACTGTTCGGCAATTTCTGGTTTGATTTTATCCGGCGCAATTCCAATTTTTGTCAATCCAGAGTACAACCCGGATTGGGATATTGCCAACTGCATCACGCCAGAAGCCACAGCAGCAGCATTAAAACAGCATCCCGACGCGAAAGCAGTCATGGTGGTTTACCCAACTTATCACGGCGTTTGTGGGGATTTGCGGGCGATCGCCAAAATCACCCATCAATACAACATACCGTTATTAGTAGATGAAGCCCACGGCGCGCACTTTAACTTTCATCCAAACTTGCCAGAATCGGCACTATCAGCAGGCGCTGATTTAACAGTACAATCAATCCATAAAACCCTCGGTGCAATGACACAAGCATCGATGCTGCACGTCAAGGGTTCTAGGGTAGATATCCCAAAAATAAATAGAGCATTACAGTTGGTACAATCCACCAGTCCGAGTTACATACTATTAGCATCATTAGATGCAGCGCGCCAACAAATCGCACTCCACGGCAAAGAGTTAATGGCGCAAACTTTATTATTAGCGGAAAAAGCGCGGTCGCAATTAAGTCAAATTCCAGGTTTATCAGTTTTAGAACCATTAAATACACCCGGTTTTGCCGATTTAGACCGAACGCGGCTGACAGTAAAAGTATCGGATTTAGGAATCACAGGATTTGCCGCCGATGAAATTCTGCACTCTCAATTCGGTGTCACCGCAGAACTTCCCATGCCGCAACATCTAACATTTATTATTAGCCTTGGAAATACAGAAACAGATATCGACAATCTAGTTAAAGGTTTTATGATTTTAGAAGGAAGAAGAAACCTCCCCTACCCCCAAGCGGGGAAAGAAGAAGAACCCCCCCCTACCCCCAAGGGGGGAAAATCAGGAAGAAGGAAGAAGGAAGATTTTCTCCCTCCTCCACTTTCCCCGCGCGAGGCCTTCTTTTCGCCCACGGAAACAGTAGCAGCAGACAAAGCAGTCGATCGCCTCAGCGCCGAACTGATCTGTCCTTATCCCCCAGGAATACCCGTTTTGATGCCCGGTGAAATCATTACCCAAGAAGCCCTGGAATACCTGCAACACATCCTTGCCGGCGGCGGCAAAATCACAGGTTGCAGCGATCCCAAACTCCAAACTCTCAAGGTTGTGCGACAGTAAATATGAAGGAGGTAAAGATCGGAAATGACGAAAGTGGGAAAATATTCCTTCTTCCCTCTTCCCTCTTCCCTCTTCCTTCTTCCCTCTTCCTTCTTCCTTCAATTTAAAGAACTATGCTTTGGCCCTACGTCACTCCTGGTATTCCCGATGACTTATTTGAACGTTTACCGGGAATTCCCATGAGTAAGCGAGAAGTCCGACTGCTGTTAATCTCCCACCTGCGACTGCAAGCAGACTCAGTGGTGTGGGACATCGGTGCAGGTACTGGTACGATCGCCGTAGAAACAGGTTTGCTGTGTCCCAAAGGTCAAATTATCGCCATCGAAAGGGACGAAGAGGTAGCAAGCTTGATTCGCAGAAATTGCGATCGCTTCGAGCTCAACAACGTAGAAGTCATTGAAGGCAGTGCCCCGGAATGCCTCAAAAATTTGTCCCAACCCCCCCACCGAGTCTGCATCGAAGGAGGGCGCCCCATTAAAGCCATTCTCCAAGAAGTCTGGCGGTACTTGCAACCCCACGGTCGAGTAGTCGCCACGGCTGGCAATTTAGAGAATCTTTACGCACTTTCCGAAGGGTTCGCCGAATTGCAAGTCCGCAACATCGAGGTAGTTCAGTCCGCCGTCAACCGCTTGGAGACTCGCGGCCTCAGTCAAACCTTTGCCGCTGTCAATCCCATATTTATTCTCAGCGGCGAAAAGCTGGATTAGAAGTCAGTTGACTGTTGACCGTTGACCGTTGACCGTTGACAGTTATGGGTTATTGGTTACGAATCACCTTCGAGGCTGTGCCTCCAATGCTTTTCGGCCCGATGCCCCATTCCCGATCGCCCATTCCCAATACCTAAATGTAATAATTTAACCTTGTTTAAGTCCCGTTAACCTTCATACTTAGAATAAGGGCGAGCATAGCTGGATTGACCGCCTTACTTGAGATATTGGATGACCGATCGGGGATGTGAGTTAGCTGTGCAAGGGAAGAACTCGTGTCCTAGAAAAATCCCAAATCCAAAATTCAAAATCGAATCACCCGCCGCCATCTCCTGTGAGAAATTCATTTTATGCCTTGGTCTCGTATCCTGAGTGGAATAGTTGCGATCGTCCTTGCTTTGGGAATGATTATTTTGGGCGGATGGTACTTCACCGTCGGCTTCGGGCTCATCGTTTACCTAGGTCAATTGGAATATTTTCAACTAGCCCGGGCTAAGGGGATTGCACCTGCGGCCAAAACTACCTTAGTTGTCAGTCAAGTTCTGCTAATTACGGCGGCCCTTGCGCCGCAACTCGTAGATGCGATGTTTCCCCTAGCTGGAACCTTCATCTGTTTCTACCTGCTGTTCCAACCGAAGTTATCGACGATCGCCGATATTGCCGCTTCTATTTTAGGATTGTTTTACGGCGGTTATTTGCCCAGCTACTGGATACGGCTGCGAGTCGGACTTGACCCAGCCAATCTTGCTACAACCCAACTTTCGCAAGCAGTAGCAAGCAATTTGCCCGTTAACATTTACCCGTCGCCGTCTTGGACAAGTTCCAGCAGCATATCTTTGGGATTGACTTCCCTACTCCTGGCTTTCCTCTGCATCTGGGCCGCCGACATTGGCGCTTATTTTGTCGGCAAATTCTTCGGCCGCACTAGCCTGTCCCACATCAGCCCGAAAAAAACCGTTGAAGGTGCGGTATTTGGAGTTTGCGGCAGCATCGCAGTCGCCGCCGCCGGGTCTTGGTATTTGAATTGGCCTGGCTGGCCCTATACTGGCGCTGCTTTTGGTCTGTTGATTGGCGTTGCTAGCCTGTTGGGGGATTTAACTGAGTCGATGATGAAGCGAGACGCCGGCGTTAAGGATTCGGGACAGTTGATCCCCGGTCACGGCGGTATTCTCGATCGCACTGACAGTTATGTTTTTACCGCACCGTTAGTTTACTATTTTGTGACTTTACTCTTGCCCGCGATCGACTCTTTTTTAATTAATCGGTAATTGGGAATTGGGAATTGGCCAAACAGGGCATTGGCCAAACAGGGCATTGGCCAAACAGGGCATTGGCC
>JAUBOH010000170.1:0-12977 GCA_036700145.1 Microcoleus occultus BM001215366
AAACCCAAAACTGTGGTAATAGTTGTCATCAAAATCGGACGCAAACGTTGAGGTGCAGCCCTGATAATTGCTGTGGTGCGATCGACCTTTTCATCTTCCCGAATTTGGTTGGCCAATTCTACCATAATAATGCCATTATTCACCACAATTCCCACGAGCAAAATTGCGCCGATCATCACCGTCGCCCCGATCGCAGTTTTGGTCACATACAGCCCGAATATTCCCGCAGTCAACGCCAGCGGCACTGTTAGCAAAATCACCAGCGGATCGACCAAAGAATTGTACTGCACCGCCATCGCGACAAACACTAAAAAAGTCGCCAACCCGCCCAAAAGTTTAAGCGAAGTTTGCAATTGATTGTTGGTTTCCGCAGCCGAACTCGGCACAATTCTGACTCCTTTAGGTAACTTAATTTGTGACAAAGCTACATCGACTTGTTTCACAGCATCGCCGAGACTTGCACCCCGATTTAAATTGCCAACTATTAAGAAAACTTGCCGCTGATTGAGACGCTGAATTTCTCCCGGCGCTTTGCCGATCGCAATTTTTGCCACATCGCTTAAACGGACAATGCTATTATTGCCAGATAACGGAATTTGTCCGAGTTGGGCAATATTTTTTACCGAAGTGCGATCGAACTGCACGCGCACATCTACCAAGCGGTTTCCCCGCTGCACTTGAGTGGGAACAGTACCTTCAATTGCCGTTTGAACTGTTTCCCCAATGTCTTGGGCACTCAGCCCGTACAAAGCAGCCCTTTCCCAGTCGGGACGAATTTGCACTTCCGACTGTGGCGCGTCTCCATCCGGTCGAAACCGCGCTAATTTTACCTTTTCATCTAACTCTTTTAAAATCTGACGGCCTGCTTCTTGCAATACTTGTTCACTTGGGCCCTGAAGTATGACATCAATTTCGCCGCCTCTGACTGGAGAATTGGTTAAAACTAAACCTCTAATCCCTTCTGGAACTAAGCGTAGGCGAGTTCCTTTCGGAACGTCTATTTTCTTTAATTCTTCAGTCAGTCTTTCGGTAAAGGCGATCGTACTCGTACCTTTTTTTAGGGTAATCGTGCTGCTTCCCCTGAGCAAATTCTCGATCGTATTATTGCCGAACAGCAGCCCTCCGGCGGTAGTTAAAGTATACTCGGTTTCTGGCTGTGCGAGCAGCAGTTTATCGGCGGCGGCAACAACTTTTTGATTGGTTTCCAAGTTAGTACCGGGAGGGAACAAAGCAAATAATCGAGCTTGACTTGTATTAACTCTCGGCAATATTTCTTGGGGAATTTGACCAGCCATCACCCAAGTGCCACCACCTAAAATCACAAAAGCAAGTGCAATGATAATTAACCGCAAACCCAGCACTTTTGACAGCATCGAACCGTAGGCGCGGGTAGCGTTTTCAAAGCCGCGGTTGAAATGTTTGATGGGCCCGAATTGACTGATGCCGCTGGAATAAGACATTCCCATCAAGCGAGAAGTCAGCATCGGCACGATAGTTAATGCTACTACCAGAGATGCAGCTACTGCAAAGCTAATTGTCAAAATTAATTCGCTAAATAGCAGGGAAAAGAAGCCACCAATCAGCAAGAATGGTAGCACTGATACTAGGTTGGCAGCCGTGGATGCAACCATTGCTGATTCTACTTCTTGACTCCGCATTACAGACTCTTCTATGGTACGTTCTTTTCTATCTTTGATTCTGCCTTTTTTCAGATGAGGGTTGCTGTCTAGACCGACTACAATATTTTCTAAAATAACTACGCTGGTGTCGATCGCCTGACCGATTCCCAAGGCTAAACCGCCCAAACTAAATAAGTTCAGCGACAAGCCGAACAGCCGCATTAAAATAATGGCTGCTAGAGTACATAGGGGAATAGTCAGAGAGATAATCAGCGTTTGTCTGAGAGAACCTAAAAAGAACAAAACTGCGATCGCAGCCAACACCGCCCCTGAAATTCCCGCATTGGCTACATCGGCTAGGGAATTGCGGATAAACCGAGATTCGTCTAAGGTCGTAACTACAGCCATGTCTGCCGAAATTAAGCCTGACTCCTGCATTTCTTTGAGGCGATTTTTCACGCCGTCAACAACAGTAATTGTATTGGCATCCGGCTGTTTTAAGATGCTGATTTTAACGGCGGGTTTTTGATTGAGAAAAACCTTGACTCGCTGTTCTTCCGTGCCATCAATGACTTTGGCAAAGTCGCGCAGGTAAACTCGTTTTGGCGGGTTGGAACCGGATATTTGAAATGAAATGTTGTTGATGTCTGCGGCTGTTTTGAAGCGACCGATTGTACGGGTTAATGGTTCGTTAGATTCTTGGCGCAGTCGGCCGCCGGAAGTGTCTAAATTGCGCGATCGCAAAGCAGTAAAAACATCGTTCAGATTAACGCCTAAACTTTGCAGCCGATTCAGGTCAATATTAACTTGAATTTCTTCTTGAACGCCGCCGGAAACGTCAACGGCTGCGACTCCGGGAATCACGTTTATTTCCCTGGCTAATTCGTCATCGGCGAATACGCGCAAATCTACGCCTTGGCGCGAGTCTGAAGTTAGCGCAAATTCGTAAACTGGTTGCTGGGAAGGGTCAAATTTAAACAAATTTGGCGATTCAACTGTGTCGGGAAGTCGGTTGCGAATGCGATTAACGGAGGCTGTGGCGTCGTTGAGGGCTTGGTCGATGTCTCCACCGGGCCGGAAGAATAAATCGACGCTAACCTGCCCTTCCCGGGTGCGGGAGAAGACTTGCGTGACTCCTTCTGTGGCCGAAAGTCCTTGTTCGAGGGGGCGGGTAATTTCGTCAACTGCGACTTCTGGGGAGACTCCGGGGGCGTCTAGGCGCACGCTGATCCGGGGATAGGTGATGGAGGGTAGCAAGTCAACGGGGAGTTGGGTGATGTAGAAAATGCCCACGACTATAATCGCCAGTGTCAGCATGAGGGTGCCGATGTGGCGGCGAATGGCGATCGCGCTAATGCTAAATCCGGTTTTGTCGGCTGTCATTCGATTTTAGATTTTGGATTTTAGATTTAAGAGTCGGCCCCGTCATTCAGACTAATTCTAGTAGGGTGCGGAGGGTCTTGAATTTCTCTCGGGGGTGAAAGCATATCTACTGACGCACCTTACGAGTAGTATAATAAATCTTAATAAAATTTCAGGAATTTTTTTGGGAATATTTCTTTAGAGGTAGCCGATCGCCCAAAACAGAAATTGACATAAATTACGATCGGCTTTTTGTGGACAATCAAGCAATTGCGATAAACCCGTGTGAGAGGGGGCGGGTTTACGAGATTATTGGTTGAGAGGCAATTATTGTTTGTAAAACCCGCCCCTACAGTCTTATTCCTGCTGACTAATGACTAATGACTAATGACTAATGACTAATAACTACTGTACTTGAGAGCCGTGAGCTCGCGGATCTGAACTACTTGTTTTTACAGGCCCTGTGGGGGGAGTAAAATTAGAAACTTGACCCGTAGCTTGCGCGTTTGGCAGAGGTTTGCCGGCAATTAAAGCTTCTAAGTTAGCTTCCATAATACTGCGCGGCATTTCGCCGATCGTTTCTGCAACGCTGCTGCCTTTATTGTTTAAATAAACAAAGTGCGGGATGCCGTCTACTCGATATTTTGAAACTTCCGGCAGCCATTTGTCATTGTCCACATTCAGCATCACAAAATTTAGCGGTTCGGCGTATTTCTGTTTGATTTCGCTCAAATCTTTTGCCATTGCTTGACAGCTACCGCACCAATTAGCATAAAATTCCATAAGTGTCGGTTTGCCGTTGACTAAAGCTGTTTCTAATGGCGTCGAAGCTTTTGCCATTTCGGTGAGACTGCTTGAGGGCGTTTGAGTTCGGATTCCGAAGAAGATCGATACTGAAAGGGCGATCGCTGCTAACACAATTAACAAGTTTCTGATTTGCATCGCTGCTTTTGCTTCGGATTTTTTGGGTTCGGGCGCAGCAGTTGAGTTTGGCGAATTGGGATTCATAAAATAAATGCCGATTTTATTTTTATGTTTCTATTTTAAATAACTAATCCAAACTATACCACATTTTGAGATAATCAGACCAATATCCGAAAAAAATTGGCTAATGCCAGTAATTAGACCAAGTGCGTTAAAACTTAAGATCAGAAAGATTGTTGGTAAATTACCGAGGACTAAAGGCGTGAAAAAACGGGTAACGCTGACGTTTCCGCAGCGATCGATCCAAATGCCTGTCACCTACCGACTGGCCAAGGATTTTAATGTTGCTGCCAATATTATCCGCGCTCAGGTGGCTCCGAATCAAGTGGGCAAACTGGTGCTAGAGTTATCAGGGGACATCGACCAACTAGAAGCCGCGATCGACTGGATGCGATCGCAAAGTATCGGGGTTTCCCTCGCCAGTCGGGAAATACTCATAGACGAAGATATCTGCGTTGACTGCGGCTTGTGTACGGGGGTTTGCCCGACAGAAGCCTTGACTCTTGACCCGGAAAGCTTTAAACTAACCTTTGCCCGATCGCGCTGCATCGTTTGCGAGCAGTGCATCCCTACTTGTCCGGTGCAAGCTATTTCTACTAATCTCTAGCCCGCCCGCAAATTTATCCGGGTCATCTTTGATTGCCTGATTTTACTAATTTTTGTATCGGATGCAAAAAAACTCTTCGATTTCCCTAACTCTACTTTTTGTTACTTATTTCGTCTTTGGCTGGAAATTATCGGAGTTTGATGTTCCCCCGCACCTGACTTGGTTTTTAGCTATAGCTTCTATTCTAGTGTTAGCTGTCGCCTTATCGTTCCCGCTGAAAGACACAAAAGCCTTAATAATGCAGTGGTTTTCGAGTGATTTCGGTGCTTTTATTTCTATTATTTTAGGAGCTATTGTGGCAGTTATAGTTGTTACATGGCTGCACCTTTTTGCTACTTGTTTAGTCTTGATTTCAGCCGTGGCTTTGGCAAGACTCGATATTCAATTATCTGGTTGGAAAAATTGGCATTCTTTTACGGTATTAGCTACCATTTCTTTAACTGGTTTGGTTTTGGGCGGAACCATTGAGTTTTTGGCAAAAACAGGCCGACTCGTACTCTCTTAGTTGAAAACGGGAAATTTGCCCAACCAAATTCTACAATTCGCAACGGATGTTTAGCCTCAAAATGTCCGCATCTTCTGTTCTCGTTTGATGCAAGATTGTACCATACACAGAAAAATCAGGGATCTGCCTGATTTTTCCGAGTTAAACGTATCTGTCGCTCAAAATATTATTCCCAAGATCCCACAACTTTGGCCGCCAAAAACTCGATCGCAATAAAAAAGCAGCTTTCGGGAGCTGCTCGTCAGAATTGCATGAGGTATTGTTTTTAGAATAGGACTCCTTGGATTCGATCGGTGCTTGGTTACATTTTTTGATACCGAAGAGTTGATTAGTGAATGGACGATCGTAAAATCGTCACATAGGAGGGTAACATTGATGCTAAATTTACCGACAATCAAGTTAGCGTTTAACTGTCCTTGCGCCCTACAGCCCTTCCGCGGTGGGGCCATTTTATTTTTACAGACAACTCAATAGCCGACTTTTACGCATCAGACGAGTCTGCCATTAGATTTTGCACAAAATCTCCCCACCGCCACATCCCCACACTTAATAAAACTTACGCGCCGCATCTATTCAAACCCGGTTGATTCCGAAACATCGGGCGCTTAAACTGACACACTCAGCCCGAAATCAGTATTTTTACGCAAGTCATGGGATTTTCGTATTGAAGATTTTTGATGTTCGATTCAAGAATTGGGAATGACTGATGAGATGAGGGTTTGGAGGTTGCCTAGAGTTGCATTGTTTTTGGGAACCGAGCTGAAAAATTGTCAGAAACCTGTTAGTTTCCCAGCATCCCGGTTTCTGAGTGTATCAATTGATATCCTGTGCAGTTTTTGATTCGATCGCTTTTTGGATTTCCTCGATCGCCCGACGTGCAACTTCTTCAGCTTTTTCGCCTTCTGAAATGCGAACTCGGACATCTGCTTGAGCGTAGAAACGCTCTCGCTCGTTCAAAAGGCTTTGCAGCTTAGATTTAAGGTCGCCTTCTCGCAGTAGGGGTCGAGCGGTGTCCGAACGCAGCCGATCGTACAGTCGATCGACAGGCACATCCAGCCAAACCACTATACCGTAGTGCAAGTAACCCCAGTTGCTCGATCGGGCAACAATACCGCCGCCCGTAGCCACCACCGAATTTTGATAAGCACACAATTCGCCGAGAATTTTAGTTTCTAATTCCCGAAAAGCCTCTTCCCCTTCTCGCTCGAAAATCTCAGCAATTGACTGATTAGCAACTCGAACAATTAGTTCATCAGTATCAAAAAAACGGTATTTTAATTCCTTTGCCAAAATCCGCCCCACCGTGGTTTTTCCCGCACCCATCATCCCGACGAGATAGATATTTACTCCCCTCAACCAATCCACTGCCAAATCCTCCCATATTTTGCTATTTTTTCAGGTTAATCGGCCCGCTGGGGCGATCGTCCTCATCGTCAAATACATCATTTTCATCCAATCCCCAATCATCCTCTGTTTCTACACTAGGATTTTGGGGTGCTTGGGCGGCGGGCTTAGGTATCGGATCGATCGGGGGAACCAGCACCCGATACTCTGCATCGTAGACAGACTCAGTTTGGCCCACCCCAGACTGGTTCGGATCTCGATAGCCGTAAGAGTATACCGAGCCAGCCCATGACTTGCTTTTCGGTTCCTGGTTAGCTTCATAATTCCTCGGATTTGCCCCTGCAACGTCATTTACCTGCGGTCGATCGGAAAAATCGCGATCGTCCCCCCAATCGTCACCGCTGCCAACAGAGCCGGATTTCGAGCCATCTGAGACCCAATCATCCTCATCATCGGGTGCTGCATAAGTCCCCGCTCGATCGTCATCCTTCGCCCCTACAGGATTCGGAGTTTCTTGCTGGAAAGTAGTCCGGGCGCTGTAACCCGTCGGCGTACCGTACTCAGTTCGGTATCCAGAAGCAGGCTGAGTTTCCCGATCGCGATCCGGGTCGATGTCCTGTTTTCTTGGAGGGGGAGGCGGCGAATAAGGTGTCCGGTTGTCCTGGGCGAAAGTATTGCGGCCGCCACTGTTGCGATCGGTGCGCCCTCGCGGTTGAGATAGGTAATTTGAAAAACCGAGCAAACCAGAAATCAACAAAGACGTGACAACTCCCGCCGCCATGCTGAGCAAAATCCAGATAGATAAGGGCGCTTGGGGCGATCGAACTCCCAAAAATACCAGCGATAATGCCGGCTCCACATTTTGCAGGGCAAAAATAGTCAGCCCTACCACAATTACTAGCAAAAATACAGCACGCATATCAATAATATTGGGAATGGGGAATCGGGAATCGGGAATTGGGCATCGCTGCACTGGGCATTGGGCATCGCTGCACTGGGCATTGGGCATTGCTAATTAATCTGCCAACTAACTAATAACTAATAACCAATAACAACTAACTAATTACTAATGACTAATGACCACTGACTAATGACTAATCTTCTTCCTTCCAGCGTTTGAGAGGAACGCAATCAATCCCCAACTGGTCTAAAGCGCGAGCCACCACAAAGTCTACTAAATCTTCAATAGTTTGGGGATTGTGATACCAAGCCGGAATCGCTGGTACAATTCTAGCTCCCGCTTCCGCTAAGGTCGTCAAATTTCGCAGGTGAATCAAGCTAAAAGGCGTTTCCCTAGGTACAAGTACCAATTTTCGCCCTTCCTTGAGCTGAACGTCGGCCGCTCTTTCGAGCAAATCCGAACTCAACCCAGCGGCTAATTTGCCCAGTGTACTCATGCTACAGGGAATAATCACCATCCCTTGGGTGCGAAAGGAGCCGCTAGCAATATTAGCACCAACATCTTGCCACGGATGACACCGAAGTTTGCCCATTGTGGGGACTCCTGCTTGTTCCCGCCAGAATTCTTCTTGCAGAGTCGGTTCTGCGGGCATTCGGATGTTCTGTTCGCTTTGCCAAACCATGTAGGTAGATTTAGATGCTACCAGTTCCACAGCCCGATCGGCTTCCAAGAGATATTTCAGAGTTCGCACGGCGTAAATCAGTCCCGATGCTCCAGTCACTCCTAAGATCAGGGGATAGTTATTCGTCATTATTTTTCAGGAAGAAGTACGAGGGAAGAAGCAACTAGGAATAGAGAATAAGCAAGAAGAAATAATATCAAATTCGCTGGATGTCTTTCGGTGCGAATTCGAGATATTTTGGGAATGGTTTCAATTTCTTTCCGGACTGGTTTCGATATTTTTTGGACACGGCATTAAGGTTTGTAGTGAGGACTTTAGTCCTTATTTTTTTAAGGACTAAAGTCCTCACTACAAACCAACTTTATTATTGCCATCCCAGCGGAAATAATATTATTAGTCATTGGTCATCGCTTCAATGACTAATGACTAATGACTATTCATCATCATCAAAAGCTTGACTACCGCCACCAACTGCAACTAAATCAATTTGCTGGCGGTAATAGTCAACGCTCTTAACTTGAACTTCTACCCGATCGCCCAAACGGTACTGATTGCGGTTTTTGCGGCCCACCAGAGTTTGCTGGCGCGATCGGTATTCGTACCAGTCATCCTTCAGCGAAGAAACGTGCACCAACCCTTCAACTCGCAAGATGTCGCTTTCGGGCGGCCGCACCTCAATTTCCACAAAGAAACCGTAAGATTGTACACCCGTAATCAAACCCTGGAAAGTTTGACCGGTGCGCTCTTTCATCAATCCGGTTTTCTTCAATCCCTGCAAATCGCTTTCTGCATCTTCAGCAACCCTTTCGCGTTCCGTCAGGTGTACCACCGCCGATGCAAACTCCGTCTCAAATTCGTGGTGCAAATCTGGGGGGAGGACGTTCCAAGTAATTTGACCGTGACAGGAGGAATGGTGCAAATCAACTTTTTCCTTAGCCCGAGTGGTGCGGCTGCTGCGGCCTTGCTCGAACACGGCCTGCAACACCCGCAGCACCAGCAAATCGGCGTAGCGGGAAAGCGGCGAAGTGCACCGCGTGTAACCTTCTGACAGCGCCAAACCGAAGTGCGACTTGGGAGTTGTGCTGTAAACAGCGGGCTTCATCGTGTCTTCGAGCAGGTAAGTGAGAACTCTTTCGGACTTCAAACCGGCAAACTGCTGGGTAAATCGCTGAAAGTCGAAGGGCAGAACTTCTTCTTCGCTTTCGAGATACAGTTCGCCTCCGAGGTTGTTGGAGAGTTTGATGAACTCTTGAATGTCTGCCGGGTCTGGCATCGGCTGGACGCGGTAGATTGCTGGGACTCCCAAGGCTTGCAGGTGGGTAGCGACAGCTTGGTTGGCGAGTACCACCAACTCGGAGACAGCCGCCTGGGCAGCGGGAGCCGTTGCAAAAGCTCCTAATTCGCCTTCGTCGTCGAAGTGAGAGTTAGCATCGGGCAAATTTAGTTCAAAAGCTCCCCGCTTGAGCCTCGCCTGTCTGGCAGCCTGTGAGGCGGCTAGTATTTGATCGAGGAAAGGACGGAGGGCGGATGACAAGGCGCGATCTTCGTCGTCGGAACCCCGTTCGAGAATTGCTTGAGCTTGTGGATAGCTGAGCTGATAGTCAATTTGAATGACGCTGGTTTGAATTTCGTATTCCAGCAGTTCTCCTGATGCGTCTAGGGTGAGCAGTATGCTAAATGCCAGCCGTTCGGTGTCTGGCAGCAGGGAGCAGCGCTCGTTGAGGAGTTCTGGCAGTACGGCGATGATTTTTTCTCCCAGATGGGCTCCGGTGCCTCGCTTGCGGGCTTCGCGGTCGATCGGGGTTTCTGGCTGCACGTACTCGGCGGCGTCGGTGATGTGGATTCCGACTTGCCAGCCTCCAGATTTTAAGTTTTCGATCGACAGAGCGCGTTCCACTGGCGGATCGCAGAGGAATGAGGCAGGGTCGAACTCGTTTTCGGCTGCCTCGGAGAAATTTTCCTCCTCAGCTTGAGGGGCATCGTTTTCGCTGTTGGTTTCGCCCGGTTCGTTTTTGCTAAAAGTAACAGTCAGGATGTTCCGCAAATCTAACCGTTTTTTGAGGTCGGTTTTTTTGAGTTTGCTCGGCAAATTTTCGGCTGCTTTGATGACGGCTGCGGGGAAAGAGCGCGGCAAGTCGTGCTTGCAGCATACGATGTCGAGGTCGTCAGCGGCCTCGGCGTCGGAACCGAGTACCTGTACTACTTTGCCGACTGGGCGGTGGGTGCCGAGGGGGTAGCGCTTGACTTCGACGTGTACTAGGTGGTCGATCGCCTCTTGAAGATTGGTGCCGTTTGCCAGCAAGTCTAGTTCAAACAGCAGGCGATCGTCCAAGGGAATTGCTCTGTAGCTGACGCGGCCGGTGGGGGTAGAGGTTTGCTTGACTCGCGCGAGTACCGAAGGGTTGGCGCGTTCGAGGATGAGCATGACTTCGCCTTCGGGCGATCGGCGGCGGCTGCCTTCTTTGATAATTTTGACTAGGACTCGATCGCCGTTCCAAGCTGTCGAGAGGTGACTTTCCCGCACGTAAACGTCTTCTGAGCCTTCGGCGTCTTGAATTGCGAAGCAAAATCCTTTGCTCGAACAGCGCAGTTTTGCTTCTACCACGTCGTCTTCAGTTACTCGGCGGTAGCGACCTTTATCTTTGACTAAAATGCCAATTTTTTCTAGAGCTTCTAATGCGATTTGAAGTTTGAGTTGACTGGTGGCGTCGTTGCAGTCGAGTTTTTTCTCCAATGCTTTGGGGGCCACTAATTTGTCTTCTGTAAAATTTGCCAGCAGTGCAGCGATAGAAAATTCCATGTAGCGATCGATCCTCTTTTTTCCAGCAATTAGTCTAAGTTTTGGCGAAATCAGCCGCACTCTCTCAGCCCTTTTTTGTGCTTGCTTCCCAACAAATTCGCGGGTTAGTAGATAGAGACGCGAGCACAGTCGGTACTACCCGTGCGTCGGGATTGAGAGCAAATGTTTTCCCAACACTCGTAACGCCGGTTAATTGTCTGCTGTTTTTCTGTAACTGACAGATGACTGTGCAGACAAATATCCCGCACCCTATTCCCCAATACATTTTTTTAACGTTGGTTCGTTTAATTTTGGCTTGCAGCGCCTAGCTCTTCGCGAATTAGAAAGCCCCTGTCGGTTCTTAAAAGATGGCTCAATGCTGAAAGCGACCAGTTGAGTCGGGGATCGGGGGACGGAGAGATAGAGGGAGAAAATTTGCATTTCTGCCTCCTGCCTTTTTCCTTCTGCCTTTTTCCTTCTTTCTTCTTCCTTTTGAAGTGCCTCTTGCCTTTTGCTAAAGCCCAAGAATTTACCGGCGACCGGCAAAATTGCTAGTAGCTCGCCGCTCGCGCGTGCCCCTGTTTTTTGCAAGCGCTCTGCCTTTGCGGACAGAGCTGCAACGAGCAAGTCGGGAGCAATCTGTGCTGTAGAAAGTGCAAGGTACACACGCACCGGAGACTTTTACTACTTTTGCCTAGTTGCTGTGTCATCTCCTATAGGTAGAAATGACGCCCGGTGCTTGGAGGTTTAAACCGCCGGATGTGGGATAGGGTTTAGTGGCGTGAAAGGTGGCGCGGATGATTCACCTTTCATTTATTGTATGTTGAATACGTGCTTTCAGAAAATTGTTTTCTCTCGAATGCTTTTGCTCGAAGCGTGACCGACGATAATTTTTTGAACTTTCCGGCTATGACAGGACGATCGAGCAGCGCGACGATCGCGCCGGTGTTTCGCGATCGCCCTACCGTTTTCCACAAATGTTGAAGAATCAAGCAACTAACGCCCGGTTCTGTACTAAACTTAAGTCATAAGCCCCTTCTGGTTTCGGGGTCAAAACATTATGCTTGCTCAATTTCGCGCCCTTTATCCAACTGGACAGTTAATCTGTGAGTTGCTGACTATTCATCACGGTAAGTTTGTGGTTCGCTGTCTGGTTCAGGTTGACGGCAAAACTCTCGCTACGGGTATGTCCGCTGCTGAGTCTGTTGAGGATGCTGAAGACCGCGCCCGGTTGCGATCGCTCGCTGTCCTCGCAGTTGCAGCGCTGCAGCAGGCGATCGAGCCTGTTCCGGTTCCGGTTCCCCCTCCTGCTGCTGTTCCGGTTCCGGTTCCCCCTCCTGCTGCTGTTCCCGCTCCTGCCATGCCCCCAAGTGTTCCTGTTCCTGTTTTAGAAATGCCTCTTGCCGCCGACAAATTTGCTGAAATACCACATCAAAGCAATTTTGTCAAGACTGAAGCGAAATTAAATTCGGAGCCGATCGCACCAGTACCGGAACCGCAGCCGCCGCATTTCGAGCGACCGGAGGCGACTGGATTTGTACCGAAGCAGTTAGAATCGGACGCTTGGCTGTCTTCGAGCTACGGCGAACCGCTTGAGGAACTGTCGGTGCCGACTGCTAGCTACGGCGAACCGCCGCAGGGCGCGGCAGAACTGAGGGAATTGCAACCGATCGCGGTGGGAATTCCCAGCGATGCGATCGAGGATAATTCTGATACGATCGCCCAAATAGACGCCATCCTCATGCGCTTGAAATGGAATAAGAAACAAGAAAGGGACTGTCTCGAACACAATTACGGCAAGTCGTCGCAGAGAGAGCTTTCTAGCGAACAGTTGGTAGATTTCCTAGAATATCTGGAAATCTACAGCCGAACCACTGAGGAAATCAGGCGGTTGGGCTGGACTCCCAACCAAGGAAAAGATTATCTCAAACAAGCTTACGGTCAAGAAGCGCGGCATTTCTTAAAGCAAGTAGAATTGTTCGACTTCCTGCAATATCTCGAATCTTTGGGTAGTTAGAGAAATACCAAGAATGGCGGCAGAATTCAAGCACTCTTCGACATGATGTAGAGGACACGGCAGTGCCGTGTCCCTACCGCGAATTGTAGGGAAACTTCATCGGAATGATATAAACGGAGGACACGGCAGTGCCGTGTCCCTACCCCCATTAATTGTAGGGAAACGGCACTGCCGTGT
>JAUBOH010000171.1:0-12911 GCA_036700145.1 Microcoleus occultus BM001215366
CCCAATGCCCCATGCCCCATGCCCCATGCCCCATGCCCCATGCCCCATGCCCAATTCCCAATTCCCAATTCCTCTGTTTAAGTTTAAATCAATCACTGCATCGCATTATGTTAACTAGCGTCGAACGCCTATTGTTTGTCAGGGAAGTTCCGATTTTTAAGGAACTGCGGGATGATTTTCTCGTGCGTCTAGCATCGGTAATGGATGAACTTTCGTTTCCTTCTAAGCACAGGATTTTTACGGAAGGACAAGAAGGTCGATCGCTCTATATTTTGGTGTCGGGAACGGTGCGCGTTCATATAGGCGATCGGGATTTGGCACAGTTGAAAGCGGGGGCTTGTTTCGGGGAAATGTCGCTGTTTGATGCGGAACCTCGATCGGCTTCTATTTCTACTCTCGAACAATCTGAGTGTTTGATGTTGACTCAAATGCAGCTCTATGATGCTATTGATGAAACGCCGGGAATTGCTGTTAATATTATTCGCTTGCTGTCGCGCCGGATTCGCGAGTTGAATCAAAAGTTGAATGCTAAAGAAGCGGTTATGCCGCCGACAGAGACTGCGAGAGTTGCTGAAATGCGATGAAAATTGGGAATTGGGAATTGGGAATTGGGACTTATATCATGTCAGGTCAATTACCCGCTATCAAGGTTTGTAGTGAGGACTTTAGTCCTTCAAAAATATGAGGACTAAAGTCCTCACTACAAACCTATTTTATTGGGTTCGATAGGACATGATATTACGCACAACTTTTAAATGCAGGGTGCTGAGGTTGCACCTTACAACTACTGGTTTAGTGAGTTATGAAATAATTAATAAAAAACCAGGTTTATTGAAAAAACCTGGTTGTTCAAATCCATGCTAAAGCGCGATTCGCTGTCTAAACTATTCGGAAAATAAAAGGGTAGCGGTAAGGTTGGTTAGGATCTTGCAAAACGTGGAGGATAGCCATTATTGTCAGTCCCCAGTGCAGCAGATAACCTAGGGGCACTAGGATAAAGCCGGCAAGACCAAAAGTGACGACTGTTAACACCACAATCACGGTGCTGTACAGCCATACATTAAGGTGAAAATTGATGGCTTCTGTGGCGTTTTCTTTGACAACGGGGTCATCTGATACTAACAATACGGCGATCGGCGCTCCGATCGAGAAAACTAACGTACTGAAAAAAATCGCCCCGTGGCACACCAGTGATAGCAGCTTCCGCTTGTCGGAGTCGTACATATTACTTTTCTTCCTTGACTTTACTGATAATTTTACCTTTAATAGCAACTCTAGCACAGGCTATAATGGCGATCGGGTGATGATTCCCCTACCTAATTTGTAATGACAACAGAACTCGAAACTGAACTGCTAACTGCTGTTGAGCACAGGCGCAACTTTGCTATTATCTCGCACCCCGACGCGGGTAAAACTACTTTGACAGAAAAGCTGCTGCTCTACGGAGGTGCAATTCACGAAGCAGGTTCTGTGAAGGCGCGGCGGGCTCAGCGACACGCTACCTCTGACTGGATGGCGATGGAGCAGCAGCGGGGAATTTCGATTACTTCTACTGTTTTGCAGTTTGAGTATCAAAATTATCACATTAATCTGCTCGATACTCCGGGACACCAAGATTTTAGCGAAGATACTTATCGAACTCTGGCGGCGGCGGATAATGCGGTGATGCTTGAGGATGCTGCTAAGGGTTTGGAACCGCAAACTCGGAAGTTATTTGAAGTTTGTAAGCTGCGAAGTTTGCCTATTTTTACTTTCTTTAATAAGCTCGATCGCCCTAGCAGAGATCCTTTGGATTTGTTGGACGAAATTGAGAAGGAATTGGGGTTGCAGACTTATGCGGTAAATTGGCCGATCGGTACGGGCGATCGCTTTAAAGGTGTTTTCGATCGCAGAGGGCGCAAGATTCACTTGTTCGAGCGGACTAAACACGGTTCTCGCGCTGCTGTTGATACCGTCATCGAATTGGGCGATCCGCGCATTGAAGATTTGTTGGAACAAGACCTTTACTATCAGCTCAAAGAAGAGTTGGAACTGCTGGATGAGTTGGGAACTGAACTGGATTTAGACTTGGTTCGGGCGGGAAAAATGACTCCGGTTTTCTTTGGTAGTGCGATGAGCAATTTTGGGGTTGAACTGTTTTTAGATGCGTTTTTAGATTACGCGATGAAGCCGATCGCCCGCAAGAGCAGCGCCGGAGAATTACCGCCAACCTATGAAGATTTTACCGGGTTTGTGTTTAAATTGCAAGCGAATATGGACCCGAGACACCGCGATCGCGTGGCGTTTATTCGGGTTTGTACGGGCAAGTTTGAAAAGGACATGAACGTGACTCACGCTCGGACTGGTAAAACGGTGCGTTTGTCAAGGCCTCAAAAGTTATTTGCTCAGGATCGGGAGTCGATCGAGGTTGCGTATCCGGGCGACGTGATCGGTTTGAATAATCCGGGGGTGTTTGCGATCGGGGATACGATTTACACCGGCCAAAAACTGGAATATGAAGGGATTCCCTGTTTTTCTCCCGAACTTTTTGCTTTTTTGAGAAATCCCAATCCTTCTAAGTTTAAGCAGTTCCGCAAGGGCGTTTCGGAGTTGCAGGAAGAAGGCGCAGTGCAAATTATGTATTCGGTTGATGAGTCGAAACGCGAGCCGATTTTGGCGGCTGTCGGGCAACTGCAATTTGAGGTGGTGCAGTTCAGAATGCAGTCGGAATATAATGTCGAAACTACGATCGATATGTTGCCTTACAGTGTAGCTCGTTGGGTTGACGGCGGTTGGGATGCGTTGGCAAAAGTGGGGCGGCTGTTTAATACGGTGACGGTGAAGGATAGTTGGGGAAGGCCGGTTTTGCTGTTTAGGAATGACTGGAATTGCCGTCAGGTGGAAGGGGAACATCCTGTGTTGAAGTTAAATGCGATCGCGCCTGTGGTTTCCGGTTTGGAAAAGAGCGAGGATTGAGGGGGATAATTGGTTGATTCCGGGTTAGGTTAAATCCTTTTCAGGGCTGACGCATAGATAGTCAGAAACCGGGTTTTTCCTTTGGATACTTCGTTGTGATGCGTAGATTCGGCCAAAAACCCGGTTTCTTGAAGTCGAAGTGCATACATCAATAGTCAAAGACTTGGAATAAAGAGGGTATTAAAGCATGATTTGGTATTATCATAAAATAAATCAACTTTAAAGATGCGCCTTGACGCAGTGCGGCAAACACCGGGTCAAGACGACTTCTCCAATGTTGTAGAGCCAACACAGGAGCTATATCAATAATGACAAATAATGATCCAAATAGGTGGCTGCGCTACGATTCAGAGAGGGATATCTCGCGACACAGCGCCACCAACCCGCAGAAATGCCGGGAGATGCAAAAGAAGTATGGCTGGAAACTGATCGACATTGAGGAAATCGAAAATAAGTACATTTTTGAAGTTGATTGCGTGTTCAAAGGTAAAACAGAATTTCCCAACTATCTCGAAGAAAAGGAGGAAGAGTGATGCAAAAATACATTGTTTTTCAAGCTGAGTCAGGTGAAGATGAAGGCTGGAGACAGAGAAAACTCCAACACAGCCAAGCTCTAACTTTTATTATTGCAGAAAACTGGGATTCTTCTCAGGAACCGATTCCTGAACCGGGATATCGCCCTGTAGAATTTGTGCGGGTGGAGTCAGAACACGATCCAAAAGAACACGCACACAATACTCATTATCGGGTGAGTGATTGGGAAGTTGTGCGGGTGCAAACATACACGCCTGATATTCCAACTCCGATGAGCGAGTATGACGTAATTGTGATGTGTTACTGTCGGTATAGCCCGATCGATGCTCCTTTGAAATCGATGCCGAAACGACAAGTATCGATTGATTCTTTTGGTGGCGATGAGGTGGCTTACAAGCAATACCTGGAATCGGAGAAGAGCAAGACATATGCGCCGTCAGGTATCAAGTCTTAGGGCTTACGCATGGGGCTAGAAACCGGGTTTTTTCGATAATTCGTGGTTGTGATTCGTAGATTCGGGCAAAAACCCGGTTTCTTTGGTCGAAGTGCGTAAATCCTGAATCCGGCAGGGGTTGAAACCCCCGCCTCAAAGCGAAAGTCCTCTGAAGAGGACTGAAGAATTCATTAGTCCTCTTCAGAGGACTTTCGCTATTAGCCAGGGAATTCATTCCCTGGCGGACTGTCGGTTTAAGGCAGGAATGAATGCCGCGTCTTTACTCCTTCTTATCGAGCTAACTGCTGACAGTATCTTCATCCAAATTATCGAGATATTCTTGCAGCGCATCGCGCCTATTGCGAGGGCTCTCTTGATTAGGAGCAATGGCTAAATATCGATTAAACATTTCCAGCGCCTCTTGCCAATTCTTGAGTGCTTCCTGTCTCTCAGATAATTTTTCTTGTAAATCACCCAGATTTCGCAGCGCATTCCCTTTGTTGTTGAGAACACCGATATCATCCGGTGCAATAAGTAAAGCAGAATTATAGGCTGCGATCGCATCAAAGTAATACTGTTTTGCTGCCTCAAATTCACTTAGCTTTTCTTGCAAATCACCCAGATATCCGAGCACAATCCCTTTGTTGTTGAGAACACCGATATCATCCGGTGAAATTTGTAAAGCAGAATTATAGGCTGCGATCGCATCAAAGTAAAACTGTTTTGCAGCCTCAAATTCACTTAGCTTTACTTGCAAAGCAGCCAGACCTCGCAGCACATTCCCTTTATTGTTGAGATCACCGATAGAATCCGGTTCAATAAGTAAAGCAGAATTATAGGCAGCGATCGCATCAAAGTAAGAAAGTTTAGCAGCCTCAAATTCACTTAGCTTGACTTGCAAATCACCCAGACTTCCCAACACATTCCCTTTAGTGTTGAGAAAATGATTCTGATTCGGTGCAATAAGTAAAACAGAATTCAAGACTGCGATCGCCTCTGAGTAAAATTGTTTTGCAGCTTCAAATTCTCTTAGGCTTGCCTGCACACCACCCAGAGAGTTCAGCACCAGCCCTTTGGTGTTGAAAACACTGATATAATCCGGTGAAATAAGTAAAGCTGAATTACAGGTAGCGAGCGCATCTGATAAAGACTGTTTTGCAGCCTCAAATTCTCCTAGACCTTTCTGTAACTGACCCAGACTTAGCAGCGCAAACCCTTTGCTGCGGAGCGTATTTGGATCGTCAGGAGTTAGGATGAGTGCGCGATCGTAAGCTGCAACTGCCTCTAAATACTCTTGTTTTCCTTCTGCAGATCGAGCTAATACAGTATAGTAAAATCCTTCAGCTCGTGAAATCAGTCCCAGCGAATAATCACTCTTAATCCACAAGTCATCTCTAACTCCTAGCAGCGACTTGCATTCCCCATAGCGACTCTTGTTCAAAGCTTCATTAAACACCTCTACCCATTCCTTCACACCCCGCTCCCAATCCAAGCGATTAGCATGAAAAATTGCCTCAGCCGCATCCCCCACTTCCCGATAATACCCCTCTAAAACCTCATGCGCCCTGCGAGTTTTCGGATTATCCCGATCGCCATCCAAACGCCGCAATAAATCATGAATCCGATACCAATTATCCCCCCGCTTTTGGGCTTTCCACACAAAGGAAAAACCCGTCAACATCTCAAAATTTGCACTGCTTGCTTGGAAGTGACAACCCGCTCCCAATTTCACATACAAATCCTCATCAAAAGCGCGACAAGCACTCAGCGAATGCACCGCCGATCGCACTTCGCGATCCACATACATCAGCAACCGATCCGTTAACTCCGCAGTCTTGTTTTCCAACTTCGGAATCCGCGCAAAATCCGACGACAGCAACTCAATTCCCCGCCTTCTTTCTGCCAGCACCACATCCGCGCACAAACCTAAATAAAACGGATGTACCTGCAAATTCTCCCAACGATCGTCGGGATTGACGCTGGCATATCTAATAACAGCATCTGCCAAATCAGCCTTATCAATCTCCACTTTGTGCAAGTAATCCCTAGCATCATCCGGCGACAAATGCCACACCAATTGTGCATCTATATAATCTTCGGGAATCGGAAACCTCGGCGCATTCGGCCAGCGCAGTTGCGTCACCGGACAATCTCGCCCCGCCACCACAACTACAATCCCTAATTTGTAATCTAGCGCCCTCAGCAACCGCCGAAACCACTCATCTTGATACCAAAAAGTTGCGCCCTGAGAATTGCGTTTTTCATCCCACATTTTCTCGTGAGTATCGAACAGCATCACGAGGCGTTCTGGTTTGTTTTTGCCACTCATTGCCGCATTCAAATCCCCGGCAAACAATTTCGGCAAACAGTCGATTAATTCAGTATCAATATCTTTGCGCCGAATTTCATCCGCCTTTTCGTCGCTGACACCGAGGCGATTTTGAATTAATTTCATCGCCCGCTTAATCCCGCCCAATTTATCTATCCCTTTCAGCACCGCCACAGCTTGCGCCACCACCGGAAACTCGGCAAAAGTTTCAACTACAGGTGTCAGCAATTCTATGACATCATCGGGGAAAAGTTGGTTGAGAGTTGCGTTTGACTCGCCTTTGTTCAGCAAATACCAAAAGCAAGCAAAATCGTAATTTGGAAATTTAAATTTATATTTTTTGGTTTCTGCTGCAACATTTCGCCGCAGCATCAGCAAGCCGTAAAATCTATCTTGCGGTTTATCTTCTTTAATCGATATCAATCCGAAATCGTGGGTGACGGAGGGTATGGGAGTATAGGTTTTCGGTGCTGCATTGCGGACGAATTCGGCAACTTCGGCGACGTTTGCTTCGGGAATTTGGCGCAATCTTTGCCAGACTTCCGGGGGAAATCTTTTGCAGCAGTTAACCTGCAAGTGTTTTAGCAGCAATGACTTGCCGTTGCCTCCATCGCCGAAAAAATACAAAATTTGTTCGCGGGGCGGGTCTTCGTTTAAATAAAAGGCAAATCGGCGGGTAAATTCGTGTCTGTCTGTGAAGAGTTGCAGTTTGCGATCGTCCGCAATATATTCGCTTTCAAAATCTTCGTCTTCGATCGGCATAAATGTGCGGGTGAGGAGTGTTTTTATTATATCAATTGGTGATTGAAATTGGGTCTAGATATCAATTATGGGCAATCGCATTTAGGGCATTTGTTAAAACTGAGATATTGTACCATTCTCAATCAGCTTTTGCGAACAGGCAAGATGCCTGTTCCACAAGAAAATTTATCTTTTGTGCAACAGGCATCTTGCCTGTTGCTGACAATGGTACAAGATGTGAGTTAAAACTGTAATCGATCGACCAGCCAAGCTATCTTAGAAAGGACGCTAGCGAAAGCACAGTCATGGCACCTCCCACTAATCCAAATCCGGCGGATTCATCTGCAAAACAGTCTCTAGAGGCTGGGCTAGCAGCTTTGAAACAGCAGGATTACCCCACCGCGATCGCCCTTTTAGAATCCGCTGCTGAATCCGCCGCAAATCAGCCGTCGGGAATCCGCGCGCAGATGCGGTTGGTGGCTGCGTACAAAGCAACCGGCAATGTCAAAAAGGCGATCGCCCTGTGCACTTCCCTCGCCCAAAACCCCAACCCTCAAATCAAAACTTGGGCCGATCGCGCTTTAAGCGAATTAACAAAAGAATTAACCCCCCCAAAACCGCCGGAAACTACACCGGAAACCGGCTTTGTCGCCTTTGATTCAAAAACGGAATCGGCTCATAAAACGCTTGAGGGCGATCTACAAACCGCAGACAAAAAAACCGGATTTTCACCCTTAGAGCCGACTGCCGCGCCAGCAAACACCAAATCTACAGATATTTCACCGCCACCTCCACCCCCCAAACCGCCGATTCACCCAACACTAGAGGGCGGGCACGGGGGCACCGCCCCTACAGAAACCGCGCCCGATCGAGAAAATAGCGGCGAAAATAGTTCCGGTTCCCCAACAGATATCCCCGGATTCGCCAGCCCGGATAATTACCAACTGACTTGGCGCGAAGCGGGGCGCGCCGCGAAAACCCCGCGCCCGCTAAAACCGCTGAAATTGCTCGGTTTTCGGATCGAAGCCGCTGCAAGTGCGATCGGCCTATTTTTCCTCGCCCGGTTTGTGCTGCAATTCCTGCTGACAAACACTAATTCTCTGTTGGTTCAGCTTTACATATTCACTAGACTGCCTATTTTCGCGCCGATTCAGCTTTTTTACCGCGATCCGACTTGGTTTGTGCAGTTTGTGTTCGGATTGCTTTTGGCCTCGTCTCCCTGGCTGACAGACGCGCTGCTGAAACTGTTTTGCGGCATCGAAACCCTGCGCGCGTCGGTTTTATCGAAGCACAGCAAGGAAGCTAGCCGCGTACTGCGAAGTTTTTGTACCAAGCAAAATATAGCGGTGCCGATGCTGAAACTTTTGCCGATCGATGTTCCTGTAGCTTTCAGTTACGGCTGTTTGCCCCGTTTTGCTCGGATTGCTGTCAGTCGGGGGCTGTTGGAACAGTTGACGGATGATGAAATTGCTGCTGTTTTCGCGCGGGAGTTGGCCCACATCTCTCACTGGGATTTTGCGCCGATGTCGCTGGCGCTGCTGGTAATGCAGATTCCTTACCTTATATATTGGCAGGCGGCGCACTGGGGCGAGCGGTTGTGCGATTTAATGACGATCGAGTTTTTGCGATCGACTGTAAAATTTTTGGCGGCTGCAATTTCTGCTATTAGTTACGGGATTTATAAGTTGTTGCGCTGGCCGATGTTTTGGCTGTCGCGCCGCCGGGTGTATTTTAGCGATCGCACTGCTGCGGAAATTACCGGCAATCCTAACGGTTTGACGCGGGCGCTGGCTAAAATTGCGCTCGGCATTGCTGCTAATATCGATCGAGAAAAACAAACTAGCTTTTTCCTGGAAAGTTTCGATCTATTGTTACCTGTAGGCGTCGGACAAGCTGTAACCCTCGGTTCTGCTGCATTACACGCGCCGCTGGAACAGATTTTGCTGTGGGATGTCAGCAATCCCGAACGCAATTGGTTGATAATTAACAGCGCGCATCCTTTGCTGGGAGAGCGTTTGAAGCTTTTGGCACTCTACGCTCAATTTTGGCAACTGGATGCTGAGTTGGATTTGGCAAACGCGGGAGTGCCGGAACAACCCAGTCAAGGAAAATTGTCTCTGTTTAAGTCAATGCTCGAATTTAAAGACTCAAAATTATTTTTACAGGGTGCGCCGTTTTTTGGGATTCCGATGAGTTTGGGGATAGTCGGGGTGCTTTGGCTGATTGGCTGGATTTTTTCGAGGACGAGTTTTTGGCAGTTGGATTGGCTTTGGGGCGATCGATCGATTCTTTGGGGCTGTTTGCCGATCGGATTTTGTCTCGGTACTTTGATCCGGATCAATTATTTTTTCCCGGACATTACACCGCGAGAAACCGCACAGCCGAGTTTGCCGGAAATTTTGTCAAATCCCGAGAGTTTGCCGCTTGATGCTCAACCGGTGCGGCTTTCCGGGCAACTTTTGGGTAGGTCTGGTATTGCTAATTGGCTGGGACAGGATTTGATTTTGCAAACGGCGACGGGTTTGGTGAGGTTGCACTATGTTTCGAGGTTTGGGCCGATCGGCTGTTTGTGGCCGCAACTTACTCGCCCCAGCGATGCGATCGGCAAGTCTGTGGTGGCGGTTGGTTGGCTGCGCCGGGGTGCTACTGTGGCGATCGACCTCGAAAGTCTGGGCACTCAAGCAGGGAGAGTCAGTGACAGCGGACATCCGATTTGGTCTGCGGTTTTGGCTTTTGCTGCTGCTGTTTGGGGTGCATACATCATTATTCAGGGCGCAAGGTGAGACGATTTTGGATTTTGGATTTGAGATATCCAGGTACTGTGACGGACAACCCCCAGCCGGAGAAGAGTGTTGAGTGAAATGGCCCATAGGCGATCGGTCAACTGTCAACTGTCACAGGTCAACTGACTACCCTTCGTAAAGAAAAGTTGCTTTTTTGCCGACATCCTGTTACATTTATTTATATAAATTGGATTGAACCAAATAGCGCAATAACTTCAGCAAGCTAAAATCGCTAAGGCATTGCGTAAAAATTGTCAACCTCCCAACACAGCAAAGTTCAGTCAGCCGGTTGTCGGCTGTTTTTTTTCGACAGGAAAATTCGCAGTGCGGGATGAATTCTCAAAAGTGATTCAGATGTGGTTTTCGTTAAATTCAGACTGAAATCTTCCTAAATAACTAGCTCTGCTACCAAGGCTGTGATACCTTTAAAGAACGGTCGGACGCTGCGGTGCCCTATTTAAGGGATACCGGGTAAGTGAGTAGTTCTCAGCATTAGGAGCGAGATTGGGAGTGAGGTAAGATTAGTGGCTGAAAAAATGTTAGCTATTTTATCCATCACTGTATTAAACTGAATACTGGCATTCCGATCGCTCGCAATTGACATCCTTGGACATAAATTTCTACACGGCGCTGGCTATAAACATTCTGAATCAAAACCGGAAGCAAGTAATACAGAACAGCCAATAGCCTAAACATTTGAGTGATGACTAAAAGTTTACACAACAACCTGAGATTTAAAAGCTCTCTGCATCGGCGGTTAATTTCCGGCCTTATCAGAGTAAATCATCTTTTTGTTCTAAAAGATGGGGGGATCTGTCAAGGTTGGTGGGAGGAATGCGCAAATTCTCCGGTAATGCGGTGTTTGCCTGCGGTCAACAATCAGTTGACTTCAGGTGATTCTGTTCGAGCAAATTAATTAAAATCCAAGTCTGGAGGAATTTTTCATGTCTATTCGTCTTTATGTTGGCAATCTACCGAAGGAACTCGATCGCCTAGAATTGCAAGAAGTTTTTGCACCGGAGGGCGAATCTGTTACCACAAAGGTAATTACAGACCGCAAAACTGGTAAATGCAGAGGATTCGGTTTTGTGACTGTGCTAACCGACGAACAAGCCGATCAAGTTATTGAAAAATACAACGGCTTGATGTTCAAAGAAAACCCGCTGAAAATAGAGAAAGCACTTCCCCGTTCTAAGGGTAAATCTGAGAAGGGCGAAGAAGATCAGCAGCAGCAGTCGTCAACGCCGTCACCGCAGTTGGTGTCCGCGTCGGCGTCGGCGTCGCCGTCAGTACCAGCACCTGTGCCCCAACAGCAGCGCTCGGCTCCCCCTACCCAAGGTGGAGGAGGTTCCAGCAAAAGCAATCGCCGTCGGGGTGACAACAACAAGTCCCGCCGCAATCAGTCAACAACAACAGTACCAAACGCCGATTCCGGCTCAGTGCAGCCAGATCCGCGCTGGGCGAGCGCTCTGGAAGAACTCAAGCAAAGATTGGTGGAAGCTCAGACTACTAATTAGTCGAAAATGGCGGTTAATTGCTGCTGTTTCTCGACTGTGGTTGACTAACTCTGGAAGTGCGATCGAGAACTGGTTTTTGAGCTGGTTCTCGATCGCACTATTTTCCTCTAAAATAACCGCTCTCCCGTTTGTAGTGAGGACTTCAGTCCGCATAAAAATCTAAGGACTGGCATTCCTGACTACAAACCAATTTTACTTTGGTCGATCGACCGGACACAATGTCATATTCTGAGGATGCTGGGCAAAAAAAACCCGGTTTATCTTAAAATATCAGGTTTAGCAGCGAGACATCTACAAAGAAACCGGGTTTTTAGCTCCCCTAAATAAGTTTTGTTTATGCGACTGCCGAGAATTCGATCGTCTCAATAAACGCGAAAATATTGTTCATAAGTCCCTCAACTTCCAACTCAAGAGAACCCAATTCATTACCCTCCTGATAAATTCGCTGACAGCTTACCGTATAGCAAAAATCGTCAGCGATAAAAGCCATAAGTCCCCGGTAGGCATCCATTCGAGTCAGAGGGCCATCATTTTCTTCCACGCCCAGAGTTGCACCCGCAGGCAAATCGAAAACCGAGAAATAAGCTTCCTCATCTTCTAAATATTCGGCGTGGAGTAACTTAGAGTTGGCAAGATTATTAAGAATTGCCGGAGAAATAAAATTGTCCAGAAAAGACTTGAGATAAGCTTCCTCGCCAACCGACTCGATTGTTTCTTCCACTTCACCAGCAATCGGGAAATAATCAATTTTCAGCAAAACGCCAAAGTCGTCAGAAAATGCGACAGAGCCTTCTTGCTCATCAATTTTACCGCCTCGTTGCTCGTCAACTGGAATAGGAACGCTAAAATTGCCTTCAGGAGATACGTACAATTCCTCATCTAAATCAGACTCTTCGCCCTCTACTTCCGAGTAAGCAGCAATTACATCCTCGATAATTTCCGCAGCTTCCTCGTCTTCCACACCCAATGCTTGCTGGAATTCCTGAAGAAAATCCTTGTGCTTGTCAGATATTTCGCCATCGGCGACAAACATTGCTGTGGTTATTGCAAAAGTATCCAACACTAACTCATCTGGTATTGATTCCCAAGCAGTATTAAACAATGCTCCTAAACCGTCTTTGGCGATAATACCGGCGAGTTTTTGAAACATTGCTGACATATCATCTTCCGAGTATTCAGCAAATATTTCTGATTCCCAAAGTATGCTTTCTAAGATGTCAGCATCCGTGTCAGGGGAATTTGCTTCGGCTGCGACAAGTGCTACCGCTGCTACGGATTCCTCTAAAGTCAAGGTTGCTTCGGATTTGTCTTCAGAATTGAACATTTTATCAAACTTGCCCACAGGTTTTGCTCCGTTAGTGTTTAGTTTTGCTATTCATAGCAAATTTATGACACCAAAAGATAGTAGTCTGGGATACATTGATTTAACTGATCTCAAATCCGGTAGTATCTGATATCAATTCCGGTTCCATCGGAATTAATATTACCCGAAATCAGGACACGGCAGTGCCGTGTCCCTACCGTAATTAATCGTAGGGAAACGGCATCTTGAGAAATCAGGACACGGCAGTGCCGTGTCCCTACTACAATTAATCTGACGTAGGGAAACGGCACTGCCG
>JAUBOH010000172.1:0-4622 GCA_036700145.1 Microcoleus occultus BM001215366
ATCGAAAGCCCGCACATTTCATCTTCTGTTGCGTTTTGATGGGATGATTCGCTGTCAATTTTCAGCATTCCTAACTTGTTTTGGTTGAAGATCAGAAAGTCAGCTTCTAAATTCTGTCTACCTTCCGGTGTTGCGAGTCGGAGTTGGGAGTTGGGGATGAAGAGAGTGGAAGTGCGATCGAGCATTTCGGCAATTTTCACTTGTGCGTCGCAGTGAAAGCAAAAACCGTTCCAGTTAATTTCGTTTTCAGAGTCCGATAATTCAGTTTTATTATCAGGATTTATAGTTTTATCTAAATCAGCTTGACCATAATCAGCTTCATTCAAGTTTGCGAATAATCTAGCCCCACTTAAGTTTGCACCACTGAGATTTGCACCGCTGAGATTAACTTCGATCGTCAGATTTCGCTGTAGATTTACTTTACCTCGTCCTAAATATCGTTTCAATACTGACTTGAGATTATCTTTTTTGACTTTTTCTTCTAGTGCTTTTGAAAGTAGTTTCCATAGTTTAGCACCAGCATCTTTGATATAATCATATTCATAGCCTGCGCTTTTAGCAATTTGCATATAAGACTGCCCTTCCCAGGATTGACGAAACACTATTTCTTGAACTTTGTTGAGGCGATCGTAGTTAAGGGCTGTTTCTGCGATCGTGATGGCTTCGTCAACGGTCATGTGTTAAAGTCCCCTTATACCTAAAATTTCTACCTCATACCATATTGTAGCGCAACAGTCCCACCACTTGGTCTCTAGACTTGGTTATTACTTTTATACTACTTTTAAAATACTTTTATATTACTTTTTTGAGTCTTAAGACAGATGTGGATTTGATAATATGGAATGTAATCAACAGAAACAGTGTTTGTGTTGGAGTCTCATAGAATATCCCAGCCTCGGTCAAATATTGCTGATAATTAATTAACAGGAAGCTTCATGTTAAGTAAAAAATTGCTAACATTCAGTTTAATTACCTTATCTTACATTGGTAGTGTAGGAGTATTGTCTACTTTAACTACTGGCTGTGACTTGATTAAACAAGATAAATCCCTGTCTGCAAGTAAAGCAGAAAAAATGGTTAATAAGTGGAAAGCTTCCAGAAGTGGAACAATTGAGATAGCAGGAGTTCGCGAAAATCCAGATAATACTGCTGTAGCTACACTAAAGGCATCAAATTTAATCGTCAAAACAAACATTCTTGGTACAATAACGGACAAAAATTATTCGGGGCCTGGGGAAGCTACATTCTCGCGCTATACGGATGGAAGTTGGGCATTAACAGGATTGGTTTTTGGCAATAATCTATTCGATAGCTTCTTCGTTAAGGATCTCAATATAAAAGATGATTAGGTGGAACTAGGCAAAAAATAACGCTACTAGCTTGATGTCGTTCTCAATAACATCAGGCTAGTTATTAGAAAGCAATGTGACTGAACAACAATTATTAGTAGAAGAGGAAATTATTAATGTCATCTGGTGGTAGCGGTAGTGGTGGTAGTGGCATACCTTTGCCAGTAATATTAGGGGGTATTGTCGTAGCCTTACCAATAATTTTAACAGCAGTAGACGTATTTTTAGGAAATAAATTACTATGTAATTTGAAAGGTGTTGACGTTGGCTTTCTGAAATGTGGTGGTGAAGATACTAAAGTTGTGACTCCGGCCCCACCTTTCCCTCCTAAATTTCCCCCTTCATCTGAGCCTGTTAAACCAGAGCCTATTCCTTTTTCATCACCGACATCCACTCCTTCTCCAGCGCCGGAGACTCCAGGGCCAGTTTCGCCATCGCCATCTCCAGTAAAACTATCTGCTGACGAAAAGCCCTGCACAGTAGAGCAAAATGGCAGTACCGTAAACCTTGGTTCTTTGGAGCATTCTTGCCCCTTCGCTGGTAATGTTAGCTCTAATAATTTAGAGAATCGTTACCGTTTCAAGATAGATAATCCCAGTAATATCAGCCTATTTTTAGATGACGTGAATAGCGAAGTAGAAATGTTTCTATATTCAGATAGAGATGGTACAGGAGTAATTCAATATCAACTTGAAAATATATCTGCTATTAAGTCAAAAACAGGAGTAATTGAAAAAGAATTGGGTGTGGGAAGCTACATTCTTGTTGTAAAAATGAAAGCTAGAGAGACCCCATATTCACTGCAAATAATTAACAATACAAGTCAAATAGAAAATGTTGGTTATTTAGAGGAGAAAACGATTCCTAAAAACGGGAGTATTAATTTAAAACACAGACAGAAATTTTACAGTTTTCAACTGGCAAATCCTTCGAGCATTAGTCTGTCTTTAGGTGGCGTTAATAGCGAAGTAGAAATGGTTTTGTATTCAGATAGAAATGGAACAGGAGTAATTCAATATCAACTTGAAAATACATCTGCTTTTAACTCAAAGCCAGGAATAATTAAAACCAATTTAAGAGTAGGTAATTACATTGTTCTTGTACGGTCAAAACTTAGAGAAACAGATTACATCCTTACTATGTCTGCTCCTTAGTTAATTCTTAAATTTCTCTTGAATCGGCAGTTTATGTTCTAGCTATCATAAAATAATCATTATGACGAATCCTCAAAACAACTCTAATCTTGCGCCTTGGAAATGGGCTATAATTGGTGCTGGCTCAACATTAGTGTTAGGCTTAGCTGGCTTTGGATTATATAATCTACTGAATCCTAAAACTTCTTCAAATTCAACCTCAACTTCAACTTCTGTAGCTAATGCAAATCCTGATAATAATGTTGCCAAACAATTGATAGGTCAATGGCAAGGGCAAATTTCTGCTCAGTCTGTAACATTAATCTTTACGCAGGAAGGGAAGTTATTTATTTTGGAGACACCGACTTTAGCTACCGAAATGGAGTATCAGACTCACATAAATCCTCAACAAAAAGACCTGAATATATTAGTAGGAGGTAAAATTACCACGAGGACAATTTTTGATTTCACAGCGGATGGTAAGTTGCGTTTAGAATTAGATAATATTGGAGAATCTCGACCGACCTCTTTTAGTTCCAATGTAAAAACTTTTCAGAAAATATCTGAGCAAACGACACTTCCCGCTAATGTTCAAGTAGTTAATCTCCAAAATCAACAAAACAAGGCGAGACAGACAGAAGCGAAACAGTATGTTAGTTCAATGAACAGAGCCCAACAAGCTTTTTACGCTGAGTATGCCACTTTTTCATCTACCCTACAAAAATTGGGAATAGGTATCAAGTCAGAAACAGAAAATTACTCATATAGCATTGTTTTGAGCAACGATAAGCGTTTTGCTCAATCAATGGCTTTAGCCAAAATAGATGGACTAAAAAACTATACGGGTATAGTTTCTTTAATTAAAAGCCCTAATGACGAATCTACATCTACACAATCTAGACTTTGCGAAAGCAATCAACCATCAAAAGATCTTCCAGGAACACCGATATCTACTAATTCTCCAGACCTACAATGTCCTTCTGGTTATTCAGACGTGCTGCGGTGAAACTTGCCTCAAAATCAATAGCATATCCGCGATCGACTTAGTATCAACAGGCATTACGCACTCCCACCTTCATAACCGGGTTTTTTCCCGAATCTGCGTCCTACAACGAAGTATTTCGTAAAAAACCCGGTTTCTGTAGGGGCGATGCCCCCGTGCTCGCCCTATGCGTAAGTCAAATCGAAACTACCGCTCACAAATCCTCATCTGTGGATTCAATTACCTCTCCTTCAAACTCAAAACCCCGCTCCATACCATCAAAATACTTGTCATAATTAGCCTTGATCCACAGTGCTGCTTCCCCGTTTCCTAACTCCACAGCTTTATCAATTACCTCATCTGTTAGGTCAAATCCGATCGCTTTCATTGTATTGAAACAATCCCAAACTACCTTTGGCACGGATACAGGCGACACCGCATACCTCAACAATTCCTGTGCATCCTCGGGCGAAACGATCGCATTATTCTCAACCCAAATCATACCCGCATCCTCCTCTCTTTCCCCTTGCCAATTAACCTCGCCTCTCAATACATAACCCCAAGGTTTAAGAAAATTGTCGATCAGATACTGCAACCATTCGACATAATCATAAAACTTTTCCATGCCACTCCACTGAATCCCCCCGCCGTCAGCAGTCGGAATCCACTGACACCACAAACCGGGCTGAGTCTTCGGCGGGCGGTTGTAATTTACGATCGACAATTCCGACTCTTCATCCCAGCTTTCGTTGACAAAATAGCAGCCTTCTTCGCCCAGCGGCAAACCCACGGCTGTTCTCGCCGCATCGGGAACATCTTGCAAAATTTCACGATTTCGCTTCATCCGCCTCGTCCGAGAAAACTCTAATAAGTAAATAGCTTCGCTGTCTGATAACCGTTTGTTTAAATGAAATGTGCCGTCAAATTTTGTAGTGTATCCCATATTAAATCCCTGATTTATGCGATTTGCGATGCAGGCGTGAATTAGCACGAATAAAAGTGGTTTGTAGTAAGGACTTTAGTCCTTATTAGTGTCGTATAGTTTCGCTGGTAAGGACTGAAGTCCTCACTACAAACTTGATTTTTTGAGGACTGAAGTCCTCACTACAAACTTGATTTTTTGAGGACTGAAGTCCTTACTACAAACTTGATTTTTTG
>JAUBOH010000172.1:4722-12876 GCA_036700145.1 Microcoleus occultus BM001215366
GAAGTCCTTACTACAAACTTGATTTTTTGAGGACTGAAGTCCTTACTACAAACTTTTTGGTAAAAGTCTAATTACCCACCCTATTTAGTTTTGTCCACAGTCCGCGACTCCAACCAAATAGGAATTGCAATCCAAGCAACTGCTAATAGTAAGGCAAATACCGCAAATTGAGCAGCCCAAGCTACCAACTTTTCTAAAGACACAACTTGTCCTAAGAAGTAGGATAGACTTACCATTACAGATGCCCAACTGGCAGCACCCAAAATGTTGAACAGCGAAAATTTCCAAAAGGGCATTTCGGCTATTCCCGCTAGGGGGCTGGCAAAAATTCGCAGCAGTGCGATGAAACGGCCTAAAAATACGGCTTTAGCTGCATTTTGGCTAAACTTTTCTTTCAAGTCAAACAGTTGTTCTTCTCGAAAGCGGAAGATTTTTCCTAGTTTCAGCAGCAGGGGCCAGCCGCCGTATCTGCCGATCGCATAACCGAAATTTCCTCCCAATGTAGCACCGCCGATCGCACTTGCGAGCACAAACCAGTAATTCAGTTCCCCGCTACCAGCCAAAAACCCGCCAGCAATCGTAATCGTCTCACCTGGGAGAGGAATTCCCAGATTTTCCAGTAAAATTCCCAGAAATATTGCCCAATAACCGTAATCATGGGCAAATTGCTGAATAGTCTCTAGCGATAAAAACTCAAAAGACATTGGATGCTGCCTTCGTAAACTTTTGCAAAGTTGAATACTTTTATATATTGGCTCGATTCAGCCAATAGTGCAATCTTTCGCAGTGATGAAGAACACAGCACAATCGCGATCGCGCGCGTCAGCAAAAATTAGCTTTACTGAGATAATCAGTCAATCAAGAATTGTAGCGATTGTATCCTGCTCGATCGCCAGCCACTCATCCTACTTAATCTATCACACTCTCCCGATCGCCCCCAGCAACTAAATTTACTTATTCAAACTTAACAATCAAGCGGGTAACAGTTATGGCATATCCCAACTTCAACCAACACATCGTCTTCCAGCCTCACAACTGCCTTGATTCGCAAGCAGGGAGTCTCCTACAACAACAGTTAGCAGAAATTTTGCCCGATCGCCACAAACTCTGGGTAATAGACATGGGAGACGTAGATTTTATCGACAGTTCCGGGATCTGCGCCTTAGTCGGCGGGCTCAACGCCGCCCGCCACCGTGGATGTCGCCTCGTCATCTGCAACCTTTCAGCCACAGTCAGGCTAATTTTTGAAATTACTCAACTCGACCAACTCTTTGAAATCTTTGATAATTTCGAGCAAATTACCTTCGCTGAAACTCCTGCTTTGATTGCTTGATCGAGGGACTTCACTAGAAAGATAAAGAAGTAATTTGCATATCATAAATCGGCTTATTTGTCAAGCAACACCAATGACAGAGGAATAAATCCGGCACTTGAACGCAGATAGAAGCGATCGCAGGTGCGGCTGGAAAAGGCCAAAGTCGATCGAAACAAATCCTTTCCCCTACGAACCCGAACTGGATCAAATAAGTCGCTGGTGGTGCATTTAAAAGACCCAGCAAACGGTAAGCCAACTCGTATAACTGCTGTCGCCAAACATCCGACAAATGCACCGGTTGAGAGTAAATCAACTCGCCAGACAACCGATCGGGTTTGCCACCGATCGCCTCAGCATACAGCGGCCCCTTTGCCGTCAACACCACAGGTAGCCAAAAATTGCCGTCCCCGACGGGTACTTGCAAATCCTGAGCAACTCGATCCCGCGCCGCCGACACATTCCGGCAAAATTCATACACATCCCGACCTGGAAAAACCAGATCCGACGGCAGATCCAGCGTCAAAGGACAAACGATCGCCCCATCATCCGCAAGCGCCCCAGAATTGAATTCAGAAACCTTACAGATATCGACTTCAGTTAAAGGATGAGATTGAGCGATCGCCGCAGAGAGACTTGTTGCCAAGTCCGGCTCGTCCCCCGCCAAAATCAACACCCTAGACATTGCCAAAACTCGGCATTTGAATACCCCGATCGTCATCAGGATCGACGCTCGGCAGATCCAGCCCCTTAGCCTTGCGGTTGCGTACCGCCAGACGGTAAGTCACGCTTTGGAGTTCAGTGTGCAACTGGCGGTTTTCCTTTTGCAGCTGATCCAACTTTTCCTTAATCGGCTCGATCCGCTCGGCAAACTTCTGGCGGTAAACCCCAGGCAATTCTTGAACCACCTGTTCCAGCATCCGAGAGCGATCGGTCAATTCTTGCACCGACTGCCGCAGTTGATAAACCTCTGTATCCCGCTCGGCGATTTGTTCTTGATAAAAACCCACCTGTTCTTCCACAGCTTGCAGTTGTTCGCGCATCGCCTGCATTTGAGCAAGGTGGCGATCGGAAACTTCCGGTGCGGGGACAAAACTCGTATTTCCCTTGACCAGCCTGAAAAGTTCTTGAGACAACTGCTGCACCAATTGGTCGCGCATTTGCAGCTCTTCGGTGAGACGGGATACCTCTGATTGCAGTTCTTTTGAGCTTACAAGTTTAGTTTGATTCACAATGACTCTCAGCTTTTACGATTGAATATAGTATATATCTGCTATTTAGAATATCTTTCCATTACCGCAGAGGCAAGAGCCACTTGGCAATTTTTGAGCTGTTATATCAAATCCTCTCTTCTTCGGAATGATCTAAACGGAGGACACGGCGAGTGCCTACCCATTAATTGTAGGGACTTAGGCACTCGCCGTGTCCTCGGTATCATTCCGATCCAACCGGAAACGATATTACGAGAGTTTGATGCTCGATCCTAGCAACAAACAGAGGCGATCGATCGACCGTTCGAGAGCCAGAGCGCTCAAATCCAATCTAATTAATCGCAGCCGACAGCACTTTGCCAGCTTCGTCTAAATTGCTGCCAAAACAGATAATTCCGTCTTCGTGACCGGCCATCGCCAGAATTTTGCGATCGGCCAAATTCTCCTCCTCAAAAAGTCTAAACATTTCTAAGGCCATCTGGGGAGTGCCGTAAGGTATTTCTTTTCTAGTAGTAGGAATCTTAAATAGCAGTTGCTGCCATAGTTTCGGGTTATGGACGTGAATTATTGCGCCCACATCATCTCTGTGAAGGTATAGAGCAGCATGAGTTAAGGACTCCGACGAAGCTGGTACGGGGCCCCGGCAGCCGAGGAAATTTTGTTCTAAGTTAAATTCGGTAACAGTACAGTATGATTCAGGCCCCAGAGCTCGCAAGTGTGCAGTCTGGGTGCCGGAAATCACGAACTGGCAAGAATTGCCGAGCCTGACGCTGACGTTCCCAAACCCGATACCATTTTCATAGACGCTAATCAGTCCCCAAGAGTGAAGCCGATCGCGCCAGTCCATCAAATCCGCTATGTTCTCGGCAGCTACAGGGTCTGCCTCTTGCCAATCACAGCGGTACTTAACGACTCCTTCATCCATTCATTTTCTTTTTCGATCGCGTACACGACAGACACGTCCGGCCCAACAACTCCACCGCCTGCGTCACAGCTTTTTTTGCCTGCGACCCTTGTGTAGAGAGTGCGCGAGTGCCTTAAATAGTCTACATTCCAGTATCGCCGTAATTGGCGATCGACATTAGCAAAAAGTAAACTACGAAAGAAGAACAAATTATTCCAAACATCATGGTTTAGCCTCAACAGGTGATTGCAAAAGTTGAATGTGAAAACGCACGCTTTCAGGCTGGGAGTTTAATTCCAGGCTCTTGCCCGATCCAGTTTCTTATGTGAAACTATCTAACATCCCTGAACAAGTTATTGCTCAAGACTACAGCATTTATACGGAGGCGACTCCCCCCTAAGAAATATTTAACGATAAAGTAGCCCCTTATCCGGTAACTCAGGTAAAAAGCAACCGTACATTTACTGATTTTTTATGATTATACTGATATTAAGCGAGCGGAACACAAAAATTAAAGATTTTTTAGCAAATTATCAAAAAAGAAAGCCGATCGAGCAGTCTAAGCCCGATCGGCTAAATTTTTCTGTGGATCGCCCGAGTCGCAGCAGCCCTTTAAATGTGAAAGTGATACAAGATGCTGCCGTCGTCCTTAATTTCGCAATTGGCATTAAAGACTTCAGCTTGTTCGTTCAAAAAACGCTGGGCGACTTCCGGCGACAGCCGCGTCTCCATCGCAAACCGCACCAGAGTGATTTCGCCCCTGCCTTCTTTGATCAGTCGGTACAAAGCACTTTGGAGTCGATCGCTCTCTTCTCGCACAAAAGCTGTTTTGTGCTGCCAATCCGCCACCGAAGGAATCAAACCGCGGCTGACCAAAATCGCCAACAGCAGCCCAACTCCTAAAATCAGAGGCACTGTCGGATCGCTCGTAGGCGTCGCCACAATTTGGGGCACTGTAGCGGCGGCAAAACTGCTCACCATTTCTTTTTCCGACGCTTGCGTATCCGCCATTGCAAGCTGAGTTTTGTTGTAATAGTCTTGCTCAAGCTTCATTTGCTGCAACAGGCGAGCACGCTCTCTTTCGTATTGGTCGAGTTTTTGCTGAGCTTGTGCCAAGCGTTGAGTGACTTGTGCCAAGCGTTGGTTGAGCGACTGATTGACTGATTGCCACCGATATCTGTTAATCAGGCGGCTTTTTTCAACCATGCCCTTCATCAACATATCCGCCGTTTGGACTGCTTGTTCCCGATCGAGCGATCGATACCCAACAGCAATCTCTAGCGGTTGTTCAGGCTTAGAAATCTTGACGCTAGCATTTTGTCGAACTTGTTGAGGCGAGAGCTTAACTGCATCTGCCACTGCTTTGACAACATTATCTGCCAGCAGAACATCGGGAGTCAGTTGTTCTCCCTCCTTGAGAATTGTCGTCCCCGTGCTCGAAAATTTGACTGGCGGACTATTAGAAGTGAGAGTGCCTTGAGCCAGGAATCCGGGGGGCGGAGCTAGGCGGTAGGCAAGGGCCCCTGAAATACCCATAATTACAGCAAAACTGCCTAGGGCAATCCATCTGTATTGATTTGCTGAAGATTTAAAACGTAAATTTCCCATTTTGATAGTCAAGTCATAACATTCGCTTTGCGTGCAGCTACTCCCAAACCAAAGAGCGATCGTTTCTTTCTTTAGAGTGAAATTGACTGCTGAAAAATCACTCACATTGTAGAGAAAAGCTTTCAGATCGGCTTTTGGAGCCAATATTCATGTTCCAAAAAAAGCATCGTACTTGTGTTTTCTCGTAACGATAACCTCAATTTTTTTCTTTATGAATTAAGGAGCCGCTCGGGATTCAGTAAGTCTGCTGGCACCTGCGGCTCAGGAGTGCGAGATTGAAATCTTGCCGAGATCGCGGGGTGTTTGTTGACACTTAAAACTTTCAGCTCGTGCGGGAGCGACAATCCTCCGATTATTTTACTTCTTGCTGTGCGTTTTGCGGAAGCACCAGGCAGATGCGTCGTTACTTGATAACGCATGAGAGCAAGTCGCACTAAATTTTCAGTTTGGTGAAAGCGGTGCGCCACTTCGCTCTGTTCCAGATGTTGCCTGCACGCTAATACTGCTTGTACAGCGGCATATTTCAAGCCGTCACAGTTACACAAAGCCAAGCATTTCAAGCTTGCAGATTTTATCCGATCGAAGGAGGGATCTGAATAACAAACTGCTAATTTTGCCCGATGTTCTCAAACAATAGCGGCTTAAACAATGAAAAAAACCTTAAATATTATTCCTAAAAAGTTACTAGCCAAGAATTATACCACGCACGTATCGTGATTTGCAGCAAATCAAAAAAGTTGTGGAGCAGGCCCAGAGACCCACTCCACATCAAACGATCGTGTGACAAAGTTATTAGCGCGATCGACCCCATCGGCCAATCTTCAGAAGCCGATCGGCAAAATAAGACCCTCGCGGGCCATAACAGCCTTCGGAAAAGCGATTTGCACGTCTTCGGCGATGCGATCGAGAAAATCGTCAGTATGAGCCGGATCGTGGTGAAAAATCACCACCCGTTTCACCCGGGCTTCCTTAGCCATTCTCACGGCTTCCTGCCAAGTCGAGTGTCCCCAACCCACCTTCGGAGATTTGGGGTTGTGATATTCCTCGTCTGTGTACATCGCATCGTAAATCAGCACATCAGCGTCGAGGGCTAAATTGTAAACATTTTCATCTAGTCGATCGGGAAAATGTTCCGTATCCGAACAGTAAACAACAGATCGGCCCTGCCAACTCACCCGATATCCCATAGCAGTATTCGGGTGATTCAAAGAACCCGTCCTAATCTCAATATCATCCAGCATCATCGTCTGGTTGTGATTGAGTTCGTAGAAATTCAAATCTGCCTGCAAACCCATCAGCGGTATCGGCGAATTCGAGTGCAACACCCGTTCGACGAAGTGGCGTTTGAGGCAATCTCCATCCGGCGGAATCGCCCCGTAAATATCAAAGCTATTGCCGCGGATGAAAGCTGGGGCGAACAGCGGGAACCCTTGAATGTGATCCCAGTGATAGTGAGTAAAAAACATATAAGCTTGCAGGGGCATTTCTTGCACCAACTGGTCTCCCAGCATCCGCAAGCCAGTTCCGCCGTCAAAAATCAAGCGTTTTCCACCGACTCGCATTTCCAAACAAGAAGTGTTTCCGCCATAGCGAACAGTTTCCTGTCCGGGTGTCGGAACACTGCCCCGCACGCCCCAGAACTGTACTACAAAATCATCTATACCTTTTATTGCTTCGGAGGGTTGAGGGCAATCATCAAGGGGAGTTGCCACTACTGAGGACAAGCTGATTTCCATTTTTAAAATTCAGGCTTTAAGGTTCCACATTGTCCGTGATGGCGCAGCAGATGGTCGCACAACACTAAAGCTACCATCGCCTCGACCATTGGCACAGCTCTCGGCAAAACGCAAGGATCGTGCCTTCCTTTGGCAGCCAGCAGCGTTGCTTCACCCTCTCGGGTAACTGTACGCTGGGTCGAGCGAATTGTCGCAGTTGGCTTGAAAGCCGCCCGCAGAATGATATTTTCACCGTTAGCAATGCCACCCTGAATTCCACCGGAGCGATTCGTGACTGTACGAATTACCCCCTGTTCATCAGTATAGTATTCATCATTGTGTTCGCTGCCGAGTAGCAGTGTCCCGCCAAAGCCCGAACCAATTTCAAAGCCTTTACTGGCGGGCAAGGACATGATAGCTTTGGCCAAGTCGGCTTCGAGTTTGTCGAATACGGGCATTCCCAGGCCTTTGGGTACGTTGCGGGCGACGCATTCGACTACACCGCCGATCGAATCTCCGTTATCGCGAACTTTTTCGATCAGTTCAATCATTCTTTCGGCGCATTCGGCATCTGGACAGCGGACGATGTTGCTTTCTACTTGTTCTAAGGTAACAGTGTCCGGGTCGGCAACCCCTTCTAAGTCTTTAATGCGTTTGACGTAGCCGACTATTTCTACGCCAGCGGATTGTTTGAGAATTTTTTTAGCGATCGCCCCTGCTGCTACTCTACCTATAGTTTCCCTTGCCGAACTTCGACCTCCGCCTTGCCAGTTGCGAATTCCGTATTTGGCATCATAGGTAGCATCAGCGTGGGAAGGGCGGTAAGTTGTCGCCATTTCGCCGTAATCTTGGGGGCGAGTGTCTTGATTTCGGACTAAAATGGCGATCGGCGTTCCCAAAGTTTTGCCTTCAAACACCCCCGATAGAATTTCGCAAGTATCTGCTTCTTTGCGAGGAGTCGTAATTTTGCTTTGTCCGGGGCGGCGGCGGTCGAGTTCCGCTTGAATTTCCGATGCGTCGATCGACACCAATGGAGGACAACCGTCAATTACTACTCCGACACCGCCGCCGTGAGATTCCCCAAATGTCGATATCCGAAATAAATGCCCAAATGTATTCCCCATTATGCTTTCTGCTTGAAACCTAACAATTTTTAGAGTGAATGGAATAGAGATTTAGTGTATGTCTGAAAAATATAGCATTGACCGGCAGCCGAGTGGCGATCGCCCCACACAATCCCTCCCTTCTCGGTAGAAGAATATTTAAGAAGGAGATGGGGAGATGGGGAGATGGGGATAGAGGGAGAGAGGGAGAGAGGGAGATGGGGAGATGGGGAGATAGAAAAAATATTCCTTCTTCCTTCTTCCTTCTTCCTTCTTCCTTCTTCCTTCTTCCTTCTTCCTT
>JAUBOH010000173.1:0-12821 GCA_036700145.1 Microcoleus occultus BM001215366
CTAGATTGGTAGTAGCGGTTGTCATCAACGCGGTGAAGGGTATCAAAACCCGTCCGCCGCTGGCGTTCGTCTCCGAGTACCCAGTAACGCTGGACGATCGACTGGGGAGCAATCCAACCTTCGCCCTCGACGCGGCCGAGTTCGCTGTGTTGGAGTACAAAAGTATACTGGCGTTCATCGTTGTTGAGGTGTCCTCGGTACTGCAAAATAATTTCTTCGCGATCGCCTCCAGGAAACACGAGCTTCGTCACCATACTGAACCAATCTGTTCGGTTCCAGCTCACTAAAGTTTTGCCTTTAACCGTAATTGGCACGCCATTGCGCTCAATCCAACTTCCTTCGAGCGTCCATTGGCCAGATTCCATTAAAAACGTGTGAGCCACAGTGCTGTTCCTATGCTTTTCCTGCTGGCTACAATGCTGGTGCAACAACGCACAGCCGTTGTCCCTCAGACTCTATGCTATCACGCCCAACTGTGCCAACAAGAGTTAATATCTCCTAAAAGTACCGGGGCGAAAGCACCAGTAACTTGAGGCAGATTGCCGGGAATGCCCCGAACCCGCCAGTCGGCTAAAACCGCGAAAGCGATCGCCTCTTTAAAATCTACACTCAAGCCTGCCTCAGAAGTAGTCAACACTTCCACTCCCTGCAATTGTGCTTGCAATCGGCGTTTTAAGTAGAGATTGTGGCTGCCGCCCCCGCACAGTAAAACTCGATCGGGCATAGTCGGCAAAAAAGTTTGGTAACTGTGAACGATCGAAGCAACAGTCAGTTCTGTCAGAGTAGCCAGCACATCAGCAGGACTGAGGTTGTAAGCCGAGGCTTCGACCAAACACCGGTCAAAATAGTCTACACCGAATAACTCTCGCCCTGTAGATTTCGGCGGTGCTTGGCAAAAGAACTCTTGCTTGAGCCAATCCTCGACTAAAGCTTGACAGGGAGTGCCGCCAGCGGCCCAAGCTCCACCTGAGTCGCAAGTTTTAGTGCCGCCAGAGAAGTGCTGCACTGCCAAATCTAACAGCGAATTTGCCGGCCCTGTATCCCAGCCCAAGATGTTATCTCCAAGATTGGAAATCTCGGATTCGTCCTTGTTTTGGGCCCTTCCCGTGGCCGGAAGATAGGTAACATTGCCAATTCCCCCGAGATTTTGGATGCAGAGGCTGAGGTTGGGTTCTGCCAGCAGGCAGGCATCAACTATGGGGACTAAGGGTGCTCCTTGACCCCCTGCCGCAATGTCTGCCGATCGAAAATTACTCACAGTAGTAATCCCTGTGAGTTGAGCAATTAGCGCGCCCCGGCCGAGTTGCAAGCTGTACCCCATGAACGTACCGGATATCTCTTTCTCCCCGAAGTTGGGCGGTCGGTGGTAGACGGTTTGACCGTGAGAGCCGATTAATTCGGCATTATCATATTCTGCTTGAATTGTCAAGGCAGCAGTGGCAAATTCTTGGGCAATGGCATCATCTAATTCGGCTAGTTCAGCCATTGACAAAGCCTCGCCGCTGCAAACCGAGAGAATTTGCGATCGCAAATCAGCAGGATAAGGGAAAGTCTTGCCGGCGACTAACTGCACTTTCAAGTCTGTTTGGGAACCGACCACATCTACCAAAGCAGCATCAATGCCATCCACTGACGTGCCGCTGATCAAACCGATAACGCGAGTCATTCAATTTTAAATTTGAGATTTGAGATATTAGATAGTGGAGTGCGATCGGGCGATCGGGCATTATTTGAGGTCGAGCGTCACGATCACCACAGTAATATTGTCGCGTCCCCCTTTATCCTTAGCTGCTTCAATCAAAGCAGTTGCAGCGCCCTCGCAGGCGCGAATCGACTTCAGAGGCGAAGCAATCATCGGATCGGAAAGTTCCTCAGTCAAGCCGTCACTGCACAGCAGCAAGCGATCCCCGGGCTTTACCTCCACCGGCAGAATATCTATCTCGCGCAAATCATCGCGGCCCAGACACTGGGCCAAAACGTGACGCCAAGGATGACTGCGAGCCTGGTCGGCAGTCAGAGCCTTTCTTTTGACAGCCTGAGCCACCCAAGTCTGGTCTTCAGTAATCTGCTCCAAGCGAGCTCCGTGCAGCCGGTACAAGCGAGAATCCCCGATATTAGCGCACCAAGGTCTGCCCTCATCCCTAAAGATGAGAACCACAGCCGTAGTACCCATATCAGCACGCTCGGGATGGTCAAGCTGATCCGTCAAAATTGCTTGATTTGCAATTAAAAAAGCCTTTTCCAACAACAGCGGAGTATCCTCAGACCCTTCCCAATGTTCGATCAAATAAGATTGAATCGCCGCAGTCGCAATCCGGCTGGCTTCTTGACCTCCCGCGTGTCCTCCCATTCCGTCGGCCACTATGAAAAATCGCCCGTCAGAGTCTATGTAGTACGAATCCTGATTTACGGAACGAACTAGCCCTGTGTCTGTCTTACCTGCGAAAGAGCGTTTCATAGATTGGTGAATGGACTCATCGAACTTAAAAGCTTGATTTAACTGGTGCGATGTTTTCTTCCAAAACTTAAATCCCGAACGAAACTTAAAATTTCTGCAGCCCGCGATGCCAGTTTGGGAAAAATTGCACTTCCTTGATCTTATATTGTAGATCGTCTGATGCTAATCCCGTCTTAAAATTTCCGTAAATCAAGCTGAATTAAGCAGCGCCTGCCAAAAAAACTAAATTTGTACAAAAAATCAGACATTGGGCTGGCGAGAAATCGAGGAAGCAACCGGGTTTTTAGCTTCGCGAGCTAGCATCGCGGTGTAAATTTGAGAAATCTGTTGTCAGCCAGCCAAAACTTAACATTCCAGGTCAACTTTTGGCTGGCGAGAAATCTCAAGCCTGAAATTTCCTCTCTTAAGTTGCCTTGATTACGACATCCTGTCCAAACGATCGATCCGCTTGAACAAACGCAGCAGAGCAAACCCTGCACCCGCAGCTAGTACAGCCACCGCGACAGCCGGCCAGATTTGATTGCTGACAAACAAAATGGTTGCTGACAAAGTAAAAGCACTCATCATCAAAGTATAATTCGTGCCCATTTGAACGCTGCTCATGCGACGGAGCAAGCGCTCTGCTTCGGCTGAACGGACGCGAATCCGTAAATCTCCCTGTTCGAGCTTGTCAATAGTCTCCTCAATCCGGCGCGGCAAACCCAAAGCAGTCGAACTCACCTGAGCCGCCTGACGGCCGATTTCGTTAAAAATGCTGCTAGTTGCATCAGAGCCATTTCCATTACTCATAAGCTGCATGGCAAAAGGTTGTGCCACCTCCATAAAGTTAAACTCGGGATCTAAACCTCGGCCCACCCCTTCAATCGTCGAAAAAGCTCGCATTACAAAAGTAAAGGTAGCTGGGAAGCGAAAAGGTTGGTCGTAGGCAATATCGTAAAGGTCGTCGGTAATCGCGCTCACCGACTGATTTTCAAAAGGCTTGTCCATGAAGTTATCCAGCATATACTGGATGCTGCGGCGCACCGGACTCATATCACCCGTAGGAACCAAAGCTCCTAAATTGATCAGAGAATCCATAATCCGCTGTCCGTCCTTGGAAGCAATGCCGTAGAGAGTCTCCATCAGTCCTTCGCGGACGTTTGACTGGATTTGCCCCATCATGCCGAAATCGTAGAAAATCAGAGACCCGTCAGCACTAACAGCGATATTGCCGGGGTGTGGGTCAGCGTGGAAAAAGCCATCGTTGAGCAACTGCCGCAAATAAGCTTCAGCTCCCCTTTGGGCGATCGACTTGCGATCGATTCCAGCAGCCTCCAAAGCCTCATAGTGGCTGATTTTAATCCCCGGTAGGTATTCCAAAGTCAGGACTCGTGGAGCCGCGTACCGCCAATAAACCCGCGGCACCTGCACCCAGTCGCAGTTGCTAAAATTGCGGCGAAAAGTATCAGCATTGCGGCCTTCATGGAGATAGTCAATTTCCAGCCACAAAATGCGACAGCATTCCTCATAAATCCCCATCCAATCTCGGCCGCGGCCCCACTTAGGATGGTTTTGAAAGTAGCGAGCAATTCCCTTAAGAATTTGCAAATCGATCTCAAACAGTTTCCGCAGCCCCGGGCGCTGCACCTTAACCACAACTTCCGGGCCGGAGTGCAGTTGAGCTTTGTGTACCTGACCGAGGCTGGCAGCGGCCAGAGGAACCGGGTCAAAGCTGCGGTAGAGTTCCTGAACTGTCTTGCCCAAATCTTGCTTGACAATTACCTCTAACTGCTCGTAGCTGAAAGCAGGCACTCTATCTTGCAGCTTAGAAAGTTCTTCAACAAACTCTGCTGGAAACAAGTCGGCGCGGGTGGAAAATAATTGTCCAACTTTAATGAAAGTCGGGCCCAAATCCAATAGTGTTTCTCGAACCCAGATAGCTTGAAAGCGGCGTCTGGCAACTTTCTTGTCTTCAGTCACGCCTCCCCAGTAGCTCCAATTTTTGCTGTCTAACCACAGGGAAGCCAGCCAGAGCAAGACAAAGGCCCAAATGTCGAAGAAGCGCCGCTGCCGGGAGTATTTTTCGCGATTCCAGCGATAAGCTTTACTTTTGTAGGATTTACTAGCAGTTTTTGGCTCATCGGCGGCGTCGCCAGTCCGCTTGGGGGAGCGCTGGCGATTAACAGAGTCATCAAGGAGAGCAGACACTTGGGTTCCCAAATTGCTTATTTTATGTTGTTGCTTTGATTGCAGGTAGGAGCGCTCCGAGCGCATCGAAGAGCGCTCGTGTAGTAGTAAATAGTTGTTGCGGCCCGATCGCCCTTTCTTAGGGCAGACTGCTGCGGTAGCGCTGCAATTCGGATCGTACCAGGGCCACTTCGGCGCGCAGCTCGTCAATAGTCGCTTGCAATTCGGCGGGATGGATGTCTTGAATCGTGGTGGTAGTGGTTGCAGTGCCTGTTCTGGTCTGCATCGCTTGATCAGCAGCTCGAGAGGCCCGTTCCACAACTCGATCGGTGAACTGTCGCAGGCGTTCTCTTTGTTCGGCGTCAAATTTGCCGAGTTCGGAGAAAGCGTTGGTTGCAGCGCTTTCTAATTGCTCGTACAGTGCTTCGGCAAGTGCTCTGCCTACAAAAAAAGCATGAACTGGGGGTTTACTCATAAAAAAATCTCTGTGCGCTTCCGCAACAAATTATAACTTGCTTGTCCTCGATGGTGCTTGTTCCCAAAGAAAGGAAGTTTGCGGAAGTTGATGCGCGGCCGCCGATCGAGCGGGGAAACAACAACTTTTTTCGCGCGGGGGCTCACGAACGAACCCTTTTGGCATAGAGGGCTCACCTCGACCACGGGCCGGATGCTGATACCATTTTAGATTAAAAATTCAAGAATTGAAGAATCTGAGAATGACTGATGAAGCTAGTGGTTTGGAGCGCGGCTTTTCAGTTGCCTTCTTTTTTGAAATTGGTATCATATCCGGTGTTGCTAACTTTTTTCTCCACCTCCCTAGGTTTTGCAGAAGTAATGCGCGACATCACACAACCTGTTTCCCGGGCTCATATTATAACATAATTTAAATCAAAATTTCAAAGATTTATGCAATTTTTTTAGGTCGGCATTGGGATGGCCGGGGAATAGGAAATATTGGATCGACTCAAATCGCGCCTGTGGGAATTTTCCGAGTCTAGCTTTAGTTTGGCACAGACTTGTCTGTGGCTGGAAAAAGCGTTATTTGCTCGACAGTGGATGGATATTTGCTGGCCGATAAAACCAAGTATTTGTCAGCACTTTTAACCAACAAAAACATTACTAATTTGTCGCAGGTTCAGTCCAAGGCACTGTCGGTTCTGCAACAGGGGGCGGCGAGTCAGGTGCGATCGAACTATTATCTGAATTGATGCCACTGCGGCTCGGTATTGGCGGTTCTGCCGAGCGCGCGGTTGGCGACGCTATTACTGGCGGCGCGGATTCTGACGGCGGCAAGGTTTCAGCACTCTTAGGTGCAGGCTCTGCGGGTGCCGGGGGCGGTTCCGGTGGCAGGGGTGCAACGGACGGTACCGGTGCGGGTTCTGGTTGGGGTGCGGGTTCTATTTGGGTTTGAGGCTCCCGAATCGGGGACTCAGAAGGCTGCACTTCGGGCTCGGGCGTCGGGGATGCTGAAGGTGACGCTTCGGGCTCTGGGGCGGGAGTTTCCGGGCTTGGGGACTCAGAAGGTTGGGCGCTAGCAGCTTCAGGATCGATCGGTTCGGGAATGTTGCTGCTGTCTGAGGTGGGTTTGGGGCGCTTGTTGAGTTCGATCGGGGGGAGAGGGCTGCTTTCGACTGAGGGCTGCCCGAACATCGGCCCTGACAAGTCCCGGGATTTGAGCAAATCTTCGAGAGATGGCAAGGATTGAGTTTTGGGTCGGTTGCTGCTGAGACTGGTGCTGTTGTAGCGCCATGCTAGGTCAAAACCCATCGGGCCTGCAATTGCAGCCGTTACCACAAATGCCAGCAAAGTCAACTGCGGCGGGGGAGGTGCGGGCAATCGCAGACTTTGCTTGCCTTTTCTCTCCGCTGGTACTCGCTCTGTTTCTTGCAGCATGGTAAGCCAATGTTCCACTGTCTGGGGGCGGTTTTGGGGGTCGGTTTCGAGTCCCTGAAGGATCGCTCGCTCGATTCTGGGGCTGAGCTTGGGCTGAAATTTCCGCAACTCGGCGAGGGGAATGCGATCGCGCAGGGGTGCTGCTACAGGCGGCACGCCGGAGAGCAAGTAGTAGAGCGTGGCCGCGATCGCGTAGATGTCTGTAGCGGGTGTACATTTACCGTCATAGAGGTATTGTTCGATCGGCGCGTACCCGGGGGAGAGCAAGTTAGTGTGAGTTTGTTTGCCGCCGGCGGTAAAGTCGCGCGCAATGCCGAAATCAATCAACATTACTGCGTGAGAATCTGCTCGCCGGATCATATTTTCTGGCTTGATGTCTCGGTGCAGCAATCCACTCTCGTGAACTGTACTTACGGCTGAGGCTATTTGCCGAATGTAGTGCAGGGCCTGGGCTTCTGGCAGGGGCTGACCGGTTTCGACTATTTGGGCGAGAGTTTGGCCGGGTATGTAGTCCATCGCGATAAAAGACTGTCCGGCTTCTTGAAAAAAGTCGATTATCCTGGCGATGTTGGAATGCTGGCACCGGGACAGGCGTTGGGCTTCGGCAATAAACTGCTGCTGAAACTGGGCAGATGCTGGGTGTTGGCGCAGACTTTCGTTGAGGGTTTTGAGTACGACGGTTTGGTTTAAATGGGTATGGATAGCTCGGTAAGTGATGCCGAACCCTCCTATGCCTAAAGTCGCGTTAATCGTGTATTTGCCCTGTTGCAGGGCTGTTGCTGGCGCTAAGTTCATCTTCAGTTGATGCCGGTTCCCAAACTATGCTACCGCCTTTGGGTTATTTCTCAGAGTTAGGCCGCAGGTTCGATCGCTCCGAACCCACAGCTTTGCTGAGAGCTCTGAATATTTTGGCATCTGGCGATCGTTTTATTGGAATGTTCTGCCAATTTTATCTGTAGCAGGCGTCTTAAAAGTTAACACAATATTTTCCCAATAAAAATCCCGCTCTTGTGGAACGGGAAAGCCATCAGGGTGCATCTATATCGTATGACTATAACTCATGGGGGGTATAACCCCTCTTTACTTTAGCAACTCTTTACAATTAGCCGATTTTTGTAAAGATTTAGGTTATTATTTGACTTGTAAGCCGTTTTATGATACAGACATAGAAAATCCAGTGAGTTTCCTCTGAATCATCTGAACTTTAAGATCCCTTACCGTGCTTCGGCAAATGGTGCAGCAAATACCACAACACAGCTAAATTTGCAATAAATACCGCTAACTTAAGTACGGTGACACCCTGAACTAACTCATAAATTTCAAGGGGGATACTAATGCCTACGAGCGCTAAAACTAAGATTGTTGCCCAGCCTTTTTCGTACCACAAACCAACGGATTCAACAGCAGTTAAAGCTGCATAAAGTCCGGCCGCCAATCCGCTAAATAGTAAGGTTTTAGGCTGGATGCTTAGAACTTTGTCTAAGAAGAATTCAACAATTTTGAGTTTGCTTTCTAACAAATAAGATTCGGAAAATTTTTCCAAGGTTTGATGATTTTTTAGTGCAAGTAGCAAACCTATTGAAGTTACTGTCAAGAGAGAAGCAACAAAACTTTTGTAAACGACTATTGCGATTAAACCAGGAGGGCGCTGTTTTTTCACCTTAATTCTCGAAATATCAATAATGTGCGATCCTCTTCGAGGGCTGCGCTAACGACTTGTTAGCCTGTTTTGAACTGAAAAGTAAAAATTTAGTATGGTGTGTCAGCAATTAGCCGATCGACTACAGAGAAAATAACGCGCGGCTGACACACCGTACTAAGCTTGAGGGTAACGTTGTGCTAAAAAAGCCATAGCATCAGCGCGATCGCCCAAATCGCCATCCAACGAAGCCGCCAACAAATCATCCAACATACGTTTAAACCCAGGCCCGGGCTTGTAACCCAAAGCCTTCAAATCATTGCCGTTTAAAGGCGGTTCAACATTAGCCCACTTGGTGAGATATTCCCAAATTTGGCGGCGGGCACTTCGGGGACTTTGTAGGGCGATCGCCATTAACACCGGCAATTCATAATTCCTCAACAGCAGCACCAATTGACTCGGCAACTCGCACTTGGGCAAATTTTCTGCTAGCTGGTTTTTTCCGGCTTCCAAATGTTGCAGCCGCTTAATGCTATCTGCCGGTAACTGAAGATTTGCCGCCACCTTGTCCCGATATTCCGGTGCTAAATAAGCGATCAAAACTTCCAGCCGCATCTGCCAATCAAGAATATTGATTGTTGGGAATTGGGAATTGGGCATGGGGCATGGGGCATTGGACATCGGGAATTGGGCATCGGGAATTGGGCATCGGGCATCGGGCATAGTTTCTTTTTCTTCCTTCTTCCTGAATTTCCCCCCTTGGGGGGGGTAGGGGGGGGTTGACTTCTTCCTTCCTTGCAAACATCGATCGAGCAAACGCAATTGCCGCCACAACTCGCGATCCAACTCCAAAGTCGGATGAATGCAGCGCAAAGCCTGCAAATCTCCCAACATTTGCAAAGCAACTTTCCAGTAAGGAGCTTGCAAAATGTATTTCAATTCGCTTTTTAGGCGAGTTTCCAAAGCCGGAGCTCGGCCGTTTTCCCCCTGAATGCGGTAATAAATCCCGCTTTCGACAGCATGGCGGATATATCCTTCCGTCTGCGACTCAATTTCAAATCCCAGCCGCACCGCAAACCGCACAGCGCGATAAATTCGCGTCGGATCTTCGATAAAACTATTGGCGTGCAAAACTCGAATTTGGCGCGCTTCCAAATCTTGCAAACCGCCAAAAAAATCTAACAATTCGCCGCTGCGGGGAATACCCAAGCGCACAGCCAGCGCATTAATTGTAAAATCCCTGCGGTACAAATCTTGACGGATCGAACTCGCTTCAACTTCAGGATTTGCGGCCGGATAAGCATAAAATTCAGTACGAGCAGTGGCAATATCTACCCACAACGAGCCGAAAGCAGAGTCTTTGTTCCACAAAAGTGCGGCGGTTTGAAATTGACCGTGAACGTCTAAACGCGAGTCTGGGTATAATTTCTGGAGCGCTGAAGCTAATTCTACACCGGCGCCGGAATCGTCGGAACCGCAGTTTCCATCTACAACCAAATCAATATCAGTTAGCGCCAGTTGCTCGTCCGTTGCTAACAATAAATCCCGCACGGCTCCACCGACAATATAAAGTTGCCAGCCTCGATCTCGTGCAATATTGGCTGCGATCGACAATAATTGCCACAATTCGGCACTAATTCCCGATCGCAACAACTGCTCAACCGACTCAGGCTGGTGACGATGGGACAATTGGGCACTACTTCCCCTGTCTCGCCCTTTTTGCTGGTGCAATTCCCGCAACACATCAGTGCGAGTCACAATTCCCACCAGTTGGCCGTTTTCCAATACAGGTAAACGCCCGATATCGTATGTCACCATTAAAGCTTCAATTTCTGGGAGTAACGTATCCGGGGCGATCGTCTTGAGCTGCGGAGTCATGTAACCCTTGACAGGAGCGTGACTGAAGCCGTGGTGCAGGGCGATGTCAATGTCGCGCCGCGAGATAATTCCCGCCAGCCGTAGCTTGCGGGGCGGGACGCCATCGCCCGCATCGACCACCGAAAGCCCCGAATGTCCGTAACGTAGGAGGATACGGTGAGCCTCACCCACCGAGGTTTCCGGGCGAATACTCCGCACGGGAGACGACATTAACTCGCGGGCTGTCGGAGGGTGAGGGATTTGAGCTTTGAGCGCGTCAGCTAACTGATTTAAAGTCAATTCTGGATCGACATCGCGGGTAGCGAGGGAGGCGGCGCTGGCGTGGCCTCCGCCGCCGAGGGGTTTGAACAATTTGCTGAGGTTTGTGTTGTCGATGCGCGATCGACCGATAATCGTTAAGCGGTTGGAAACTTGAGATTCAGGGATGTTGCGGCTGCTGTCGTTTTCGCTAAACTTATAAACATTGCCTAAAAGTAGAGCATCGGTTTCAGTCAAATCGAGCAAGCGGGAAGCCAGCGCCGAAAGTCCGGGCACGTAGGCTTCTGTAGATAGCAGCACCGAAGCTACGCTATAACCGTGCACAGTTTCCGATCGCCAATTATCGAGCGCTTCCTTCAGCAAATCCTGCAATTGAGGAGACAAACCGGGTTCTACATATTCAGCGATTACCCGCAAACTCGCTCCCTGTTGCATCAACCACGCCAAAGCCATTGCATCTCGCGCCGTTGCGCCGTCAAAGGTGAGGGAACCTGTATCGACGTGAATACCGAGGGCCATGACTGTTGCTTCCGAAGGCTGAAGGCGAAATTCTCGATCGCTATGCGCTTGTAGCTTTTCGACAATTAATGTAGTGGTAGCCCCGACTGCTTCGATTTGGGTGACAGTGGCCCGGATGTCCAAATCAGCCTGTAGGTGATGGTCAAAAACAGCTATTTCGCCCAGGTGTGGCAAATCCAGCCACTCGGCGGCTTTTCCCAAACGATCGCGCTGCGAGGCATCAACTATACTAATCGATCGAATTTGTTGCGGATTGACCGATCGGCGTTCAATCAGCGGGTACTCGTCGCGGTGTAGCGCCAAAAAATCCCGCACCGTCGGGTGACACCCACCTGTGAGCACAATCCTGCTACCCGGGCGCAGCACGCAAAGTCCCACCGCCGCTCCCAAGCTATCAAAATCTGCTGTTGTGTGGCACAAAACTAAGTCCATAGCCGAAAATCCCGCATCTCATAACTCACACAGTAGCAATTTCTGGCGCTCACAGGCCGGAGCGGTCGATCCTCTTCGAGGGCTTCGCTAACGGGCTTTAACTTAACCTTGCCAGTTTTCTGCGCTGTAGCGAACAATGATAAAATTGATGAAAATCTCAAGAGCTGCAGGCGCCTGGAAAGCGCAACGCCGGAATTGGCACGGGTTCTTTCGTATCAATCCACCGACAATCTCTCGATATGTCGATCGGGATACTGTCAGTCGATTTTAGATTTTAGATTTTAGATTTACTCCACAGATGAATCTGGGAGCTTGAACTTTGGTCTAAAATTTTGGGCGGATCGCGACTTAAGTCGGAAGCTTGCATCCGTTTTTGGGCGGGTCAAAAACTAGAATTTGGAAAGTTTTTCGGGTTCTGGGAAACTATTTCTCAACAACGCACGGTTATATCGAAAGGAGAAAAGATGTTATCAATTCTGTTTCAAATTGTTTTGCTGGGTCTGGTACTGCTGTCTTTTGTGATGGTGATTGGCGTTCCGGTTGCTTATGCCTCTCCCCAAAACTGGAATCAGTCTAAATCCTTGATTTTTGTGGGTTCTGGTCTCTGGTTCTTACTGGTTATTGCAGTGGGTATTTTGAACTTCTTGGTGGTTTAAACTCACTCAATACTATAGGATAAAGAAGGTAAAAGATAGAAGGAAGAAGGCATTCGCCAGCGATTTAAAGGCATTCGGTATTTGGTAAAAGCTAGGAAATTTTGGTTGCCGCGCGATCCTGTATGTTTTTGCACTTGAAATTCAGATGAAATGTTTCTGCTTTCTGACTTTTGCCTTCTTGCCAACAAAAATCTAAAATCTAAAACCTAAAATCTAAAGTAGAACACTATGGCTGTTTTCGAGGGAACTTTTACTCAAACTGAATCTCTGCGGTTTGCGATCGTCATCGGTCGTTTTAACGACATGGTAGTCAACAAACTTTTGGAAGGATGTCAAGATTGTTTGAAACGCCACGGAGTTGATATCAATCCTCATGGCAATCAAGTTGATTTTTATTGGGTTCCGGGATGTTTTGAAATTCCTTTGATAGCGCGCCAAGCTGCTTTTTCTCGCCGCTATGATGCGGTAATCTGTCTGGGTGCGGTGATTCGCGGCCAAACTCCTCATTTCGATTTTGTAGCTGGCGAAGTTTCTAAAGGAATTGCGGCGGCGGCTTTTCAAAGCGGAGTACCAGTGATTTTTGGGGTGGTGACGACTGACACGATGCAGCAAGCTTTGGAAAGGGCCGGAATTAAGAGCAATTTGGGCTGGAATTATGCGATGAATGCTTTGGAAATGGGCACTTTGATGCGTCAAGTTAATGGCTTGGGTGGAAGTTCTTACGAGCAATTACCTGCTGCGTCTGCTGTTCAAGTGCTGTCGGGCGAAGCAAATCTGGCGATCGCCCCGGATGTATCGTCAGATCGAATACTGTAAATTCTACAAGGCATATTTTGCCAACAATGGTCACAATTCCAAATTCCAATTTTCACGCCTGAAAATTGGGTCTGAAGCCTCCCCCTAAACGGGGGAAATCAAACAA
>JAUBOH010000174.1:0-12734 GCA_036700145.1 Microcoleus occultus BM001215366
CACGGCATCTTGAGTGTCCTCGCTTGTCACCTGACGGCGCAGCCGGAATTGATATAAGACTGTGGCACAGGTAAATAAAGGCAGGATAAGGAGCGTACCTAACTGGCTAGTGTGGAAAAGTGCGAACGAAAGCATGAAACAAAAGTAAAAGTAAGCGCAATCACAGCATCGAAAGATAGTTGTTTTGAGCGTCTAGAGGTGTCTTGATAGCACCATTAAGACTGTCAAAGCTTCTTAAGAATCCCCGCACCTGATAGTCGGAGAGTATCAAAGATGGCAATGGCTCGACAAAAGCCACTGTCACCACTCTATGTTTTATGAGAATACCTATTCTCGCCCTCGCTATATCCGTTTGGACAAGCGAGGGATTTTCCGTATAGCTGTTGAATAGAAATTTGGCAACCAGCAATGTACGAGATTTAATGCCTGTAATATTAATTTTGGTTTTACTTAGAGATGATTGTTGAGTGTTGACTGCCATTCTCGATTTTACGAGGACGATGAACTGCGGATTTGATGTAGCGGATGGAGATGTTTTGACAGCAAGCAAACAGCTTCGTGAAGCGCAGCTATCCCGAGCGTGAATCGCCCCTACGTGAAATTACGGGCCAGAACAGTTACAGTGTTAGGGAGCAATTAGTCACCAGCCTATGCCGTTGCCCCGATTCGCGAGTAAAACTGCCCAACAACAAACCAAAATACCCCTGCGCTGGGTTCTAGTAACCTCTTTTGTGGTACAAATCGTCGCAGCAGTCGGGATAGTCGGGTATCTGTCCTTTCGCAACGGACAAAGAGCAGTCGAAGAGCTCGCCCAAAAATTGATCGCGGAAACGGGGAACAGAGTTGAAGAAAAGCTGACTGATTTTCTGGAAAATACCCACTTGGTAAATCAACTTAACGTTGAAGCGATCGACCGCACCGAATTAAACTTCAAATTAGGACAGCGCCAGCCACGGGGAGAGAAGTTCCTCTGGCAGCAAATGCGCTCATTTAAAACCATTCAGTGGATTTCCTTGGGTTCTGAAAAATCAGGAGAATATCTCGGCATTTGGCGCAACCCGACAGACAAAAGCTTGCAAATTGTCGCAGCTAACCAGTCTACAAACTTTCAGAACATATACTACGCTACAGACGGCAGAGGCACTCGCACCGCCAAATTAAAGGCAGAAGCGGGAACCTACGATGCTCGCGTGCGCCCCTGGTACAAAGAAGCTGTCGCAGCTAACAAACCGATTTGGACGAGCATTTATCCGGGTTTTACTCCGGGAAGTGTTTTTATTGCTGCGAGCCAACCGATTCGCGATCGCAATGGTAAATTGCTGGGAGTTAGTGCAGTAGACTTTTCGCTCTCGGAGATTCACCAATATCTCGATCGCATCAAGCTTAGCAAAACCGGACAAATTTTCGCGATCGAACGATCGGGCTTGCTGGTTGCCAGTTCGAGTCAAGAATCACCCTTCAGAAAGATGCCCCAAAAGCAGCAACTGGAACGACTGAATGTTTTAGACAGCCAAACTCCTGTCATTCGCATCGCAGCCGAGTATTTGTACGATCGCTTCAACGGCTTTGGCAACATCCAGCAGCAGCATCAACTGAAATTTAGCCGAGACGGGCAAAAATATTTTGTGGAAGTGCTGCCGTTTTCTGATAGTTACGGTTTGAACTGGCTGATTGCGATCGGAGTTCCCGAATCCGATTTCATGGGGCAAATTAACCGAAATACCCGCAATACAATTTTACTTTGTGTGGTGGCGCTGCTGCTATCGACAATTGCCGGAGTGCTTACAGCCCGGTGGGTAACGCTGCCGCTGCTGCGGCTCAACGAAGCAGCTAAAGATATCGCCGCCAGAAAGTTCGAGCGCACTGTTGCTGTCAGTAGGCTGGATGAAGTCGGCGCATTAGCCCAGTCTTTCAACGAGATGGCTGCACAACTGAAAAAGTCTTTTCAAGCTTTAGCCGCCAGTGAAGAAAAATTTGCCCAACTGGTAGAAAATTTGCCCGTTGGAGTCTCGGCGATGACTCCCGACGGCGCAGTTATTTTTATGAATTCGGCGGGAGAGCAGATATTGGGCAGGGGAGAAATGCCGGAGGCCACCGCAGAAGAGCTAGCAGAAGCTTATCAAACTTATATAACAGGAACTGATCGACAGTACCCAGCCGAGCAAATGCCGTTTGCGCGGGCCCTGAAGGGCGAACAGGTGATTGTTGAAGATATGGAAATTCGCCGAGACGGGCAAAATGTTCTTTTGCAAGTGCGAGCTCTGCCGGTGTTTGATAGTGCGGGCAATATCCTTTATATTCTCACTGTTTTTAAAGATATCACGGCTCGCAAACACGCAGAGCAAATATTGGCTGACTACAACCGCACTCTCGAAATTGAAGTAGTCGATCGCACGATCGAGCTAGCCTCGATCAATGCCCGCTTGCAGCTCGAAATTGAGGAGCGCAAGCAAGCTGAAAAAATTGTCCGTCAAGAGCGGGATTTTAACTTAAAGATTATTGAAAATTCTCCGATTTTTTTTGTGGCGATCGACTCTAATGGTAAAATCCTGCTGGCGAACCGCTGTATGCTGGAAGCTGTGGGTTACACAGCAGCAGAAGTTACGGGTAAAGATTACTTAGCGACATTTGTACCCGCAAGCGATCGAGCCGGATTGCATTCGATTTTTGAGCGCGTTACAGCGAGCCAGCAAACGGTTAACGAACACCGCATTCTCACGAATGGCGATTCCCTACGGGATAGCTACGCCGCGCGTACTTTGTTAGTCGAGTGGCACGGTACGCCCGTTTTAGATGAAAATGGCAATTTTGAATTTCTTTTTGGGTTTGGGATTGATATTGGCGATCGCAAACAAGCGCAATTAGCCTTGCAAAAAAGCGAAGCTCTGTTTCACAAATTAGCGATTACTGTTCCTGGAGAACTGTACATATTCGTGCAGCATCCCGACGGCTCAGTCAATATGGAATATATTAGTCCGCTGTGCCGGGAAATTCAAGAATTAGAGCCGGAGGAAATCCAGAACAACCCTGCTTTACTCTACGAACAAATGCACCCGGACGATCGCCCCAGTCATTTCGAGGCAAGTGCCAAAAGTGCGATCGAGCTCGAACCGTTTTCTCACGAATGGCGGATTGTGACAGCATCGGGAAAACTCAAATGGCTGCAAGGTTATTCTCGACCAGAATTGCGCGAAAATGGAGATATTGTCTGGCACGGCATCATCATTGATACGAGCGATCGCAAACAAGCAGAACAAGAACTCAAACAAGCCGCATTAGCAGCAGAAGCTGCCAACCAAGCTAAAAGCATCTTTCTCGCCAACATGAGCCACGAGTTGCGAACCCCCCTCAACGCCATTCTCGGCTTCGCTCAATTAATGGAACCCAGCGAAAATTTAACTTTGCCGGAAAAAGAAAACATCAAAATTATTCGCCGCAGCGGAGAGCATCTGCTCCAACTGATCAATCAAGTCTTAGACTTATCTAAAATCGAAGCTGGGCGCATGACACTCAACGTCAAAAACTTTGACTTGTACCGCTTGCTGGGCGACGTGCAAAATATGTTCCAAATTCCCACACAAAATAAAGGATTGCAATTAATTATTGACTGCTCCTGGGATGTTCCTCAGTACGCGCTAACTGATGAAGTTAAGTTGCGACAAGTGCTGATTAATTTATTAGATAATGCGGTTAAATTTACCCAAACAGGCTCAGTATCTGTTACCATATCGCAGAATAAGGAAGGACTAATTAAGCAGGAAAACTGCGATTATTTTAATCTATATGAACGTAAAAAAATAATTTTGATTAACTTTAAAATTGCCGATACAGGAGTTGGCATTTTCCCGGAAGAATTAGACAGTATATTTGAATTATTTGTGCAAAGTTCATCTGGGAAGAAAGTTCAAAAAGGTACGGGATTAGGATTAAGTATCAGCCGCGAGTTCATAAAATTAATGGGCGGCGACATTACCGCCGAGAGCGAAGTTGGACGCGGCACAATCTTCAAATTTGACATTCAAGTTGTTACAGCAGCAGGCTTTGTTGAAGCCATCAATCAATATGTTGAAGTAAATGATTTCTCCGAGAGTTCAACTATAGTAAAAGAAAAAATATCTGATAGTGCTGCAATATTTACGCTGGACTCGAAGCCGAAAGTTTCGCCAGAATGGACGCGCAATCTAAAACAAGCTGTCCGTCAGGCTGATTTCGACTTGATTGCTACAACCGTTGAGGAAATCCGCAGCGATAATGATGTTTTTGCTGAAGTTCTTATGAATCATCTCTATAATTTTGAATATCAAAAAATACTCGATTTGATTGCAGAAATTGAGCTGTAGGCGCGCTAAATGAAGCGTATTGCTCTACTTGGTTTGTAGTGAGGACTTTAGTCCTTCAATGGAAGGACTAAAGTCCTCACTACAAACATATTGATTGCGGGTTATTGACCGGACACGATCTGACTAATCTTTTTTGATTTGTTTGTGTTGAGAAAAAACTCGACAGTTATTCAGGTCAATAAACAACTGTTCTTCTTGATGCTTGTCTGACATATTAACTAGATTATATTGAACATTTTCTCCATAAATAGTTAGAGCAATCTGGCAAACTTCTAAAAAATTAATGAGCCACGGACATTCAGCAGCCGAGTTATATTGATAGTATTCAATTAATCGAGCAAAACAAAGTTCTAAGTAGGTTCTGGAATACGGCGAAATCAAAATTATTTTGAGAATCAGAATTGCTAGTGTTAAAGGATTTAGTTGAGTAGCGAACAGTAAAAATAAGGCTGTCGGTTCCCCGGAATTTTCCACAGTCAAACATTTGATTAGATAATTGCAAGTTCTGAGCTGCTGGCCGCTGTTCAAAGTTTCTCCGTCATTTTCTGGATGAAAAGTCTCTAAAATATTAAGGATTTGTTGTTGATAAATATCCGAGGTATAAAAATATTTATGGTAATAAAATAAATACTTAATCAGATATTCCTTAAACTGCTTGCAGGTAATATTTTGACTCTGAGTGATAAAAATATTGGCTAAGCTGCGATAGTTCAAGGAGCCTCGGTTGACCAAAATTATTTTGATTAAACGCAGGGCTTCATCTCCTAAAAGTGTGGGATTATAATAATTTTTTAATGTGAATGCGGCAGACTGAGAGCGAGATGTATACATTGCTAGGTCAAACTTGTACTTGTCTTTTAACTGCTGCGATAAGAGTCTGGCTGTTTGGCGTTCTTCGGGGGTATTTTTAGCATCTAGATATTGAGCGGCTAGCAAATAAGGCTGATAGCGAGAAGTCCAGTGATTTTGTACCGGCTGGTAATCGCCGCACTTGAATACAGATAACTTGAGGTCTTCATAGTCTTTGCTGCTGACAAAGTTTGTCAGCCACACTCTCAGTATTTTGAGACAATTGTCCGGGTGGGGTTCGCTGAGGGTTCTCTCGCTAATAATTTTAATTAAGTCGCGACCAAGTTGGTATTTTCTCTGAGTTATCCAGTTATTTAATAAGATGTAACAGCAGCGTTTAAATAAGTTGTTAAATTCTAGTTGACTGTCAAATTCAATTATTGTGTGTAAAGCTTGAATTAATTTCGGGTTAGCTGGAGCAATCTGTTCGATAAATATTTTTTTAAATTGCTGCAAAACTACTTCGGATGCTGAGTTGTTGATGTGATATATAAAAAATTTGTAAATGATATCTTGAGCTGCTGAAACTGTCAGCTCTGAATTTTTTAATTGAGCTGTTGGTTGAGGCGATCGCGCCTCGGGTAATATATTGTTTGTGGGAGCAGGGAGAACTTTTGACTCTGTTGTTTCGGATTGAGAGGAAAAGTCCTGGGATGGCATAGCGTCCTCGCTCAGATGATCAATACACTATTATAGTTATCATCCTTGATTTGCAGTTAATAATTTATTGTTTGACTTGACTTTGGTCAAGCTACAGTTAACCCCCCCGATCGCCCTTTTGGTAAGAAAAATCGAGGGGGTTAAGTGTTATTTGTCAAGTATCTGAGGGTGTCAAGCAGGGTTCGCTTGAGCTCGTTTTTGTAGCAAGCGGGCAATTTCCGCTTTTTCTACAAGTCCGACGAGGACACCGTTTTCGCGAATAACTGGGAGTTCTTGCACTTTTAGTGTTTCCAGCAGGGTGACGACTTCCAGGAGGGATAATTCTGGTTTGACGGTGGTGGAAAATTCGATCGGCTTCAGGAGTTCTTTAACTAAAACGGAGGGCCAGCTTCCGGTAGGAATGGTTTTGAGGTCGTCGAGGTCGATCGCCCCTACCAATTGTCCGGCATCATCGGTAACTAGGAACCGACGCCAGGTTTGAGCGCTACCAATCACGTAGTTGTTTGCAAATTCTCTGAGGGACAAGTCTTGGGAGACGATCGGGCTTTCGGCGGTCAAAGCATCTGCGGCTGTCAACCCTGCGAGTTGATTTTGGACTGTGGCATATTGTGCAGATTGACCAGCATTTTGCAGCAAGAACCAACCGATTACTAAATTCCAAATATTGCCGAATATGCCTGTTGCGATCGCGATCCAACCAATTATTTGACCGACGCGGCTAGCAAAAATTACACCTTTGTAAGGGTTGCCGGTAATTTTCCAGACGATCGCTTTCAGGATGTTGCCGCCGTCGAGGGGCAAACCGGGAATTAAGTTAAATAAGGCTAAAGCTAAGTTGATGGAAGCTAAAAGTTGGACGATGGCGGCTGCGGGGCCTGTGAGGCCAGCACCGATGCCGATCGCTGTTAACAAACCGGATAAAAATAAGCTAACCAACGGGCCTGCAATTGCTACCCAAAATGCTTCGGCTGGGGTTTTGGATTCTCTTTCCAAATTAGCCAGTCCACCAAACAGAAATAGCGAAATCGATTTCACGCCAATTCCCTGTTTGATAGCGACCCAACTGTGTCCTAATTCGTGGGCTAAGACGGAAGCAAATAACAGCAGGGCTGCGAATAATCCTAGCATCCAAGGCGCTACGGGGCCTAATGCGGGAAACGGTGCAGCTAGTGCGCCGCCGTATTGCCAGGTTACTAAACCCAGAACTAAAAACCAAGATGCGTTGACATAAAAGGGAATTCCAAATAGGTTGCCGACGCGAAATGTACTGTTCATAATGGCTACCTCTGATATTATGGGGGAGAGTTTTTTGCTCTCTGTCTCCTTATCGTAACGAAACGTAACGGCGATGTTAATGTTTCAATTAGGGTGGTATCCGTCTGTGGAGGTTCGGTTTGGGGAATAATCACCGCCGGCTTAGGTTTGTAGTGAGGACTTCAGTCCTCTGAATTAAGGACTAAAGTCCTGACTGCGAACAGGTTTGTAGTGAGGACTTCAGTCCTCTGAATTAAGGACTAAAGTCCTTACTACGAACCGAAATTAAGTTAATTATCGATCGCATCCTCACCCAGCGGCCGGCTGTAGCGTTTCAATTCATCAATTAATTGAGTATCGTTAGAAGCTGTTCTCGCGCCTGCTTCCGCCGCCCACCGCTTCAAATCTTCAATTTGCGATCGGGCGATCGCAGCTAAAGGTACTGTATCCTCGATCGACCTCAAAACATCCTCCGTCATCAAATCCCGGCGCTGTCCGTTGACAAAAGTACCAAAAGCCCGATACAGTCCATCAATTACCACTTGCTCGATTTCCGCACCGCTAAAATTCTCAGCGCGCTTCGCCAAAACCGCCAAATCAAACTCCCGCAATCTAGTCGGCCGCAAACGCTGCAAATGCACTTTAAAAATATCTTGCCGTTCCGATTCTGAGGGCAAATTCAGAAAGAAAATTTCGTCGAACCTGCCCTTTCTCAGCAACTCCGCCGGCAAAATCCGCACGTTATTTGCAGTTGCGACGATAAACACCGGGCTGGTTTTTTCCTGCATCCAAGTAATCAAACTACCGAATACGCGACGCGAAGTTCCCGAATCGCCGTCGCCGCCGCTGATAATGTTGCCGAAGGCTTTGTCTATTTCATCGATCCACAAAACGCAAGGTGCGATCGCCTCTGCTAATTGTATCATTTGTCTGACCCGACTTTCGCTTTCCCCGACCACGCCGCCAAACAATCTCCCACTATCCAAACGTAGCAGCGGCAAACGCCATTCGCAAGCAATAGTTTTCGCCGATAAAGATTTGCCCGTTCCTTGAATTCCTACTAGCAAAACGCCCTTGGGATTGGGTATGCCGTAGCGGCGCGCTTCGTCAGTAAAAGCATCTTGCCGCATCTTTACCCACTGCTTCAAATTCTCCAATCCGCCCACACTTTTGAGGGATTCTCTGGAGTTGAAAAACTCCAAAATTCCCGTTTGGCGAATTGCTTGCTGTTTTTCTTCCAAAACTCCGTCAATATCCGACTCGTTAATTTGCTGTTTTGCCGCCAAAGCTTTAGCTAAAACCCGCCCGATTCGAGCGCGGCTCAAACCTTGACAAGCTTTAACTAACTGTTCTCTTGCTAAGCCGCTAACTTGCAACTGTTCCGGCTTTTCGACAACGTGGGAAATTAAACTGTCAATTTCTTGAACATTGGGCAAAGGGAAATCAATTACTGTGACTTCTTCTCTCAATTCCTCCGGCAATTCCAGCGCGTGAGAAGTGAGGATAATGGTTTTTTTGCTACGCTTCAATTCCCGCGTTAAATTCCGCAATTCCCGGACTACCGGGGCATTTTTGTCGGTGTAGGGAGATTTCAAGACTGGGTGCAAATCCCGCAGTACAAATATGGTATATTCTTCGACAGCAGTTTTGCTGACGCGATCGAGCGCCGCCATTACCGAACCTTTCCCGGAACCGTTATCCTCCCAGCCGCGCACGATATCCCAGAACAACACCAGGCGCGCCGGAGTTACTTGCAGCGCTACTTGGGCAATTACGGCTTCGACTGGTTCCTCCTCCGCGCCGACAATATACAGCAGCGAATAGCGGGCGCGAATCATCAAATCCAGTCGCTTTACCAGTGCCTCGAATGGATTATTTTTACTACCTTTGACGGCATCAAATTCTCTATGTTGAGGGTTGTTCTTTGTCATATTATCTGATATGTTAGATGTAAATTAAAGGATATTATTTTTTTTTAGAGTTGGGATTTCAGTCCTTAATAACTATTTGACTGGACTAAACGTTTGTAGTCAGGACTTTAGTCCTTCAAAAAGATTTAATCGGACTAAAGTCCGTACTACGAACCTTGAAATTATAACAAAAAAAGGATCTGTTGGCTACTTAGCAGTTGTTCGAGCTTGTTTCACCATTTCAATGAGAGTGTGGTGAGCATCTTCGGCATCGGTTAAAGTGCGATCGAACTTAATTCTGACAGGGACTGTGGAGCCGTTGACTCTTGCGGTTAAATCCATGCCATTAGCATCAATAGCGAGCATTTGAGCTTCTGTCGCCTCCGGGTTGCCGCCATATGCTTGAGCGTACAGGACTACAGCACTAGCGTGGTCATCGTTCATGTGAGTGCAGATGCGATCGCTAATCTCAGTAGAAAACGGTTCTGACATGGGAAATTCCTCATATGCAATATTGCGATCGATTGTACTGCGATCGGTACAAAGATTTCAATGGCAATGAAGAAGGAAGTTCGGCAACGGGCAAGGTAAGGGATTGAACGAATGTAACGGATTTAACGGATAAAAAATAAATCATAAGGAAGAAGATTGATGTTAAAATGCAATAATATCAATCTTTGAATTTATTAAGATTGCAGAATCACATGAATAATTATAGCGATTATATCGAACTACTCAAAACATTTCCTCCGCGACCCATAACTGCTGAGAAAGAGTTAATGGCAACTCAAAAGGCGATCGACTCTTTGTTGGATAAAGGCGAACTGACTCCCGACGAACGCGACTACCTCCACGTACTGGGAATGCTTGTTTACGAGTACGAGCAAACTTTAGAACCCATCCCTGACATTTACGGAGTAGAACTATTAAAGGCTTTAATAGAAGAATTTGAACTCAGACAAAAAGACTTAGTTCCTATTTTTAAAACCGAGTCTATTGTCTCTGATATTCTCCGGGAAAAGCGCCAACTTACAACCGAACACATCCAAAAACTTGCCGAGTTTTTCTGCGTCTCGCCGGCTGTTTTCTTTCCGCTGCATCCAGTCAAAACAACTGCTTGAATTTAAAACGAGATTTTTGTTTGTAGTAAGGACTTTAGTCCTGATTGACTAAAAGCTTTAAGAGAGGACTGAAGTCCTCACTACAAACGAAAAGCTTAACTCAAAGAGCGATCGTCAAACGGCAACTCATCAAACAGCGAATCAATATCACTATCAGAATTAGGGCGAGATTCCGAGGACTTAACAGAATTCACCTTAGCTATCGGCAACTTAGCCACAGGTTCCGACTTCTCCAACTTAATTACAGGTAATTCCCCGCCATTCTCGCCATTTTTCCCCGTTTGATTCCACATCATCATTCCCAGCAAACCGTCAACTAAACCGCCGCCGCTACCGTTTCCGCTAACCGCAACATCTGGGACAACTCGCACATGACTGTCGCCGATAATTTGCATTAACTGCAAAGCCGTATAACCAGAACCTCCCAAAGCCACAACACCCGCGCGATAAGCTTCAGCTTGAGCAGTTCCTTTCACCCGAATCGACTCAGCTTCGCCTTGAGCTTGTTTGACCTGAGAATTAGCTTTCAACTCCGAAATCTTCACGCCTTGTTCCGATTTTACCATCTCTTGCTGAATCTCGGCTAAAGCAGTTTCCCGCACCAATTGTTGCCGCTGAGTTTGTGCTATTTGCTGCACCTCATACGTCTTGCATTGTTCCTCTGCAATTTTGCGATCGGTTTGAGTTTGCATCAACTCTGCGGGCGGCAAAATATCCCCGATCAAAGTATCAATTGCTTGCACGTCGTAGGTACGCAAAGCTGCTTTGATATACTCCGCTGCTTCCGCTTGTCGATCGCTCCTTGCCGAGAGAAAATCTAACACAGAATAAGCTTGAGCCGAATTGCGGAAATAATTCCCAATTGTCGGCTGCAAAACGTGGTCTACTAAATTCTGCATCGAACCCACGCGAGAGATGACTTTCGGAGCATCCAAAGCTCCAACATGAATAATTTGAGCTATTTCTAGATCGAAGGCAAAGCCGTCTCGCGAACGCACGGTTAAAGATGAAAGTTGAGAGTCGTAACTGTGTCGTTCCGTTTTACTTGACCAGTTCAATACAATGTTTGTCGTCGGCACTAACTCTACTTTCAAAATGCGAGTATTCAGCGGATGTTTGCCCGGATAAAGCGGTGTCACCCAAACCCCTTTATTACCCACATTTACTAAGTTGCCGTGAGTGAAAGCAGCGCCGCTGACATCTTCTGAGGTTTTGCCGACATAGGAAATAACTGCGCCGACATAGCCGATCGGGATTTCGGTCATCGCCACTTGGTCAACCCCGACAAACCAAGGATTTAAGTTCCACGAACCGGAAAGCAAAACCTGTTCCTGCAAACCGCGCCTCCCGCCGGCCGTGATAAATTTTTGCGCGTTTTGGAAGTTGTCGTGATTCGGAACGATCGGGCCTGCAATTTCGCCATCTTGAATCGGCACGCCGTCATAAGTTGTGACAATTCCTACTTTATCTGGGGCGATTTTATACAGCTTCAATTGTTCGGCTGTCATCCCGTGTTTGGGAGCGTTTGCTGCTGTAATTACGGTAAATAATGCCGTATTAATTCGATAGCTGCCGCCAGTCAAGATGCCGAGTTGTCTGCCTTTTTCGCCACCTTCTTTCAGGAATTTGCGAGCATCTTGAAAATTGTCGCATTCTGTGATTTTGCCGAGGATGCGCTGCGGCGGATTCGACTCGCCGCCTGCTGCGATAACTAAACCAATTTCGCCTTGGGGAACTATCGTCAGAGATTCTTTGCGGACGTTGTACTGCAAAGGCCAATAGCCCCAGTGCCAACCCGGAGGCAAAGTATCAGCTTGATATCCTGCTTCTCCGTTTAAGGCAATTAAATCTCCTGGGGGTAAAGACTTGCCGCCGAAGCTAAACTTTTTACTGACAATTCCGACTTCTCGATCGCCAATTACGACTAATCCACCAAAAAATAGTGGCAGCACCAGCATAACTATCATACCGCCGATCGCGATCGGGATAAATCCGCCCGCATCGAGCTGCATTGTCTGCACGGGAACAGTGGTACGCAACTGCCCTAGCTGCAACCTAGAATCAGGTTTTGTTGCTAGCTGAGTCGAGGTTTGTGCTAGGGGGATATCGCCAGCAGCTAATACCGGCGAGGGTTTCAAAGTTGTAATTGCACTGAGAGCTAAGGAAGCCGAAACCGCGGCTGCAAACTGTTTTAAAACTCGAACTTTGACTTGAGACTTGGGCAAAAGTGAATAAAGCATTTTTTTGATAAGGGCTGTATTGTTTTATTACATCTATCTTAGGCTTTATTCCAAGTGCCTACATAAAACTTAAGGTCTTATTTTTCATTACTTACGGTCATAATTGTCAGATTCTCAGTAAAAATACTTAATTAGGACTTACGCATGGTGGCCCGTGCGAAACCGGGTTTTTTTACGAAAAGACGCGTTAGAGCATCGCAGATGGGCGTAAAAAACCCGGTTTCTTTGTCGGAGTGCGATCGCGAACTGTTAATCTAAAATTCAAAAGCCATCAGTCATTAATTAAGGCGTAAGGTGCGCCACAAGCACCCTAGCGATAACTAATGACTAATGACTAATGACTAATGACTAATGACTAAT
>JAUBOH010000175.1:0-12703 GCA_036700145.1 Microcoleus occultus BM001215366
GGACAGGGCAGTGCCGTTTCCCTACAATTAATGATAGTAGGGAAACGGCATTGCCGTGTCCTCGCTTGTCATTCAGGCGCAGCCGGAATTGATATCAACTTTTTCCTTATGGCGTATAAATGATGTTGAAGTAAATGCCGTTATCTTGCAGATTGTCGCCTTTATCGCTAATTCTGACTAAGGGAAAAGCGTAATCTACGCGCAGGTTCACTCGCCGTATCGGTTGCCAGATTACCCCCAAACCCGCACCTGCTAAGAATCTCTGATTGGGTAATTTATTAGGATTGTTAGGAGCGTTCCACACTGTACCCGCATCCAAAAAGGGAGCTAATTGGAGTTTGGGATTTCCCGAAGCATCCCGCTGCAAAGTAATCCGATCCTCGATCGAAACTCGGAAGCCGTTATCGCCAGAACGGACATTTTGGCGGTAGCCGCGCAGAGATTGTCCGCCGCCAATGACAAATTGCTGCGAAGGCAGCAAACTATTAGCTGACAACTGCAAATCTGACTGCAAAATTAATAAATGTTTATCATTTAATCGCTGTACTCGCTGCACTTGACCCAGCCAACTCAAAAATTGTCCGTCAGGGACAGAACCTTCATTTTGAGTAGCATCAAACAAGCTAGTGCCGATCGTAAATTGCGATCGCACGGCCCAAGCACCCTGGGGGTCCCGCCGAATGTAGTCCTGTCCCAGCTTAATCGCAGTGGTAGTCGTGACACCATTGGAGTCAGGGCCAAAGCCAAAAGGACGGGGTACACCGCCGAAAAAAGTTCTGCTTGTCTGATAAGTAACACCGGCAGATAAGGCAAATTCTTCGATCGGCGTTCTCCGCAGCGGCTGGCGGTAACTGAGTTCAAATAAATGCGATTTTCCCGAAATGTCAAGAGCATCAAAAGGTTCTTGTACTATACTGTTGCGGTTCGGCGCTGCCCTCAATTGCAAAGTGCCGTTCATCGCATTTAGCGGAATGCGATAGCTGAAATCGAACAAGTCTGAATCACCTAGCGATCGGTAATAAGCACCCGCAAGTTCGTCGCCATTTCCGGTTATATTCCGGTGCCGCAAACTAACTCCCAATCTTTCGGAACCGACACTCGGAGGCGAGTAATTGTCAAAGCTGAAACTAGATTGAAATGGATTAGCTTCCGAGACTCGGACGATCAGAATGCTCTCGCCTTCATTATCACCAGCCCGCAAGCTAGCTTCCACATTATCAAATAAAGGATCGACCCGCAGCAGCCGGAGTTGGTCTTCTAATGAAGCTGTGCTTAAAGGCATTGCGGCACCGAGTCGAATCCGGCTGCGGATGTAACTTGGATGCAGTCTTTTAGCTCCTTCTACCTCAATTTTTGCCAGCTTGCCTTCGATAACTTGAATTTGGACTATCCCTGCGGTGATAGTTTGGGGCGGCAAGACTGCTCTCGAAGTGATGTAGCCACGATTGAGGTAAATTTCGGTAATTTTGTCGGCAATTTGTTTGAGTTGTTCTAGGGTGGCAGAACGACCCTCTAACGGATTGACTAAGGCATTGATTTCGTCTTGGCTTAAAATTGTGCTGCCAACTACTTGAATTTTCTGCACCTGAATTACCGTATTGGGCAGCGGTTGGGGAACTGGCGACGGGGGTTGGGGTGCAACTGTTGGCGGTATTTGGGGAGGTTCTGCCGAAGGCTGCGGGGCTGGTTGCAGAAATCGATCGCGATTTGGATCGGGTTGAGTTGGCGGAGGCGGCAGGTTTGGAGGCGCAGTTTGTTGGTTCTGAGCTAAAACATGGCAATGTAGCTGGTTGTGACATTTTGGATCGTTGTCAACGGGATTTTTTGCTACGGGCAAGATGCCCGCACCACAAGCAGTTTCATCGATTGTGGAACAGGCATCTTGCGTGTTCTCGGCGCGGTTCGATTCTGTTTCTGGTTCAGGGTTGCTCTCGATCGAATCGGGGAGTTGATTTAAGTTTGTGGCAGTTTCATCCTGCTTGATTTTTATGTTTTGCAGTGCTAATACTGCGTTCCCCGTATCTGCTGAGTTGTCAGCGGCGACGGGAAACAGGGAAATATCGTCCGTTTGGGATATAGCTTTATTGGCATAAAAGCAAGCGATCGGGAGCGCAGTTAGAAGTGAAATCCCCAACCGAAATATTGCAATATTTGCTCTCGGGCGCATAATTAATAATTTTTGTAAAATTAGTTGGTCTGCTGCTTGACTATGCCAGTTTACCATTTAGGATTGGGCGCAATTTGACCATAAAATTTTCAGCAGTCCGGCTTTCAAGAGGCAAGGGAGCCCGAACTGCTGGCGAGGACAAAAATTTTAATTTATTTAGGACGATCGACCAAAAAAACCCCAACGCCACAAAAATCATCTACTGGCAGAGTGTGGCGCTGCCAAAGACAGCGCTCGAAACCGGGTTTTTAATACTTGCTGCACCAGTCAAATTATTTTCGGGTTATGGGTGTTAACTCACTTGTTACTAATGGTTCTCGGGCGATTTTGCCGAGTTCGACTGAACTGAGCACTTCTGACCACTTGAGCGCTAAACTGGCATCGCTCGGAGACTCCATACGCAATTGAGCTAGAGTTGCCAGGTACTCGTACCAGAGACCTTGTTGGGCGAAGATGCTGAGCTTGGCGCGACGGTCGGGCGATCGATCCAACTCTGTGTTCAGGGTTGGGGCGAGTGCGGTGCGGTTGATCCACCCGGAAACGAGAACATCATCTGTTGTATAGTTTTTTGGGTTGCATTTGATAGTAAAGTACCATTGATAGTTTTTGCCAACTTCCAGGGCTGGCGAGTTGCCGTCGGAGCCTAGGCTGACGCTAACGATACCAGCACGGCTAGTTACCATCCGAAAACTTTTTTTGTATATTGTTTTGTCCCTTTCGTCTGCTAACTCAAACTGAACTGTTTTGTCGAGGGCTACGGGAAGGTAGTAGAAAAATGTCGGCTTTGCTGATATGGTTTGCCCCATAGTTGATTGGGGAATCAAGGCAGTTGTGGCCGTGGGGCATTCTAAACCGCGGGTTCCTCCCCCTTCCCGCCTTCCGGGTACCCCCTGCTCCGGCGGTTGAAAGTTATTCCACACGGCTCCCAGTTGTTGGCTGTTCGGCCTGCTTCCGGTTGTTCCGGGGGGTTGAACTGTTTGCCAGTTGGGGGGTAGCTGTGGTTTTTCGGGGCGGTGGATGCTGTTTCCGGGGCTGTTGAGAGCAAGAGCTGGTATTAAGAAACTACCGGCGACAATTGCCTGTAAAGACACAATTAAGGAAAGAATACCGGTGTTTAGAGCAGACTTCCAAGCCATGACGAACCTGCCTTTTGATGAACCTAGGAACTTGAGCGCACGGTTTTATTCTACCCAAGGTTTTGACGGATCTAGTAATCTGTTGTACTTAATTTATATCTTTGGGCAGATACGATTAGTTAAGCTGCTCTGAAAAATATGAAATTCTGTGTCGCGTTTTTCAGTGGTAGCTTAGTAGTTATACTTACTTGCCTTCACGGCAGCAGGTTGGGTTGAGCTTGTTAAACCCAATTTTGACAAAGACTAATATTCGGGGTTTTTTAACTCTGGCCATAGGCTAGAACGCGTATTTTCGTAAAAAAACCCGGTTGATGCCTCAGTCCTGGATATCAGGAACCTCAGCAATTTTGCTGGTGAACCTCAAGCGATCGACTACAAGTGACAAATCAGGTCTTCTGTACAATACCGGCAAGAAATTTAGCATGAATCTCGATTCACCAGTTCTCTCGGACAAACAGCCTTCGGGGCTGCGGATGGTAAGACCGATCGGAGTCTTGGCACTGCATGGCATTGCTTTTTTAGGAAATAGGTTGTTCGCGGTCGATCGCGCCGAAGGGCTGCTATTGGAGATCGATCGAGAAACTGACAACACTACTGTTTTGAATCCTTGTCAAACGGCTAAGTTTGCGGGCGCAACAGGGCTGGCTATTTCGGAAGATACTCTCTGGTTTGCGCGGGATGAGGATATTTGTTGCTGTCCGGGGGCAATTCGGGACGGGGATCTGGCACAACTCAAGCCGGAACATTTTGTTTCGCTTCCTTATCCTGCTGACGGGATTGCTGTTTGGAAATCTACGCTTTATGTGACTTGCCAAAGATTGGGCTATATTCTGGTTTTTGACCTAAAAACTGGTCGGGAAATTACTCGGTTTTTCGCTCCCGGTATTGGGGTAGAAAATATCACTGTCCGGGATGAGGAAATTTGGGTTTGCGACAAGACTGAGCAAACTGTTTACTGTTTGGAACGGGCAACTGGGGAGATTAAATTTAGCGTTTTGACTCCCTTTGAGTCGCCTTCTGGTTTGGCTTTTCACAAGGATTCCGAGACCGGGGAAGAGGTTTTGTACGTGGCTTATGCCGGGGATGAACTTTACATCCGGGATGACCCAAATGCCGAAGATCCTTTTCAGTTGACGAAGCGCGATCGCACTTTTGTTCACCCTTTGCATTTTCACTACAATGAAGCTGAAAACTACGCTCTGTCAAACGGTTTTTTGATGGAAATGTCTTATGTGGAGGAACTGTCTCCTCTGGATGAGGTAGAAATCGAAAATTTGGAGTGGCGGATTGCTTTACCTTCGGAAACTCACCGACAAAAGGTCAGGAAAATTACGCCGATCGGAATGCCTTTTACTGAGGAAATTCAGGAAGGGGAACGGGTGGCGGTGTTTAAGTTCGATCGGCTGCACGCTGGGGAACGCCGAATTTTTGGCTGGAAGGCTTTGTTGGAAGTTCGATCGATTAAGTATCAGTTGTCGCCTCGGAATGTGGAAAAGATTCCTAAGCTGTCGCCGGATTTTGAAGCTAAGTATTTGGTGGATAATGATAATTTGGCGATGGATACGGAGATTGTGCGATCGGCTGCTGTGGCCTCCATTGGCTCAGAAACTAATATTCTGAGGCAATTACTGAGCATTCGCAACTTTGTTTACGACCAACTTTCTTACGGGATTCGGCCTCACATTGACACTCCCGATATTGTACTGCGCCGCGGCATCGGTTCTTGTGGCGAGTACGTGGGGGTGTTGTTGGCTTTGGCAAGGTTGAACCGGATTGCTTGCCGCACGATCGGGCGCTACAAGTGTCCGGCTTTTGCTGACAGAAAAGGTTTGCCGCTGGAACCCGATTTCAATCACGTTTGGCTGGAATTTTACATTCCAGGTTTTGGCTGGGTGCCGATGGAATCGAATCCTGATGATATTCAAGACAGAGGCCCTTATCCTTTGCGATTTTTTATGGGTTTGGCTTGGTATCACGTAGAAATTGGCAAGGGAGTGCGGTTTCAAAGTCTCACGAGTGGTGGTCTTCCTTTAAACAAGGAGGATGTTTCCGTGGGGAGTCTGGCAATTAATCATGTGAGGTTTACAATTTTGGAAGAGTTGCCAGCAATTTGAAGTCATTAGTTAGTTGTTAGTTGTTATTGGTTATTTGTTGGTGGTTCTTTGTGATAAGTTGTTCTGCATTTGAATTGTATATCAAAAAATAATCAAACAATGAGTGGGGAGTAGGGGTTGAGCCAGAAAGCCCGCCCTGAATATACAATTTAAATGCGCGACAGCTTAACCAATAACCAATAACCAATAACCAATAACTAATAACTAATAACCAATAACCAATTGTAAAGTATAAGTTTACCGGAGGCGTTGTGGGATTTTCTATTGCTAATGTTCTTGTTTTAGTGGCTTTTGTACTGCTGATCACCGTGACTGGCGGGGTTGCCTATTTGACGGCGGTTGAGTGGGGCGATCGCAGACGGTTAGATGAGGCTAAACGGAAAAAGAAATAGCTATTTGCTATTGACAAATTGCAATTTTTACCGCTCAAAAATGTTCGTAGTGAGGACTTTAGTCCTTGAGAAAAGAAGGACTAAAATGTTCGTAGTGAGGACTTTAGTCCTTGAGAAAAGAAGGACTAAAGTCCTCACTACAAACTAATTCGATCGTTTCGGGAGATCGACATGAGGCCCAAGGGATTTGGAAATTGGCAACTAAGTCCATTGTCGGAAAAATGTATTTTCTTGCCAAGCAGCAGCGGTGCGTTTTTCAAGTGCTGCCATTTCTGTTTTGTTCAGGGGTTTGAATGCTTGGGCGACTTTCAAGTTTTCTTCCAATTGTTTTATTGAGTCGGCGGCGATGACGCAGCAGTGCACGCCCTGGAGTGAAAGCGTGTAGCCCATTGCTTGGTGCATTCCATCTAAAACACCGTTCTGAAATAATTTGCCGTAAGCCGGTACTTTCATGGCTATGACGCCGATGTTTTTGGCTTTGGCAATTGGTAAAGCGCTGGTAACAAAGGAGCGCGGGTGGTGTTTTTCGGCGGCGTTGAGGGAGATTAATGTTGTGTCAAAAGGATAGCGCTGTAAGCCTGCGGCAATGACGGCTGGTTCGTGATGTCCGGTGATGCCGGAAAAACGAATTATTTTTTGTTGTTTGGCTTCTTCGATCGCCTTTATTGCTCCTTTGGCACTGAAAATTTGGTCTAATTCTGTTTGGAACGAGACGTGGTGGAGTTGCCACAAGTCTAGCCGATCGGTTTTCAATCTTTTGAGCGATCGCTCTAAGTCTCTCCACGCGCCGTCTCTGTCTCTGGCGGCGGTTTTTGTGGCTAAGAACAGGCGCGATCGATATTTTGGCAAAACTTTGCCTAAGTTTTCTTCACTGGGCCCGTAGTCGGCCGCCGTGTCAAAATAGCGAATCCCTAATTCGATCGCCCGTTCAATTTGCGCCGCCGCTTCTGCTTCTCTTCCCGGCTGCGACAGCGGTGTTTGTCCGGCCCCCCCCAAACCGAAAATCGGCACTTTCACGCCGGTTTTGCCTAAGAGTCGTTCTGGCATTTTGACTGTGGCGGCCGCCCGGTTATTGGGTGCGGCGGCGATTTCGAGATCCTGCTGTTCGATCGCCTTAGCACCTGCAATGCCGCTGGCAACAGCTATACTGCTCAATATAAAATTGCGGCGAGTCTTTTTGCTGGTCATGGTTTCCGTCTCCTCAGAATGTTTGAGTTGAGATTAACCAGAAAGTTAAATGAAGTCATCAGTCATTAGTCATGAGTCATTAGTCATTAGTCATTAGTCATTGGTTATTGGTTATTGGTTATTGGTTGTTATTGGTTATTGGTTAGTTGTTCGTTCTAATAACCAGTAACCCATGCCCACGGCGGCCCATGCCTCATGCCCCGGAGCCCCATGCCCCATGCCCACGGCGGCCCATGCCCCATGCCCCGGAGCCCGATGCCCTATGCCCTAATCAATTATCCATCCGCGAATCAGTTCGTTAATCTGTTCTGGTACTTCGTCGTGGGGACAGTGACCGGCTTTGATAAAGTGTTCTGTCAACTGCGGATAGTGTTTGCGAAATTTGGCGCTTCTTTCTGTGGAATTCATCCACGGATCGCCTTCTCCCCACAACATTAGCAGCCGGCAGTTTAATTTACTCAGCAATACGTCGATTTTTTCGCCTTGGGGTGTTCGGAATACGGAGGCGAATACTTTGGGCGCACCGGGATCGCAGGAGGGTTGGTAAATTTCTTCTACTAATTGGTCTGTGACGGCGCTTTGGTCGAGATAAACTTTTTCTAGGGTTTTCCGAATGGTCGATCGCTGGCGCACGTATTGGAACAGCAGAAAACTCGCCCAATCTTGCTGAAATAAGGTTTTAGCTACCGCAGATACGGCTTTTTGCAAGGGCGGGGCTTCGGGTGCGGGCTGCGGTTCGCTGAAGGGCCCGGCGCTGTTGATTAAGATCAGTCCGGCGGCTGATTCGGGGCGTTGGGCTGCTACGCACAAGGCGGCGTAGCCTCCGAGGGAGTTGCCGGCTAGTACGGCGGGTCGGCCGATGACTTCGGTGATGAAGTCGTGGAGTTGGTCGCGCCAGAGGTCGCCGCTGTATTGGATTTCGGGTTTTGCCGATCGCCCGAATCCCAAAAGGTCGATCGCCCACACTTCAAAGTCTTTGCTCAGCCCGCTGATATTTTTGCGCCAGTGGTCTGTGGACGCTCCAAAACCGTGAATTAACAGCAGGGGAGGCTGTTCTGGATGCCGATCGCTAGATCGAACGTAGTACACTGAGTGCCCCCGCCACTGCCAGTATGTGCCGGGAATGGGGGCTGCGGTGATGGCTGGGGTTGTTTGCATGATGTAAAGAAATAATTATTTACTTTAACTATTGTATCGCGACGTTCAGATTTATAAAATTTGGCAAAGGCGCCGGGGTCTCGCCAGCAAAGGATTCGTCAATTTGGGCGAGTAGGGATCTGGCGGGCGATCTCACTCAGTCGCAACAAGTTTTGTAACGAATATTTAGTTGGGTGAGGGTCGCAGCAGTGCGAGATATTTGCCCCGCAAGGCATTTGGAAAATATATCGGGTTTCGGCTGCAACACACCTAGGTATGATGATTGTGCTGTTTGGGGGTAAGAGAGAGCTCGCGATCGATCGGCGCAAAGCGAGGGCGGCGATGGTCGATCCCCATTGGTGATGGTCGAGGGATCGACTTTTTTAGAGATATTTCCGCTCTTTTCAAGGTGGGGATCGTTTTGTAGGAGAATTGTTGACGGCTTGGGGATGCAGGGGCACTCGCGTTGCGAATTAGGAAAAGCCGACATCAAAAATCTGGCGGTAGTGAAACTTATCAGTAAATTACTGATTGTTCCCGGCAGCAGTTTCTGAGAATCGCAGAATATTTTGTGACGTTGCTGGCTTTTCTTAACTGCTTTAATACTCTAAGATAGAAGTAGAGCTGCGCCGCTCAATCAATTAGCATTTTGAATACTAGGGAGCCAACTATGCAGGGTGTGAACTTTATCCACCTGAAAGTTAGGGAGTTTTCTGAGTGATTGCTATTTCAGCCCGTCCGGTCGGACGCAATTGGATTACGATTAGCTTCGCTTCTACCCTATACCTTTGTCCTATTTTGGATCTGCTCCTAGCAGAGCTTCCGGATCGCTGGCAAGCGGAATTGCGGTTGGGGCTTCAAGAAGCTTTGGTAAATGCTGCTAAGCATGGAAACAAGTTAGACCCCGGTAAAACTGTTGGAGTCCGTTTTTCGATCGTCCAAAACCAATATTGGTGGGTGATATCGGATGAAGGTTCTGGTTTTAATGCCCCTTGCACTTGCAACCTTTATACCGATGATTGCAACAGTCTCCTAGCAGAGGATGTTGCAGATGACTCTGCAGTCCCCCATGTGGAACAAGAATGTGGTAGGGGGTTGTTTATTCTTTACCAAATATTCGATCGGGTCGAGTGGAATTCTCAAGGTACAGAGTTACGGCTGTGCAAAGAACTTCCCAGTCGCTACCGACTGCCTCGCTTGCGCTAGCACCGATATTGGACAGCATTTTTCAGATCAGCTAGACCTGCAAATTTTTTCGTTTCCGGGCTAAACCGGGAATTGAAAATTGGGAGGATCTGGCTATTGATAGCTGATTGTAATGCAAAATGTGAGTTTTGAGTTAAAAAAGTATAAATCTTTTGAACTCACAATCGCGCTGCTCGATCGAGCAGCACGATTGTCTAAGTTTTTAGCCACGAATCAAATGTTTAACTAAGCGACTCAAAATTATTTGCCGTGGGTGGGACAGGGAGGAGCAGATATCGATCCATCCAGCCATCCTGCAGCTTGTTTTAAGCGCGGGAGAGCTTCTTCTGGCTGTTTTTTGAGCAAAAAGACCAAAGCGGCCGCGGCTTGCTCTCCGGCCCGGGCGGAACGGTTGGCTTTGAGGCGGTGCCAATCTTTTTCGGGGATGGCGAGGCGCGCTGCTAGAGCTTGAGCTAGTTCTACGGTGCTGAGCTCGTTGAGGTTGACTGTTTGGGTTGTTTGTGTAATTTCAAGCATAGGTTTCAAGCATAGGTGGCATTTATAGCGATTTGGCTGCCGTTTCTGAATTGAAAAAATATACTGCATATAATAACAACTTAATTGGGAATCGGTTTTTTTAAATTATTGTCAGGTTTGCAGATCGAAATGCCTCAACAGCCATCAGAGTTAAATCGGGAAGAGCAAGAAAGTGAGTTGGTTCAAGCGATCGCAGCAGTGGAGCGATCGCTCGCGGCCATCAAAGAACGGTACACTCAAATTCAGGTCGATCGACAGCGCCAAGCCGAACTCGGGCACCGGCGGGAAGATGTCCGCGAATCTGTGCGCCAAAATCCCCTACCGCAACTGAAGAAAGAATTGCGGGAAATTGAACAAGAATTGGAAACGATCGAGTTAAATTTAGAAAGCAGTCTGTTTTCTTGGAGAAGCATAATAGAACCTTTTTGGCAAGCAGTTCGCTTTGGGGGACTCGGCATTCTGATCGGTTGGATTTTGAAATCCTATACAGGTTAAAATTGGAAGTTAAGATTTGTAGGGGCGGGTTTTACAAACCATAATCGCCTGAAACTAATTATCTAGTAAACCCGCCCCCTATTAGTTTGATAAAAAGGATTAGAAAAAATGACAAATCAACGAATTGCTGCTATTCTGCGGGCTGGTGAACCTGACGAAACCGTAACAGTTCAAGGCTGGGTTCGCACTAAGCGCGAATTGAAAGAATTTGCCTTTGTCGAAGTCAACGACGGTTCGGCGATGGCTAACTTGCAAGTAGTAATCAATGCCGATTTGCCAGATTTTGAAAATGTACTGAAACAAATAAATACTGGTGCATCTGTCGAAGTGTCGGGAGTGCTGGTAGCATCTCCGGCCAAAGGACAGCGGATTGAGTTAAAAGCTTCACAAGTACAAGTTTACGGATCTGCAGACCCGCAAACTTATCCGCTGCAAAAAAAGCGCCATTCATTGGAATTCTTGCGGACGATCGCACATTTGCGGCCGCGCACCAACACCCACGGTGCTGTTTTTCGTGTTCGCAATGCTTGTTCGGCGGCCGTACACCAATTTTTTCAAGAACGCGGTTTTTTGTGGGTTCACACTCCGATTATTGCAGCTAGCGACTGCGAAGGTGCGGGGGAAATGTTCGCCGTTACTAACTTTGATTTGAAAAATATCCCGCGCACTGATTCGCAAGAAGTTGATTATGCTAAAGACTTTTTTGGAAAGCGCGCCTATCTGACAGTTAGCGGTCAGTTGGAAGCGGAAGTTATGGCGATGGCTTTCGGGAATGTTTACACTTTTGGCCCGACTTTCCGAGCTGAAAATTCTAATACTTCGCGGCATTTGGCTGAGTTTTGGATGATTGAACCGGAGATGGCTTTCTGCGATTTGCTGGGAAATATGGATTTGGCTGAGGCTTTTTTAAAGTATATCTTTAAGTATGTGCTGGAGCATTGCCCGGAAGATATGGAGTTTTTTAACGAACGCATTGACAAGACTGTTTTGGCGACTGCGGAAAATATCATTAACAACCAATTTGAGCGGATTACCTACACGGAGGCGATCGCCCTTTTGGAAAAAGCAGACAAAAAATTTGACTTTCCGGTAAGTTGGGGTTTGGATTTGCAGTCGGAACACGAGCGCTATTTGGCCGAGGATTTGTTTAAAAAACCGACAATTGTCAGCGATTATCCCGTCGGAATTAAAGCATTTTATATGCGTTTAAATGATGACGAAAAAACCGTGCGAGCAATGGATATTTTGGCTCCTAAACTTGGGGAAATTATCGGCGGTTCGCAGCGGGAAGAACGGCTGGATGTGTTGGAGAAACGCATGGAAGCTCAAGGTATGAACAAGGAGGAATTGTGGTGGTATTTGGATTTGCGGCGCTACGGTACTGTGCCTCACGCTGGGTTTGGTTTGGGATTTGAACGGCTGGTGCAGTTTATGACAGGAATGGGCAATATTCGCGATGTGATTCCGTTTCCGAGAGCACCTTTGACTATTGATTTTTAATTAAGGTTCGTAGTGAGGACTTTAGTCCTTCATGAATGCGGACTAAAGTCCTCACTACGAACCTCTTCTTTTCCCATCTAAAATCTAACATGGTATAGGCTCATGGTTCTTCAAATCTCGTCGAGTTCCAAAGCACCAACTGTCACCTGGGAAGCCTTACCAGCCGACTTTGTATTACCCGACGATCCCGTGGAAAATATTCAACAACCACTCCTTGCTGCCGCCCTCACCGATGCTCTGGGAGCCGCCGGACGCATTCAGCCGATCGCCCTGATCGGTTCCAATTTTGGACTGGTAGCCACAGTAAATAAGCAGACTGTAGTTAAAGCACCGGATTGGTTTTACGCGCCGCAAGTGCATCGAGTCGCAGAGGGCACAATTCGCCGCAGCTACACGCCGAATCTCGAAGGTGCGCCGGTATCTGTGGTGATGGAGTTTTTGTCAAACGAAGATTATGCCGAACTCTCAGCGCGATCGACTCCTCCCTACGGCAAGCTCTACTTCTACGAGCAGATTCTGCAAGTGCCCACCTATGTTACCTACGACCCCTACGAGCCCAAGCTGGAAGTGCGCTATCTGCAAAATGGAACCTATGAAACGCAGGCTGCTGATGCACAGGGACGGGTGCGGATTCCCGAGTTGGATTTGTGGCTGGGGATTTGGCCCGGGGAACGGTTGGGACAAACTATGAATTGGCTGCGCTGGTGGGATTCGCAGGGAAATTTGCTGCTGTGGAGTTCGGAACAGGCTCAACAGGAACGGCTGCTGGCTCAACAGGAACGGCTGCTGGCTCAACAGGAACGCCAGCGGGCTGACTTATTGGCCGCCAAGTTGCGGGAGTTGGGTGTCGAT
>JAUBOH010000176.1:0-1453 GCA_036700145.1 Microcoleus occultus BM001215366
CCGATGGCTTAACGCAATTCATCGAACAGGATTTAAAAGGGATTCACCATCGCTTCAAACGGGGCTACAAAAATGTGATTGATGAGTCGATTCGGCTTAATCAAAGCGGACAGGAATCATGGCTGGCTATAGAAACTTCGGGACACGGGGCTTTGAAGGAAAATTACTTTCTGGATGATGGTGCTTATTTGGTTAGCAAGCTATTGATTGAATTGGCTAAATCACAACTGGCAAATAAGTCATTGCCAGATTTGATTGCGAATTTGCAAGAACCTGAAGAAAGTGCCGAGTTTCGGATTAAAATTAATGTGGATGATTTTAGGGTTTTGGGCGATCGCACAATTGAGCAATTACAAGAATTTACGTCAACGCAACCCGACTGGAACATCGTTCCCAATAACTACGAAGGTTTGCGGATTTCCTGCAGATCAGCTAGCGAATCAGGCTGGTTTTTGTTACGCTTGTCGCTGCACGATCCAGTGATGGCTTTGAATGTGGAGTCTAATGTTAAGGGTGGTGTCGATCGCATAGTCGATCGGCTGTTAGCTTTTTTCCACACAACAGAATCTCTAGATTTATCGGCTCTTTTGTCAACGAAAACTAAGTAAGGAGGAATTTAATTATGTGGCGTGTAACGATTAGCTGTTCGGCCGAGAACTGGGATAATCATTCTAAGGCGTTTAAGGCGATCGCCGAAAAATATCCCGGTACACCTCTCTCTTCCAAAAAGATGAAAGGTGACGGCCAACGCATCATGGAATATCAAATTGAAAATGTCAATGATGCAGAGGATTTTATGGAAGAATGCTCGACTTTAACTGGCTTTACCGCCGCTTTTGAATCTCTATAAATTTAGTAGGGCCCGCATTGCGCGCCCTACATATAGAGATTATGCGCCTGCAAAGTTGATGATGGGTAACTTACCGGACACTATATGAGTTGCGAATTCGTCCGTTATAATCGACTGTGATTCTCCCATTTTGGGAAACAGTAACCACCGTTTCTACTGTATAGACAGACGCACCGGGTTTGTGACCTTGAAAAGTAAATGTCCAAGTACCATCGCCATTTTCAACGAACGGCGCTTGGGCCGAAGCACCGTGCATTGCAGCTTCGGCTCGATATTCCCCCAAACCGCCGTTAGCATTTTCTGCTGCTTGACGGGCTAAGTTTTTCGCCCGATTGAGTTCGATGTTGTTGGAAATAACTGTAATTTGGTTCAGTTGACTTTGAGAAGAACGAACGGGATTGCTTGAGGCGGGGGAGACTCCAACAGCTAAAGTTGAGAGCGCTAGCAAACAAGCAAGTCGGATGTTTAGTTTCATAGTACAAACTCATTTATAGTTTGTAAACTTTACATGACTTGCACTAACAGGCCCGGAATAGCCTCTAAGTTATAGGTTTGTAGTGGGGACTTCAGTCCTCCAAAAATCTGAGGACTTGCATTCCTCGC
>JAUBOH010000176.1:1553-12689 GCA_036700145.1 Microcoleus occultus BM001215366
TAGTGGGGACTTCAGTCCTCCAAAAATCTGAGGACTTGCATTCCCCACTACGAACCTGTTTGATGATGAATCAATCATCGATTTAATTTTTAATTTTCACTTTTGAATCTGCTGGCGTTTCTCCGTCGTTCAAATAGCGGTAACTCATCCGAGAAATATCGCGAATCAATGTTTGAGCCGGCTTCTCGGTTTCCGGCGGATGCTTCACCATCACCGCCACTAAATAACGTTTGCCATTCGGCAAATCCACCATCCCCGCATCCGCTAGCATTGTATTAATATTGCCGGTTTTGTGAGCAATCACTGAACCTTCGCCCAAACCTTTCGGTAGCAAAGAATCGTTTTGAGTTTGGCGCATGATTTGCAAAAGGCGATCGCGCGATTTGACCGAAACTACATTTCCCCGATCGACCTGCGCTATGATATTAATCAAATCCTTCGGACTGGTAGTATTAGTTCCCTCCAAATCCGGCAAATTATTCCGCAGAACCGTCGCCCTCAAACCCCAGGTTGCAAAATGCTGATTCAAAACCTCAGCACCTCCCAACAACTCAATCATCATATTTGTCGCCGTATTGTCGCTGACAACAATCATTTTTTTCGCAACTTCCAAAGCTGAATACTTCTTGCCCGGTGCGTCGTCTTGCATCTCTCCAGAACCGCCGACAATATGTTCCGGCTTCAGCGTCACCATCTGATCTAACTGCACTTTGCCCTCATCTACTGCTTGGAAAAAAGCTACTAAAATCGGCACTTTAATCGTGCTAGCTGAAGCAACAGCAGCATCGCCGTTAAAATTTAGGTAGCTTCCAGTATCTAAATCAACTAGAAATATTCCCGCTGTCAAACTTGGATTTTCTGTTGCTAAAACCTGAACTTGCGTTTTCAGGGCGCCTAATTCTTGATTTAGCTGCAGCGCGAATGGCGCTGCGGGTGCAGCAGATGCGCTATCGGCTGGGTTCTTTTCCCCGGCGGTTTGTTCTTTTGCCGCTACAGTCGATCGACTCACAGCATTTACCACTGACAGCAGCGTACCGCAAATCACCGCTATCCCAACTCCCAAAATCAGCAACCGACTAGCGTACACCAACGGCGGCACGCTCCGAGGTGCAGATTGTTTGCGGGGCTTATCGCTTCGGAGCGGACGCGGTTTGGGGACGGGGCGTTTTTTGACCTGGGCAGGGGTTTCAGTGTCTGTACGGAGAACTGGAGCCGACTCCAAGCGACTTACGGGACGGGGTGCAGGGGTAGTGACAGGTCTTAATTGGCTGTTGGGATTGCTGGCGATCGCGCTGACATTTTCCAGATTCTGCCCCGAAAAATCGAACAAATCGACAGCAGCGAGGCCTTTTTTGCGGGGTTGGCGAGTCTTCGACTGCGGAGTTTTGCTGGTTCTCGGTTTTCTGGGATTAATTGCAGATTTGGGATCGGATAAAAAGTCTTGTCCACTAAATTCTTCCTTATGTGCGGGAGAATTAGCTCGCTTTCTGGTGTCGCGGCTTGGTTGCGCGGCTAAAGTCGCAGGTTCTGGCGATCGAATTTCCGGGTTGCCGTTTTGCGGTTGGGGAGGGCGGCGGCGGCTTTGGTTGCCTGACTGACTTGAAGAGCCGGATTTAGGCGACTTCTCGCCGGAGTTGGGAGAGGATATCGAGGATATCACCGATAATATCGATCCTTTGGGAAACCGCTCTGCCACGTCTTACTCCTTCATTACTGTAAATTTCAAGTTTAAGATTTTTCAGCTTGTGGGCCAATCAATTTTTGATTTTTGATTTTTGATTTTTGATTTACCCGAAATCTGAGTCGAAAGTGCGCGTTTGGGATGGCGATCGCACTTTTGGCAAGAGTAACAATAAATCTGCCGGTTTGTACCCAAAAAATCTGCGATCGGCAATTTCAAATCTCAAATTGCTAGGATTTTGGCTTAATGTCGCCCGGATTTTCCGGCAACGCCCCATCCAGAGTATCAGAAACTGGCGATCGCACGTAACTTTTGATTCCCCATTCTGTTTGGCGGAGCACTCCCCGCAGCATCGCGACTTCATCCACTGTTGGATAAGCCCTGTTGTACAAACGCCGAAATTTTTCCATCCGACTTGCTGCTGTATGCGCCTGCAAATAGCCGATTTTTAGCAGCAGCGTTTCTAGTTGCTGGTAATATCCCTCTAAATTTTCCAAGGGAGCCGATTCCTCCTGGAAACTGACAACTGACAGCGGACAACTGACAGCGGACTTGTATAATTCGTAGCAGCAGATAGCGACTGCTTGCGCGAGATTTAGCGAAGTGTAAGCATCGCTGGAGGGAATGCGGATCAGGCGCTGAGCGCGGTTTAATTCGGCATTGGTCAAGCCGCAGTCTTCTCGACCGAAAATTAGGGCGCTGGGGGCTTCTAGGAGCCAAGGCAAGGCATCTGCGGGTGCTTCTAGCTGCATTGGGTGCGATCGGGCATCGTCTCCTGTAGTTGCGATCGCCCTAACACACCCAACCAAAGCCGCCGCCAAACTCTCGACTACTTTCGCCGTTTCCAATATCTCGGCGGCGCGCACAGCCATCAGTCGCGCTTCTTCCCCCAAATAATCGCACTGGGGATTGACCAAAATTAATTGGTGCAAACCCATATTTTTCATGACGCGGGCCACTGAACCCACATTCAATGGCCCTGCGGGTTCTACTAAGACTATTCGGATGTTGGCGCCGGCCGTTGAGAGCATTTAATTTGGGGAGATTTTTAGTGAAAATTGGGTTTTTTTCTCAGCAACAGGCTCTCCGGCCTGTTCCACAAGAATTTAATTTTGCTTGTGGAACAGGCCGGAGAGCCTGTTCATAATTCAGAATAGTACAAGATATAAGTTACCAATCCAGTGTCAAAACTAGCATGGCTAAGCAGCGAGCGAAATCCGATTTACCGACCAAAATGTGCCCGGTGTGCGATCGACCTTTTACTTGGCGCAAAAAATGGGCCGACTGCTGGGATGAGGTGAAATACTGCTCGGATCGCTGTCGCCGCCGCCGCAATAGCACCGAAAATTAAGAATCTCTTGCCATTTGCCAAACTGAGGCTAAGATTGCAAAGGAAAAATTTTAGGTTAAAAAATATGGCATCGCCACAGATACAACCAAAGCTAGTTATTCACGGCGGTGCCGGCAGTTCCCTCCACAGTAAGGGCGGAATTGAGGCGGTACGCAAATCGCTTTACGATGTTTTGGAGGAAGTTTATCCGCTGCTCAAAGACGGTGCAAGTGCTGTAAATGCAGTGGTGCGGGGTTGTCAACTGCTCGAAGATGACCCTCGCTTCAACGCCGGTACGGGTTCTGTGGTGCAGTCTGATGGTCAAATTCGGATGAGCGCTTCGCTGATGGACGGTTTTGAACAGCGTTTTAGCGGGGCGATTAATGTTTCTCGGGTTCAAAATCCGATCGAACTTGCGAAGTTTTTGCAGCGATCGGACGATCGGGTACTCTCAGATTACGGCTCAGCGGAATTGCTGCGAGAACTTCAGTTGCCGATTTACGATCCGATGACGGATTTGCGATTGCACGAGTGGATGGAGGAACGAAAAGGCAATTTTAACAAAGCAATGGCTGGAGTAGTCGCTGAACCGGCCGGGGTGGGAACAATCGGAGTCGTCGCTTTGGATGTCGAGGGACGTTTGGCTGCTGCAACTTCGACTGGCGGCAAGGGTTTTGAGCGGATCGGGCGGGTGAGCGATTCTGCGATGCCGGCGGGGAATTACGCGACTGCGAATGCGGGGGTAAGCTGTACGGGGATTGGCGAACACATTATGGATGAGTGTTTGGCCGCCAAAATTGTGATTCGGGTGACGGATGGTTTTAGTTTGAAAGCTGCTTTTGAGCGTTCTTTTGCGGAAGCTGACGAGCGCAAACGCGATTTTGGGGCGATTGGAATTGATGCTAGCGGTGCGATCGCGATCGGCAAAACTAGCGAGGTGATTTTGGGTGCTTTTCACAACGGTATCGAAATGGGCGATACTTTGGAAACGAGCAAGGGCACGCTGGTTTTTATTGCTTAGAAAGGGTTCTGGATCGGTGGTTTACTCAGGACACTCAAGATGCCGTTTCCCTACAAATTGGGTAATGGTTATATCCTCGATTGTCCGATCGATTATTTTAAGGTAGGGAAACGGCAGTGCCGTTTCCTCCATCGCCGGTGTAGGCGATGATTATATCCTCCAATTGATTGCGATTTTACGCATTACCCGCAATCAGGACACTCAAGATGCCGTTTCCCTACAATTAATCGGGTGATGCTTACATCTCACGCGCCAGTCGATCGATTATTCTGGGGCGCAAGAAACGGCATCTTGAGTGTCCTCCATCGCCCGATCGGGCGATGGTTATATCGAATCCAGTGCTTAAATCCGCAGTTGCCAAAGTTTCACAGTACCATTCTCCCCGCCGCTAACTAAAGTTTCGCCCAAAAGCCCGATCGCCAATGCAGAAACAGGGCTCGAATGTCCCTCCAAAGCGTGCAGCAATTCCCCGCGAAAATTCCAAATTCTGACAGTACCGTCGAAACAGCCGAGAGCAAAATATTTCCCATCGGGGCTAATTGCTGCTGCGGAAGTAATCCGAATTCCTGTTTGCAGCGAATGCAATAATTCGCCTGTTTCCAAATTCCACAGTTTGATAATTTTGCCGCCGTGACTGACTAGAATTTGGCTGTCGGGAGAAATCGCCACATAATTTTCGCTGCCAAATGTTCGCCGTACTTCGCCGCTGGGAAGTTCCCACAAAGTGACTGTGGCGCGACAGAAACCGCTGGCTGCATTTAGCCCGCTGGCTGCTAGCATTCTGCCGTTCGGACTCAGGGCGATCGCACTTATGTCGTCGCCTTGATAGCCAGCCAAAACTTGCAGCAGTTGACCGCTGTTGAGGTGCTGAAGCTTGACAGTGCCTTTGGTGGTGCCGATCGCCAAAATTTGCCAATCTAAGCTCACAGCCACGGATTCGTGCCGATGTACCTCTGCCAAACGCTTCAGCAGTTCGCCGTTTTGCAAGTTCCAAAGTTTGATGCTACCCCCGCGCGATCGTGTCAGCAGCGTTTTGCTAGCTGGGCTGAAAGCAACTAGCAATACCGCCGTTGAATGTCCCGAAATCGTGCGCAGCAGTTCGCCGCTGTGCAAACTCCAAACTTTGACTGTACTGTCGTGTGAGCCCGTTGCGAGGTATTGTCCGTCGGGGCTGATGGCGGCCGACAAAATGCTGTCTGAGTGGTGGAGTGTGGTTTTTAATACTGCGCCGGCTGAGGTTTTTGGCTGCGTTTTATACCCGGCTATTTCCAGCCACTCGATCGCATCTCTCCAATTTGTGAGAGCATTTCTAGGCTTATTTGTCAATAGTTCTACGTATCGATACAAAGTTTTTGACAAATCAACTTCAACGCCTTTAATTTGTTTGCTGAGAAAAACCGCAATTTCGGCGGGGCTGTAGCCGCACAGCAAGCCGCAGAGATGCCGCTTTTCCATTGGTGTCAGCCCTCTTCTGGTGTGGGGGGCGAATTCTTGTTTGGCATTTGCCAAGTCGCTGTAAAGCCTGTGGATGTCCCAGCCGTTGCTGGCCCGTGCAAATGGTTCTTCGGTTGGATCGGGGGTAGAGGGTATCATTTGCGACAGTGGCGATCGAGTTCCTAGTCAAATTCCTAACCAAAATCCTAACATTCGCTGTGCGCGATCGAACTGGATTCACCGCTAATCTATTCTTAACACAGCAAACAGCCAAAAGAGTTTTGGGTTAAGAATGCTTTTTAATCCTAACTTTTACAGTTGGCAAAGTAACTCTACATTAACGGAGAAATAGAAAATGCCTGGAATTGCGATTATCATATTTTTCCTCTTGGGTTTGGTTTTAAGTTTAGTTGGTTCTATCTGGGGATTGGTTCAAGCTTTCCAAATGGAAGTTGTTTGGGGATTACTTTACTTATTTATCCCAGGTGCTGCCTTATTTTTCTATTTCAAAAATTGGAGCAATCTCAAAATTAGAAAAACATTTTTAATTCAATGTGCTGGATTATTCATGTTTCTATTGGCAGGGATTACGACAGCAATTTTCGGCTCCGCAGATGTTCCAAAAACCTCTGATTCTCTACCTAGTATAGAGCAGGGATCTAACGAACAATCGCCCTCTCCTTTTCCTTCTGATTTCAACACTTCTCCATCGCCTGGTATCAAACCAAAACCATCTCCTTAAGCTTCTGTGGCATTTAGTGCCGAACCCAATTCGGCTCTGATTGCTGCTCAACAACATTTTAAGCAGTTAATTTGAAAAATGATTGTTGCTTGCGATTGAGTCTTCAGTCAAAATTCTACCTGAAATTCTAATATTCCATTCAAAAGGAGAAACACAAAATGTCTGAAATTGCGATCGCCTTATTTTTTGGTCTGGGTTTTCTCTTAGCTACTGTTGGCTATATCTGGGGATTAGTTCAAGCTTTCCAAGAAGAAGTAGTTTGGGGATTACTTTACTGGTTTATTCCATTTGCTGCATTAGTTTTTTATATTAAGAAATGGAGCAATAAAAAAATCAGAAAAACACTTTTGATTCAACTTGCTGCATGGCCAATATTTTTATTGGGAGGCATTATTACTATGGTAAGTTATGGCGCAGAATTTGCAAAACTGGCTCAATCTGGAACCATAACTGTACAGCCTGAATCTAGCGAGCAGTCACCCTCTTCTTTTCCTTCAGATTTCAGTATTTCTTCATCACCAACTCCAGAGCAATCTCCTATTCCTGAGCCATCTACTGAACTTTCACCAGCACCTATTCCTGAGCCTAGTTTTGGTACTGTTGGCGGTCAACCAGGTAACTTCAAACAATTGATGAAGCTCGGTTATGCCTACTACGGGCAGGGAGACTATCAAACGGCTTTAATCAACTTTAACAGAGCTTTGCAGATGAGTCCGGGCAATACTTATGCTGTCAAGGCTGTTGACAATACCAAAAAGGCGATCGCCCAAGCAAAGGCTAAATAACCCACGTCCGCATTCACTTAAAATTGATTCAACATAAAATCATGAAACAAACATCAGACAAACTAGAATTCGTAGAAATGTTCGCATTTTGGATGCAGCTATTTGTTGGGGGGAGTTTTTTATTAGTCGGCGTATTTGGAGGTTTGTATTCTGGCAGTTTTTTCCTTTATTTATTTGCTGTCATTGGTCTGCTGTTGGTGATATTTGTCGAGATAGAGACCATTGCATTTGACAAAAATCTAGGTCATCTGACTATCAAGCGGCATAAACCACTGATTGCCAAAACGAAAGTTATCAAACACCTGCTTCAAGATATTTCCGGTGTGGAAATACAGGAGATGTCGAGTAGTGAGAGCAATACCTATCGTGTATGTCTGGTGTTGAACGCAGGTAAGCGACGTGTTCCTCTAACTTCTAGTTTCAGCACTGGTTTAGGAAGCAAGCACAAAACAGCCGAAGTCATTGCGACATTCTTGAATATTAGGAATTACGGTCTTGACGGCTTTCCCACAGAAAATTATAGCGAACTTAAATGGGAGACTATAGAAGAGGAAATTGCCCACTGGAAAACAGCGATCGAAAGTGATTCTAATGATGCTGACGCTCACATGAAATTGGGATTAGCTTTGATTGTTCAAGACAAAACAAATAATAAAGAAGAAGCAATGGGCTATCTCAAAGAGGCTGAGGTTTTGTTCAAAGCTCAAGGCTATGACGAGGAATGCTATGCAGGCGGCTCAACTTTACGGTGTGGCTTATTGGGGAATGCTGGGATAGTGAGGTTCAGATTCAGTCTTGGACGCACTCCGACTAAAGAAACCGGGTTTTATTACAAAAAGACGCATTGCAACCCCCAGATGCGCTAAAAAACCCGGTTTCTGCGTATCCATCAAGCGATCGGACATCTAAAGAGGAAATATGAATAAACGTTTGTTCAAAAAAATTGTTTTTTTATTAATTGCTTCCTTGAGCCTGTTTTTTGTCACAGTGACTCATGTAGCCGCCCAAGCAGCACCATTTTACTGGGAAAATATTAACGTTAATATCGACGTTCAAACGAACGGAGATATGTTAGTTACGGAAACGCAAAAATATGTGTTTACAGGCAACTATAGCAATCAACGGTCTCGCTATATCCCCTTAGATAAAGTCCAAGAAATTAAAGATGTCAGCGTTGCAGAAAATAATCGAACAATTGCCAGTACCACTGGGATTGAAAACAATCAACTTTGGATTCGTTGGCCACATGAATTGAAACCACCCGAGTCACATACTTTTGTCGTGAAATATCGCGTGGTAGGTGGATTGCAGGTTAATGGTCAAAATACTCAAGTTTATTGGAAAGCCCTTTGGCCCGATCGCAAATCGCCGATTAATGCCAGCCAAGTCACGGTAAAACTACCAGATGTTTTAGCTGCAAAAGTCTCTTCATTCAAAAGCTTTGGCATACCGACAGCAGTGCGTCAAATCGACGGTCAAACATTTGTATTTACAGCTAAGCAAGCGCTAGTTCCACAGCAACAATTAGAGGTTCAAGTTACATTTACCACAGGAATTCTTCAGCTATCAGCCCCATCTCCGCAGCCTAGCGGTGGTTTCACAATAGATGGTTCGACGCCACTAGGAGGATTTATCGGATTCATACTAGGATCGATCGCACTCATAGTAATCACATCACCGATATGGATAACTGTGTTTTTGGTAATCAAAGTTTGGTCGTTCTTTAGCAAAAAATGTCCTAGCTGCAAAAAGCCAACGCTAATCAGGAAGACGAAAGTAATCTCTTCGCCAACCCGAAGTAATCATGGAGAGAAGAAAATTATTTGTCACTGTGATAGTTGCGGTTATCACGATGAAAAAACAGTGGTGACAACTTACACAGAGCCTAGTAGTAGTAGCAATAGTGGAAGCTACGGTGGTGGTGGTGGAAGCTATGGTGGTGGTGGCGATAGCGGTGGCGGCGGCGGTGGCGGTGGCGGTGGCGGCGGTGGGGGCGATTAATGTTAATGCAGTTTAATTAACGAATTCAAAAGTTGTCTAACAATTGTCAATAAATAATAGGGAGTTGATACCGATGATGAAAGTAATTGAAAAAACAGAACATCTTCTCAAGCTTAAAAATGCCTTAAGTTTGTTTGGTTTGGTATTTCCTGCTCTATGGCTGACAGGATTTTCGGGAATTCCCTTGTTAATGATAGTTATTACGATGTCCTCTTCTGGAATGGAACGACTTTCGTGCAAAAAGATCGAGCCAAAAATCGCAACTTGCGAAATGAGTACGTCAAGTTTTATGGGATTAGTTAAAGGAGAATTACAGTCGATCCCCCAAGTCAAGGAGGCTAGAGTTGAGAAAATAGATACTACTGATAGCAACGGGAACTCAATTGTCAAAGAGAATGTATTTCTGACAACTAACCAAGGAGACGTTTATCTACCGTACCAAACTGTTGACGATGCAAACTCGTTCAATCAATATATACAAAAATCTGTCGATAAATTAGTAATAGAAAAAGATAATCGGTTGTCAAATTTGGAACCGATACTTTTTAATGGCAGCTTTGTTGTTATTGGTTTCGCTACAACATATTTTATATTCCATAATTTTTTCAGTATTACAACTTATTTTTTTGATAAAAATGCAAGTATCCTAACTATTAAGAAAAGGGGGATAAGGATTAATGAAGTGACCGAAAAATCGCTCAGTGAAATTTCTGAAGTCGAATTAAAAACAGTTCAAGTACACAAACAGAACATATGGACAGCTATACGTGCTACGAGGTGCGTTTGCTAATGAATGGGGGAGATATCCTATGTTTAAGCGGTAGCTCAAATCAGAAAGAGCAACAAGAAATGGCTGATTTGATTCGCAGCTTCCTCGACGGTCGATCGCACGCCGATCGAGATACTCCCTAACCGCCCTTTGGTGACTCTTTCCTAGAAACCTGTTTCGCGATCGCTCGAATAATCTCGATTAGCCCGTGATTATAAAGATTATGTAAAGTTGGGCTGCGATGTTTAAAGATAATAAAAACCTAGCGAATAGGAGCTAGGTCAACGGGCACTTCGCCTGAATCAATAATCAACGATCGATGACTGAACTCTATCTAAACGCAGCCGCAGCTCAACTCGCGACACTTGTTGTCTGCGAGATGTTTTAGTGCTAACCTATTACTAAGATAAAAGGGTAATGGCATAGGATAACTTCCAATAATATAAGTTAACAATTCGGCTAATCTCGCTAAAAAGCTCGATCTGTAGCATCATTTTACGAATCTAAGGGTGAAGTAAATGAAAATAATCAAGCATACGACAACTGAACTAATAATTCAGACTCACAGCATATTTGATTTTTGGCTTCCTAGTTGTTTATTAATGGCATTTGGACTGATTTCGCTGACTTTTGACTATCATGCAGCAACTCTGAGCTGCCAGCGATTGCAGGCAAAACAAGGAAGTTGCCAGTTGGTACGATCGAACTTACTGGGGTCGAACATCCAAGAAATTGAGTTGGCTGCCTTGCAGGGAGCTAAAGTTGAAAGATGCGGCTATAAAAGCAGAGTTGTACTTTTGACTTCTGTTGGCAATCTTGCTTTCACTGCTAACTCGACTAACTGGGGACACAAGGACGCTGTTGCTTCTGACATCAATTTTTTTGTTAATAATGGAAAAGAGCGATTGCTGCGCTTAAGTCAAGACGATCGCTGGTTTGGATGGACAGGAGGGATATTGTTGCTCGCAGCAGCCGGAGCGATCGTGTTGGGAAATGATGAAACCTACAGCTTCGATGGAACTTTAAACACCTTGAGTGTTAAACAGCGCAGTTTGTTGCCGCGTCAGGTAATTAAACACTCTCTGTGCGAGATTTACGGGGTGGAAGTCGAGCGAACAAAAGATCGGGATAACGACACTTGGTACGAAGTCAGACTGTTAGTTTGTGGAGGTTCTCGCATATCCCTGCCCAGCACCATGAGCCCCTACAAGCAAGTAGAAATCGCCAAAGCGATTAACAACTATTTGCACGAGCGATCGAGCTGAATTTGTGTTTAAATGATATCAATTCCGGTTGTACTCAGATAGGTCGGACACGGCAGTGCCGTGTCCCTACCCAAGATAATATTGTAGGGAAACGGCACTGCCGTCTCC
>JAUBOH010000177.1:0-12647 GCA_036700145.1 Microcoleus occultus BM001215366
CAAAGGGGGGAACCAGAAGTTGCTCAAAGTCCCCCTTCTTAAGGGGGATTTAGGGGGATCTCGGGGGAATTAACAGTGTTAACTGAACCGTATTGATCTATAACTTGAGAATTTCGCAAGGCTATCCAACCTTGGCGGTTTTTAAATGATGCGTAAGCTGTGAATAATGTATCTGCTGGGGATGTTTGAATGTAGCCCCTCCAAGCTGCAAATTGGTAGGATGGGCCGTATAAATTGACTAAATCTGGGCGCGGAAAGCCTGACATTGCGAAACCTCTGACCACATTTTCTCGATCGAGAATCGCAATACATTTTACCTGATTTTCGGGGTCTCCCACCCAACCAACTACTCTCGCGGCTGTGGGTGCGAGTTTGGTGACAGTATCAAAATATCCGGGTACTCCGTCTTTGGGCGCTGACAGTAAGTTTGAGTCGATTTTTGTATTCAATGCTGCACAGAAGTTGTGTTTTTTGATGTCTCGATTAAACGGCACTAAATTGTTAGCTTTTAAGGCATCTATTAACCCGACAAATGCGGCAGGTTTGTTGCCTACTCTGTCTTTAATTAGCGTGATGTCGGTGATGCCTAATTGCAGCGATAATGCTACTAGAGGTTGATAGGTTGCTCGGCGGGCGATCGCAATTGCAGTTTCGCCTCCCACCCCGTACATTAAAATAATCGCCACTGTCACGACTGCAAACAGCGGTGTCAACCAACGCCCTTGAATTCTCGGTGTTGGCTGCAACTCCCGCACCCACAATACTGTCAGCACAATTGTGCTCATCCAAAACAAAGCTGGGAGTGTGGCGTAGCGGGAAGCGGTGGCCTGTTCGACTCCAAATCCCGATCGGCTCACAGCGGCCATTAACGCCGTTTGCAGCGTATAAATCTGGATTGACAGCCAAGGAAGCCACTCCGGGCGATTCCCTACGGGATAGCTACGCTTCACGACCTTTTTTACAAATAGCCAATAACCGACAAAACTCGTTACAAGAATCAAACCGATTATACCAATAATAGAAGCAAAAATAACATTATCGCTGAAAATACCGCCCAGATAAGTAGGAATATATTCGAGAGTTTTGAGCGGATTAATTTTGCTTAAAGAAGGATGATGAGCGGGAGTTTTATAAGTTAAGAAATAAGTGCTAATCACTACAATTGAAGCAGCAAAATATAAATAAGTGATGCGACGGGGAAACCGCAACACAATCGCAGCAGCACACAATATCGGCCACAAAGCTAAAGGAGTGCTGTAACTAATACAACCTAAAATCCCAAAAACAATGCTACCAATTACCCAACCATTCCGTAGGGGCGGTGCCCCCCTGCCCGCCCCCCCCGTGTCCGCCTCCGGTGTACCCAAAGAAGTCACATAGGATTGCAAACAAAATATCGAACAAATTACAAATAAATTAGCAATTATCCAGTGAACGCCACTGAATCCCCGCATCCAATTATGCGCCGCAGCCGGAGTAAAATTAAAAATAGAAATACCAAGCACTAGCGAGATAAATTGCAGCGGAAAACGCCTCATATTTAACGGCAGCAAAGCAATTAATACGTGACACTGAATCCAAGCCAAAAACCAGGCAACTAAGCACAAACCAATATTTGAACCTTGGGTGACAATTATATTAAGAGCATAGATTATTGCCGGAATCAAGACAAAATGCTCGTTCGCCCGAAATATCCAATTAAAAGGATTTGTAGAGAAACCGTCTACTGAATAAAAATTCCAGGTCATCCACCAATAATCAAAATTAGACAAGTCTCCAGCTTGCGATATCAGGTACAAAATATATGAGGATGGTATTAAAATGCCGAGAACTGATGCGGCAATTAAAACATATTGTTGCTTGACTTTCATGGATTGGGAGATTGGGATATTTTTAATCGATTTGGGCTAAGTTGTACGCGCTGGGATTAAAGAAACCGGGTTTTTTACTTGATTGAGGGTTTGAACCAAGTATTTTGGTGAAAAAACCCGGTTTCTGGCTACTTTACAGATTTACTCGAATTTTCATTTCACTTCTCTTACCAGCATTTGTCTGAGCCCTTGCCGCCAGTGGGGAGGATACGTGCCCAGAAGTGCTGATATTTTCACCGTAGAGAGGACAGAAAAAGCGGGACGTTTGGCGGGTGTCGGATATTCGGCGGTGGTGATGGGAATTACGCGCTGAACTTTGAGGGGAAAGCCGAGTTTTTCTGCTTCCTCAAAAATGGCGATCGCCAAATCGTACCAACTACAAACACCGCTGTTAGTGTACTGGTAAGTCCCAAATTTTTCTGGTTTAATTTGAGGAATAATCTGCGAAGTTGCCGCAGCTAAATCGCCCGTCCAAGTAGGACTGCCGATCTGATCTGCTACTACTCGAATCTCTTCCCTTTCTTTTCCCAACCTCAGCATAGTTTTGACAAAATTGCCTTTACCGCCGTTGCCGTAAACCCACGCTGTTCTAATAATAATATGCCGATTTCCGGCTTTCCGAATTGATTCCTCGCCAGCTAATTTCGACTTTCCGTAAGTTCCCAGCGGGTTCGTAGAATCTGTTTCCAGATAAGCAGAACCGCGACAGCCGTCAAATACATAATCAGTGGAAAAGTGAATCAAACTCGCTCCCAGTTTTTCGCATTCTTCTGCGAAAATTCCGGGTGCAATGCCATTGACTGCGTGTGCTAATTCCGGTTCGCTTTCTGCTTTGTCTACAGCAGTATAAGCACCGGAATTGATGACTAAATCCGGTTGAATTTCCGCCATTGCTTGACGGATGCTTTCGGGTTGGGACAAGTCGAGGCGAGTGCGATCGACCGCAATTACCTCTCCCGAAGATAATAAAATTGGCTGCAATTCTTGAGCTAGCTGTCCGCTGCCGCCTGCGAGTAAAATTTTCATTATCAAAAAACTTGAGCTGTTTTCAAAGTTTGTCCGGCTTGGTCTTTAGCTGATAAGATTGGTTGGGCACCATCTAGCAGCGGCCAGTCGATCGCCAAATCGGGGTCATTCCAGAGGATACACCGCTCGTGTGCCGGTGCATAGTAGTCTGTAGTTTTGTACAAAACTTCAGCAGTCTCCGAAACCACTAAAAAACCGTGAGCAAATCCCGCAGGAACCCAAATTTGCTGCTTATTTTTTGCACTCAGCAAACAGCCCACCCACTGTCCGAACGTCGGCGAACTTTGTCTAATATCCACCGCTACGTCAAATATTTCGCCAGCAACTACCCGCAGCAATTTGCCTTGAGGCTGCTGCATTTGGTAGTGCAAACCGCGCAGCACATTTTTAGAAGATTTGGAATGATTGTCTTGAACAAAATCTGCCGTCACGCCTGTTTTTTCTGCAAAAACTTGGTGATTAAAACTTTCAAAAAAGAAACCGCGATCGTCTCCGAAAATTTTCGGCTCAATTATCAAAACTTCCGGTATTTCGGTAGATACAACGTTCATAGTTTGGTGTGACAGTGATAGACTCATACTCAGTCTATGCTATTTTACTATGAAAGCCGACACATATCTCAAAAAATTGTACGCCAATCGATTTGATTCCCGACAGATGCAAGCCAAGGTTGCACTCTGGAAAGTTTTAATTGACGAGTTTCTACAAGATTATGTTCCTCCAGAATCAGCGGTTTTAGATATTGGCGGCGGCTACTGCGAGTTTATAAATCAAATTAGAGCCGGAGAAAAATGCTTGATTGACCTCAATCCCGATTCCAAGTTGTTTGCCAATCCTGATGTCAAAGTGCTGAATTTGAATGTTTTGAATTTGGGAGATAGCCCAGGTTTTACGGAACAGTTTGACCGCATCTTTATCTCAAACTTTTTTGAACATCTCCGTAGCAAAGAAGAACTGATCCAAATTATTTCATTTTGCTTTTACGCTCTCAATCCGGGAGGTTCTCTGTTGGTTATCCAACCAAATTTTAAATACTCTTACAAAGAATACTACGATTTTATCGACCATCAATTACCGATTACACACTTATCGCTGCAAGAGCTTTTGCAAACCGTCGGGTTTGAAATAGATCTGATGATACCGAGATTTTTACCATTTTCGACAAAAGGCAGACCGGCCTCGCCTTCGCTGTTAAAAATTTACTTAAAATTGCCTTTTTTGTGGCTGTTTTTAGGAGGACAAATGTTTGTCAAAGCATCCAAACCAAACAATTGAGGCAGAACCTGGGAACGAGAATTTAGAATCATCGCTATTTTAATAATTCATCTACTGCGATGCTAAAACCAGGTAAAACAGTTTTAGTGCTAATAACTTCTCCAGCAATAAAGATGCTTCTGGTTTGTTTTGTAACTGCAATAATCCACTGATTTTCAGGATATACCAACCAAACTTCCTCACTTCCAGATTCTAAATATTCTGTAGCTTTCGCAATGACATCTTCAGCCAAATCTGTTGGTGAAACAATTTCAGCACATAAAGGAAAACTTTGTGGCAGCACTTTGAGATTGCCAAATTGTGCAGCGAGTTCCGAGGGAAGGTAAGCAACATCAGGATAGCGTCCCTGCTTGTTTGTGCGGCAGGGAACATCTGTATAAACATCCCCTCCCTGTCCGCTGGAATCTTTGTACGTTCTCCAATAAAAGTAAAGATTTCCTTGCACCTTGCTATGCTTGAGAGTCATGCCATTTTTCTCCAATAATTCACCATCAACCCACTCTTCGAGATCCGGTGGATTTTCCATCCATGCTTCTAGAGAGTATATTTTAGATTCGGCAGCAACAGCTATCATATCTCAACTCCTAATTAGTATCTGTGTCCATTTTCGTGCATCTGCGGTTTAAAAAATCTCTCATCCTTGTCATTCAAATATCCGGTTCTGTGTCAACTTGCTGCTGTTGACGATCTTGCAGTGCTCGATCGACAAGTTTGCCAACAATCCATGACACAGAACGTTCTTCAGAAGTAGCCCACTCTTCAAGAGCCATCTTCTTTTCCTTGGTTAAATATACAGCTATCAACTCTAGCTTGCGCTTCCCACCCATTAGATTTTTTTCTTTTACATTGACTCACATTTTAGCTTTTATCCAATGGATTCATTCTTTCACCTCCCGTGCAGACGCTTGTTGCTGTTCTTGACTTTGATGCTCTTGAACACCTTTTTCAATCAGCTTCCCAGCCAACCAAGACACAGAGCGCTCGTCTTTGTCGGCCCATTCTTCTAATGCTTTGGCTATTTCAGGATTGACGTAAGTTGTTACTCGTTTGAGGTTTTTTGCTGCCACGCTTGTGTTTTGCCCATAACTACTTTACATAACATTCTACTTTTTGACGTTACCTATTGACATAGTATCACACTAAGTGTTATATTTTTACATAGTAACAAAAAGTGTTACTAAAAAACCCAAAAACCAAACCCCTACCGTTTCAGACTGCAATCGAGAGGCGGCAGGGGTTTGGACTCCCACAATCAGGAGATATCTCTATGATACCAACACCACAATCAGTTCCGGAACTACTGCGGGCAAAAATTCCCGACGCACCTAGCGATCGAAAACCCGTCCGCTTGCTGCTGTGCGGCACGCCCAAAGGTGTCAACCGCATCATCGACATCCTTCATGTCTTGGGTTTCGCGAAAATTGTGGAATGGAGTCCGCCTTTACCATCGCCCATTAGCGGTGAAATTATGCGGATTTTGACCCGCTATTTTGCCGAGTAGAAACAGGATTTACGCATAGATGCCCAGAAACCGGGTTTTTTACCGAATATACCCTCTACAAGGCAGTTTTTTCGCAAAAAACCCGGTTTCTCAACACTCGTGCGTAAATACTAAGAAATTGAGGGCGATGGCTGTCGCCTCGGCTGTCGCCTACGCACTTGAAATTGTTATAATAAAAATTGCAAATAGTCCTGTATTTTGGGCTTGGCGAGATGAGGATGAATTTGCTAAAAAAGCATCAATTTGAGGATAAAAATGATGACACAAACTCAAACATCCCGCGCCATTGCCGTCAATATTCCGCCCACACTAAGGCTCAGTCTCACCCGCGAGCAGTTTTTTGAATTGGCGATCGCCAATCGGGAGTTACAATTAGAACGCACAGCAACAGGAGAATTAATCGTGAATCCACCAACCGGCGGCGAAACAGGATACAGAAACTCTGATTTAAACGGGCAACTATGGCTGTGGAACCGCCAGACTAAACTGGGAAAGACATTTGACTCTTCAACTGGTTTTCACCTGCCAAATGGAGCCGATCGCTCTCCCGATGCAGCTTGGGTGCGTCAAGAAAGATGGGATGCACTCACCCCAGAACAAAAAGAAGGTTTTATTCCGTTAAGCCCAGATTTTGTGGTAGAACTCCGTTCTAAAAGTGACAGAATCAAACCGCTGCAAGATAAAATGCAAGAATACATGGAAAATCATGTGCGGTTGGGTTGGTTGATAGATAGAAACAACAGAAAAGTGGAGATTTACAGACAGAACCAAGAAGTAGAATTGCTGGAAAATCCTGCAACTTTGTCCGGCGAAGATGTGTTGCCTGGTTTTGTCTTGGATTTGACAGAAGTTTGGGGATAAATGCTGAATCGCCTTCCAGATGTGCGATCGATCCATCTGCGTTTATCCGCGTTTATCCGCCTAAATCTGCGGTCAAAAAAACTCCTACAATATCGAACTCAAAACAACCTCATTAGCAGCAATCCAATCATAAATATCCTGCAAAGCAGCTTCCGGGCCAATAACAGGTTGCCATCCAGTGCGCTCCATCACCCTAGAAGAATCAGTAATAAAAATCGGAATATCCCCCGCGCGTTCCTCCAAAACTGGATGAATCAAAATCGATTTACCCGCAATCTTTTGGCACAAATCAGTTGTCTCAACTAAAGAAAGACTGTTGCTCAAACCGCCGCCTACATTAAAAACTTCACCGTCAAATTCTGCAAAATGTTCTAACTGATAATTAACTAACTTCAGCAAATCTTCAACGTGCAGCAAATCCCTAACTTGCTTGCCGCTGCCGCCAAAACCGATGTAACTCAGCGACTTTTGAAAATAGTGAGCAGCCACCCACAAACCGCAAACTCCCTGATCGACTTTACCCATTTGCCAAGCACCGGTAATTAACCCGCAGCGGTTGATAATTGCCGGCACGTTGTACGCTTCTCTGTATTCCTCAATCAGCAATTCCGAAGCTAATTTAGTTGCTCCGTAAAGCGATCGAGCTCCTTTGAGAGGGAAGTCTTCCGAAATGCCTAATTCCGAGATTCCCGGTAAAGTTTGCTCACTTGCGATCGCAAATCTTGACGGCAAATCCAACAACTTGATAGACTTGACAGCGGCGATCGGATAAACCCGACTCGTAGACAAAAACAACAAACTCGCACCAGTTTGTCTCGCCAACTCCAAAACATTCACAGTACCCAACAAATTCGTCTGCAAAACATACTGAGGCGAACTAAAACCCGCCAGCACAGAAGGTTCCGCAGCACAATCGATAATGCAGTCAGCATTAAGTGCAACTGGATCTAAATCTGCCGCTGTGCGAATATCCCCGTAAACAAACTGAATCCCGCAACTTTTAAGCCGCGTTAAATTCAATTCCGAACCCCGGCGGCGGAGGTTATCCAAACAAATTATTTGCCATTCCGGGTGAAGTTTCTTGAGGCCAATTGCCAAACAACTGCCGATGAAACCCGCACCGCCAACAATCAAAATTCTCTCAGGCATTCGCTTTACAAAATTTCGTTCGTAGTAAGGACTTTAGTCCTGATTTGTCGGCGGTGGTAGTCGCCGCGAGAGAGATGTTTCTCCAGCCAAACATACAAAACAATAAACAAATAACGGCTTCCCATCTCTTTAATTTTCAGCTTGGAGATACCAGCAGTCCGATTGTACCACCTCAGAGGAATTACATCATAGGAAAAACCCCTAACAATTGCTTTTAGGGGAAGTTCTACAGTTAAATTAAAATGATGGCTCAAAATCGGCTGCACTCCATCAATCACTTCTTTGCGGTAAATTTTAAAAGCATTGGTGACATCGTTGTAGCGCAAACCGAAAATAGTTTTGACAAACCAGTTTGCTAAGCGGTTAATTGCTAATTTGTGAATTGGATAGTCAACCACAAAGCCGCCTTTGATAAAGCGGGAACCGAAAACACAATCATATCCTTCTTGCAACTTGCGGTATCCGGCTACCAAATCCATCGGATCGTCGGAAGCATCCGCCATCACAATTGCCGCAGCATCGCCTTTAAATTCCGCCAATCCCCGGCGCACGGCAAATCCGAAACCGTTGGGAGGTAGATTGTTGATGTATCTAACTGTGGGAAAAGTCTCTGACAATTCCTGGCAAATGTCAATAGTTCGATCGACACTGTTGTCATTCACAATCAGAATTTCGTGCGGAATGCCTTCTAAATCGAGCGTCTGGGCGATCGCCCGCACAGTACCGTACAAACAGCCCTCCTCATTGTGGGCTGGTATAATCACAGAAATTTTCACTCCTCATCCTCCGCGCAACTGGACAAACTGGTTGTCAACAGGATTATACACCCAAGCTTTAATTTCAGTTTGGGCGATCGGCAAACCATTAGCCGACAAATCAACAGCCCACCTCGCATTGTTGTACAACTCTGATTTCAAAGTCTTAGCAATATCGGGACTGTCTGAGTTGACATAAGCGTTAGCAAAAAAAGATTGTTTCTCGCCGACAGATAGCAGTACGATATTCGGCTGTTTCCAATTTTCTGGCAAAACAGCCCAACCGGCAGCCTTGATAGCAGCATTTTTCTTGAGAGTCAAGAATTTATCGCTGGTTTGAGGTTTGTCTAAATAGCCGTAAACTTTCTCGCTATTAGAAATAAACTCTACATTTGTCGCGAACTTTCTCCAACCTATTTTATCGATAATTGCAGCGCCTTCTCTCACCAACCAAGTTTTTTTGCTCAGCACCCTCAAACAGCTTGACGGCGAATTCTTGAAAAAATCCGACGGTTCAAGATAGTTAATTAACTGCAAACAATCTTGAGCACCTTGCTTGTAAGGAAGTGCCGATCGAGATTGGGCGATCGCCTGCTGAGAGTTAACAATAATTATCCCAATTAACAGCCCTGCTAACACCCGATAAACAAATTTATAGTTGCGATTTATGGTAGCAATCTTACCTCGGACAAACAATTGACCTAGCTGAACCAAAGCAATTAAAAGCAAAATCGAATTAGTCGTATATCTCGACGATTCTATCGCCTGAATTGCGCCAAATTCCGCCCTACCAGCCGTAATAAACAGAGCCGATAAAACCGAAAAAACACCTATTGACAGCCAAGGTAAAGCCTCACGATGCTCGCTAATCTTTCTCCCAAAGTGGAATACCAAAAATAAGAAACTTGCAAATATTAGCAATCCAACTAATGCGGAAATGAAGGGCGATCGCACAATTGGCGAACCCAACAAACTCAAAAAGTAATCAATTACCACCAGGGGCTTATTCAACAATGAAATAATACTTGTTTTCCGACTGGGATGATAATCAATTGAGTAAACAGCACAAGTTGCCGCAAACAGCAATATCCATAGAATCAATCTTTTTCTTTTCTGCGTCGCATTTCCTTCTAAACCCGCTACAGCGGGAAGCGCAGCCAACCAAGAAAGCAAACCTTGCGCGAGGGAAAAACTAGCAATAAAGCAGAAGACAGCAGCAATGAATATTTGAATATCGTAGGGACACGGCACTGCCGTGTCCTTACCCGATAAGGGACACGGCACTGCTGTGTCCTTACCTTGAATATCGTAGGGACACGGCACTGCCGTGTCCTTAGCCGATAAAGGACACGGCAATGCCGTGTCCCTACGGTATTTGATCCTATTGAAAACTGTTATATTAGGCAATAAATTGCGATTTGAACTCAGTGCATAAACCGCAGCTACAAAACACAAATTGACTAAAAACCAAGCCAGTTGAAATCCCCAAAGCCAGTTTTCGTGCTGAACTAGCGAGAACAGCAAAATACAAGTTAAAATATTAGTTAAATGCCACAAATCATCCCCGACATTCTTAACCTGCATCGAGGATAAGCTATACATAGCGACAAAAGTTATCACAGCTAAACCGATGCTGAGACACAACTGATAATTAATATTCCATTGGGAAGCAAAAGCCAGCACCGCAATAATGATTTTTGGGATCACAATCCGGTGGTTGCTGTGCAAATCCCAAAAATCGTTAAAAGTTGCATTTCCCGCAGCTATTTTCTCAAAAAGGCTGGCTAATCTCCACTCGTCATCAACGGGAACGTTAACGCTAAAATTCGCTACAAATCCGATTAACAGGACAACAGGAATTAGGTATAAAGTAAATAAGAGGATTTTTTTCATGAAAGTGCGATCGCACTGATTGCCATCACCATTTTATATCAAACCCGGTTAAATAATTCTCATCAAGTTTGTACTGAGGAATGCAAGTCCTCATAGTTTTGACCAATCAGGACTTGCATTCCTTACTACAAACAAGTTGAAAAACATCACACCTAGAAACCCGGTTTCTTGAAGAAACCGGGTTTCCGAACAGCCTAAAAGTCTCGCGTTCAATTAGGTTAACCAAATTACTTAACAGTCTTGAACGTATCCAATTTGCCAGTAAACCGATTGATAAACATCTGCAAAACAGTCCGCTTGCCGATATTAATATTAGAACTCACGGCCATTCCTGACTGCAAATTAACCTCCACTTGATTCGGCTTGTTTTTATTCAAAACAAACTTTTGATTTTTGAGCTTAATTTTGGTTTTGAAAGCGTAGTATTTCCGCAGTTCAGTAGGAGGCTGAGCATCGCTGCTAATCTCTTTCACTTCACCCTCAGCAGTACCGAACTCCATCGCCGGGAAAGCTTCTACATTCACCTCCACAGGCACGCATTGGTATTTCGTCAAACCCAGTTTCTCTCTGTTAACTTCCTTCTCAGGACACACGCAACTTTTACCTTTTTCGCAATCAATTTTTTCTCCATCCAATTGTTTGCCGTGATACTTCTCCAATTTTTCTCGCTTCTGTTTCAAGGCATCCAATACCAGAGCCACATTACTGTTTTCGAGGTAAACAACTGCTTCCAGACCGTTTTCGTCGTCCAAAACCTTGAGCAGCTTCTCAGTTTGCTGCGCTTCGTAATAAGCTTCTTCGCAGCGTTTCGGGCGCGGTTCGCCCGGTTTCAGCACTGAGTTAATAATGGATTGGCATATCGGATCTTTCGCTATATCCAACTTAGCTTTCTCCTTCGTAGAAGGCTTCAAATCAAAGATTACCCCCGATACGGGAGACTTCATCACTTGAGTGTCGCGGTTTTGTTGAGCCTTTTCTAGTTGAGCGTTCACTTCGGACAGCTTTTTCAGGTTTTCCACTTTAAAGCGGCTGAGCTGAGAATCGCTGCTGGCAATTTGTTTCTGGTTTTCAGCAATTTTGGTGTAAAGTTCTTTTGCCCAGGAATCCTTGGTGTTTTTCAACTGTTCTTGAGCGCGGGCGATCGACTCCTGAACGCGCGCTTGCTCTCCTTGCTGGCGCTCTATTTCAGCAGTAATTTTTTGGATGTCACCTTGACGCGCGTTCATTTCGCCTCGGCGCGTATTTATTTCACCGAGGCGCGTGTTAACTTCGCCTTTGCGGGCGTTGATTTCACCTTCGCGCTGCTTGATTTGATCTTGCTGTTTGAGAACTTCGCTTTGCCCTCTGAAAACATCTTGTTCCTGTTTTTCTTTTTGCAGTTCAGCGATGGCTCCTTCCTCTACCAGCGGGGTAAGTCTGCCTAGAATGCCTTGATTGGACTTCAGTACCTGTTGGGATTTCGCTAACTGTTCGTCAGCCAATTGTTTCTGAGCCTCCGAAGATTTTATTTGCTCTTTGGCAGAAGCTAACTGCTGCTGAGAATAATTTAATTGGTTTTCAGCAAAACCCAATTGTTGCTGTGCTACGGTCATTTGATCGCCGGCGGCTTTCTCAGCATTCTCAGCTTGCTTCAGTTGTTTTTCCAACTCCTGAACTTGCCCTTGGGCTGCGGCTACGCGAGACAGAAATTCCGATCGATAATTAACATAAAGTCCTTGCTGGGCTGCATCAAAATTTCCGCTGGCTCCCCTGTTGAGGTACAGCTCGTCAATCAAAGCTTGCAGCACTTGATTTTGTGCCGCGAGGCTCTGTCTGTCCTTGATTGTTGATTCTAGGTTAGAAGGAACAGCGCCTTGAATTTTGCCGTTGACAACATCTTCGTAAAATTTATTTTCTTTTTCCAGCGCTTCTTTAGTTTTCTTAATCGATGTTAAATCGGCACTGGGTGCGAGGGGGTTGAAAGTGAGCAGGGGCTGGTTTTTTTCCACGCGATCGCCATTTTCTACGTGAAGTCTCACCACAGCGCCCGTAGCAGGTGCTTGGATGTCTCTAGCACCATCTTTGAGTTCCAATTGGCCGACAGCGGGGACAGCTTGCTCTACGCTAGCAAAATAAGCCCAAACTACCGCAGAAGTGGTCATCAGCATGATCATCCACAAAAACAAGCGCGACCAAATCGCTGGTTTTTCGAGAATGACTGGTTGCTCAGAAAGGATTACCGATTTCATGGCCATTTGTTATTTTTTGTTAGTTGTTATTTGGGAATTGGGCATTGGGAATTGGGCATTGGGAATTGGGCATTGGGCATTGGGCATT
>JAUBOH010000178.1:0-12609 GCA_036700145.1 Microcoleus occultus BM001215366
GGACGGGTTTTGATACCCTTCACCGCGTTGATGACAACCGCTACTACCAATCTAGCGGCATCATGTCTGGTCATTACTTGACGAGTACGATGGAGGCGACTCTCGAACGCCAGCCTGAATAACTCTTTCTCTGCTTGTCAACAGTTGCCCGTTCTAGGATTTGATGTGAAAATTGAAGGTCTTGCTAGTCGGAGGTCGCGCTCAGATATTCGACTAGCGCCATTCTTGTCAAACCTCATCGGCTGCAACTAAAGACAAATATATTTATGTGGTTAAAAATTTAACACTTACGATCAAAAATTATCAAATTTTTGAGTCTAGTCGGGATAAGTTATTTTTGGTTTCTGCTGCTGTGTCGATCGACAGATTGCTCAGATCGACTCCCCAACTTCAGTGGAATCAAGAAAAAAACTGTCAAATTTTCCGGATCGACTATGACGGGAGTGCAGATCCCTTCTGCATCTTGTGCCTTCTACCTTGTGTTCAAAGAGTGACGCCCCATCACCCCCAACTCCTTTCCACCTGAGGAAGAGAGTAAGAGACGGAGGTCGCCGACTGCGACTCTGGGCTACTCAACGCCTGGGTTCGGTTCCAAACCCCAGTGGTGTTTCAGAAAATGGCGGTACATGGTTTCCCGCAGCATCATTTGCTCGTAGAGCTTAACCAAAAACTCCTGAGCTTGTTCGCGACTCATGTCACTTACCTGTGTTTTGAAGGAACACAGGCTAAATTGCTGCTCCAAAGACAATTCTGCTGGTTGGCTCATGACGCGTGACTCCTCTGTAAGTAAAGGTGACTTAAAAGTGAACACCTGGATTAACCAGATTTGTAAATTGTTTCAGCGATCGACCGTTGGTTTCAGGATGCCCGATGGTTCATCTGACTTTGGTATATATTACAAAAGGTAACAATTGTTTGACAAAATTACCATCTTTCCCAGGAAATAACTTAGGGAGAGAGATGGCGAAATGTCTGCAAAAGTTCCTTCCGCAGGCATATACAACTGTATCTACTTGTCAAGAGAAAAAAGGCTCAGTACGAACCAAAATAATTGCAGTTATTTATACCAACTTGGGGAGACCAGATCTCCGCGAGGGGGAGAGTGGGTGAGGGGGAGATGGGGAGAATTTCTATTTATCTCTTTTGTTTCTTCCTTCTTCCCTCTTCCTTTTTCCGACTTCCATTTCTCTTCTTCCTTCTTCCTTCTCACTAATTGGAGGGCCCGACATTCTGCGGTGGAGTGGCCGCTCCCGGGCCCAAATTGGGAGCTGTGGGTGCAGGCGAAACAGGAGGAATCCCCAGATTAGCCCCAGAGTTGCTAGGCTGCTGTGGAGCCGGGAGAGGAGACTGAAACTGATTGGGATTAAAATTGGGATTGAACTGCTGCTGCCCCGGAGCTGGGAGAGGAGATTGAAACCGATTCGGATTGAGTTGCTGCTGTCCCGGAGCCACAGGAGACGGCAGTGGTTGAGCCGAATTGCCGATCGCAGGTGCCGCAGGAATCCCAGAATTGGGAAGCGAGGGATTAGGCTGCGGGGAGGGTGCCGAACTAGGAAGAGTTGCCAGGGCTACTCGATCGCCCCCTACCTCTCGCAACTTGTCTAAAACCTCCACAACTTTGGCGTATTTAGCATTTTGAGGAGCGTACAGCACCGTCAATCCCGCAGGATTTTTGGTTTGGAAACTCTTTAAAACGCGATCGAGCTGTTGGTAATTAACAGGCAATTGGTCGATATAAGTTTGCCCGAAATCGTCAATGCTGACAATCAGCATCTCTCGCATCTGCGTTTGTCCAGTCTTCGCCTTCGGCAAATCGACATTAATCGATTGCTGGCGAGTCAGTTGCAAAGCGGCCAGCAGAAAAAATGTCAGAATGCAAAATATCACGTCAATTAAAGGCACCAGTTCAATCCGAGCCTCTTCAGCAGGAGTATCTAAGTGAATCTTCATCAGTTCTCCTTGGTTCTAGTTATTAGAAGTTGAATCGATATCAGGATCGGAACCTTTCAATTTCGGTTTCGGCTCCCGATTTCGTTCTTCAGATTCTGGTAGAGAATTCAAAGAACGCCTGTTCAAACCATCGGAACCAAAGGAAGAATTGGTGTATTCTGCGTCCCTCGATCGACCTTTAGCATTAGCCGTCGGCCAGTATTGTCTGTACAGCATTTCCAGTTCATTTCCAGCTTTGCGAAAAATTTTCGCCTGGTTGAACAAAAAAGCTTGAAATATGCGATAAAACGTCAAGCTAAAAATTGCTACTACCATCCCTGTCGCTGTAGTGATCAGCGCTTCGCTAATCCCCAAAGTCACGCCAGTTGTTGCCGAGGTACCGATGTCGCCCAGCCGGATCGAACTCAGGGAGTTAATCAAGCCCAAAACTGTTCCCAGCAAGCCCAACAAAGGCGCTAAAGCGATCGCAGCTTCTAAGATTTTGTCGCCGCGGCGCATCGAAGCCAACTCTTCATCGGCTGCGGCTTCGAGTGCGAGTCGAAATAAGTCGGGTTCAGGATTGTACAGCCGCAGGGGTGCAGAAAGGAATCGCCCGATCGGCTGTCGGTTAGCTTGTCTAGCAATCTCGTTAGCAGCGCCCCAATCGCTGCGAGCAGTTTCGAGGATGCGGTTAACTATCTGCTTTTCTTTGCTCAACAGGCTCGCCCAGAACCACAACCGCTCGATAATTGTACTTACAGATAGAATCGATAACACCAACAGGGGCCACATGGCGGGGCCGCCTTTTTCAAACAGTTCTTGAATATTCACAGTATTTTTACTCCTGCATAACCTGCTAACCTTTGCTTCTGTTGTACTTTTTTTAACAAATTTAAGGCCATTTAATTTTAGCTATTAATTTACCGTGTTCTGGAGCCGATCGACTATTTAATCATTCTCTTCTAAGTCTTCTTCACACATCTCTTGCAGCGACTGGTGTTGAAGGCGACGGGAAGAGCGGCGATATTTTTTAGTTTGCAGCTTCGGTTCGTATTGCTGCGTACCATCCGACTTCGTTTGCTGCTTCAAACTCGCCTCCGCACTACTAGAATTTTGCTCTTGTTGCTGGCGGACGATCGCCTCTTCCAGAAACTGCAAGTAATACTCATAGCGCTCCCAATCGCCCCGCACGACACAGTTAGGCTCACAGGAGTGCGAGCAGTCGCTAAACTGGCAACTACCCAAAGTCAGCCTGTGCCGAGCTTCTGGGAAATATCGAGGTAACTCGGACGGATCGCATTCAAGTGCCGGCTGATTGAAGCCTGGAGTATCGGCCAACAGTCCGCCACCGGGGAGTTCAAATAGTTCTACATGGCGAGTCGTGTGTCGCCCGCGGCCGAGTTTGCCGGAAACAGCGTTCACTCGCAGGTTCAGCGCCGGAATCAATTGGTTGATCAAACTCGACTTACCGACCCCTGAAGGGCCACAAATTACGGTTATTTTGCCTTGCAAGTGAGTTTGGATAGAGGAGGAAGAAGCCAACCCCCCCCTACCCCCCCCAAGGGGGGAATGAAGAAGGGAGTTATCGATTTGGTCTGATAAATTTTGGTTTATCGCAGAAACTTCATTTTGACTGTCATTAGCAGCTTCATTGTAGATTCCTAAGCCACTGCGGACACTAATAAACATGGGTTGGTATCCCCATCCAGAAAGCCGATCGCGCCACTGTGCCAAATCCTGGGCCGTGACTAAATCGCATTTGTTCAGGCACAAACTCACCTCTAAACCTGTAGATTCGGCCTTGACTAAAAACCTAGTTAATGATGCGGGGTCTAAGTCCGGTTCAGTGAGGGCAAAAACCAGGAGAATGCGATCGGCATTAGCTACAGGCGGCCGATTGAGTTCTGTTTGGCGGGGAAACACTTGAGAAACAACACCCCTGTGGTCATTCCAGTCTGGTTCTTCTACCACCACGCGATCGCCCACCATCACCTGTTGACCAATTTTTTTCAGTCTAGTGCGGCGAGTGCACAGGAGAATTGGCCGATCGGCCAAGAGAGGATTTTCCCCGTCAGTGCTGACATCTGGATCTAACCTCACTTGATAGAAGTTAGCCTGAACAGCCACAACAGTAGCTGTAATCAAGGAGGAATCCCGGCTCATGCTGCTTCCTGCTCAGGTCGCTGCACTTTCATCGCAAAAAAACCCGAATTATCATCAGAAGCCATAAATTGCGTTTCGAGAATTTGGTACCCTTCCATTTTCAGACTATCAGGCACTTGTTCGATCGGCTCCCCAGCATCCAGCCAAACCTCCAAAACTGCTCCAGGAGGCATTTGCTCCAACCGCAGTTTAGTACGGACAAAATTGATCGGACAGGGCGTACCCCGCAGATCCAGCAGGGTATTTGGGGATTTGGGATTTTCAATTTTCGATGTTGAATTCATATAGCAAATGTTGAAGGAATAAGGAAAAAGGAAGAAAGCAAAAAAAACTGGTTTCGACCCAACGACTGCGTTTATCCGCTCGCGTAGCCGAAGGGCTCAGTGCGCCACTTCGCTCAACCAGCAGGTTTTTGACTCGGCGTGCGTAAGTCCCGGAGATGCAATTTATTATTTTTTTAAGAAAGAATGTGCACAATTGCGCACATTCTTTTTAGGGATAATAAATTGCGCTCACTTTTTCCTTATTTCTGAAACAAATTGCCCAGAAATCCTTCCAAGCCACCTTTACCCGTACGATCGCCCTTCAGCTTAGCAAGCTGCATCAGCAACTCCCGCTCCTCAGCAGTCACCTTAGTCGGAATATCAATAGACACCGTAATCAAATGATCGCCGCGACTGACTGGATTTCCCAACCGAGGCACCCCTTTTTTCTCCAGAGTCAGAACAGTATTCGCCTGAGTTCCAGTAGGAATCAACAATTCCGTCGGCCCGTCTACCGTTTCAACTTCCAACCGGCATCCCAAAATTGCTTGCAGGTAACTAATCTTAACTTCCGAGTTAACGTTAATGCCGTCCCGCTTAAATAGCGGGTCTTCATTCACGGCCAAGAAAACGTAAAGATCCCCGGGCGGCCCGCCCAGTTTCCCCGCATCCCCTTCATTGGAAACGCGCAAGCGAGTACCGTTGTCAACCCCAGCCGGAATTGTGATTTTCAGCTTTTTCATCACTTCTTTCTGACCTCGGCCGCCACAAGTTTCGCACTTGTCCTCTATCACTTGGCCCGTGCCGTTGCAAGTGGGGCAAACTGAAACTTGAGTAAAGCTGCCGAAAGGCGTGCGGGTAGCGCGGCGGACTTGGCCGCTACCGGTACAAGTCGAGCAGGTTTGGGGTCTTGTTCCTGGTTTGGCGCCAGTCCCGGTGCAAGTTTCGCAGGTTTCTAGGTGCTTGATGCGGAGTTCTTTTTCTCCACCAAAGACTGCTTCGCGGAAATCCAGCCGCAAATCGAGCCGCAAGTCGTCTCCGCGCACGGGCCCGCTGCGTCTGCGACCTTGTTGTTGTTGGCCGCCCGCGCCTCCCTGAAAACCCTGAAAGAAGCTTTCAAAAATATCGGCAAAGCTGTCGCCGAAGTCTTGGAAGCCCGGAGCCCCTGCACCGGTCACGCCTGCTTCGCCGAAACGGTCGAAACGGGCGCGGGTTTCCGGTTCTGAGAGTACCTCGTAGGCGCGGTTAATTTCTTTAAACCGCTCCTCGGCACCGTCTGTTTTGTTGACATCTGGATGGTACTTGCGAGCTAGGCGGCGGTAAGCACGCTTAATTTCTTCTTTGTCTGCGCTGCGAGAAACGCCTAATAATTCATAGTAATCACCGGCCATATAGCTGCTTGCCTAGAGGTAAATAACAAAAAGTGTACGAAAAAGAAACGGGCGACCTTTCCTGAAATTACCAATTAAAAATTCTCATTGTTAATTTTTAACTTTTAATTTTTAGCTTTTCAATTCTAAAGGAAAGGATTCATATCATCAACTTCAGGTTCGGGAACCTTCGGTTTTTGTTCTGACGGTGGATTTGACCCTCGCTTTGGCGCTCGTTCCGGCCCTCGTTCCGGCCCTCGTTCCGGCCCTCGCTTTGACTGTCGTTCCGGCTTTGGTTCCGGCTTTGGTTCCGGCTTTGGTTCCGGTGGAGCTTGGGGTGGAGCTTGGGGCGCCGCCAACAGCTCTTCTGCCAGGAAAATGCTGTCGGAGGTAGCTGCAACCTCTGCTTGTTCTGACACCATCTCGCTTTCAACCCCCGCTCCTGACGGGGCTACCCCGCTGCGGGCCACCGAATAGACTGCTGTCCCGAGCGAGTATAGGAGTTGCTTGAAAGACTCGATTTGCTCGGTCAGTTCCTCGCCTGTGATGTCGGGGTTAGCCATCGCCCCCCGCAAGGCTGCTGCTGCTGTTTCGGCTTCGGTTTTGAGGTCGTCGCCGAGCAATTGCGCGTTGGTTTTCAAAGTGACACCACAATTATAGACCAGGGTGTCGGCTTGATTTTTGAGTTCGACGAGTTGAGCGCGCTTGATGTCCTCGTCGGCGTAAAGTTCGGCTTCTTGCCGCATCCGCTCGACTTCGGTTTCGCTCAACCCCCCTGTATTGGAAATTTGGATGCTTTGTTCTTTTCCGGTTCCCTTATCTTCGGCGGCCACTTTGAGAATGCCATTGGCATCGATTTCAAAGGTAACTTCAATTTGAGGTACGCCCCGGGGGGCTGCGGGAATGCCTTTGAGCAGGAACTTGCCGAGACTTTTATTGTCTTTAACCAATGCCCTCTCGCCTTGGAGGGCGTGAATTTCTACGGAAGTTTGCCCGTCTGCCGCCGTGCTGTACATTTGCGATCGGCTGGTGGGGATAGTTGTATTGCGCTCGATTACTTTTGTGAACACTCCGCCCAAGGTTTCGAGTCCCAGGGACAGGGGCGTCACGTCCAGCAGCAGCAAATCTTTGACCTCACCGCCCAACACTCCGGCTTGAATGGCCGCGCCTACGGCTACAGCTTCGTCGGGATTCACCGATTTATCGGGAGACACGCCGCCAAAATATTTGCTAATTGCCTCTTGCACTGCCGGAATTCGGGTTGAGCCTCCCACTAAAATAATTCTGTCTATATCTTGGGGACTCAAATTTGCGTCTTTGAGGGCTTGAGTCACCGGATCGATCGTCGCTTGCACCAAATGAGCCACCAGTTTTTCAAACTGAGCTTTGGAGAGATCCATTTCCAGATGCTTTGGCCCTTTGGCGTCAGAGGAGATGAACGGCAAGTTTATGGAAGTTGATTGCGAGAGTGAAAGTTCTATTTTGGCTTTTTCCGCAGCTTCTCGGAGGCGCTGCAAGGCCATTTTATCTGTTGACAGGTCACTGCCTTCTTGAGTGCGAAAAACTTCTACCAGCCACTGAACTATGCAGTCGTCAAAATCGTCGCCTCCGAGATGGTTGTTACCGGAGGTGGCGTTGACTTCAAAAATTCCGTCTCCCAATTGCAGGATCGAAACGTCAAAAGTACCGCCGCCGAGGTCAAAGACCAAGATTTTCTGTTCGATATTTTGCTTGTCAAGCCCGTAGGAAAGGGCGGCCGCCGTCGGTTCGTTGACAATCCGCAGGACTTCTAGACCCGCGATCGTACCGGCGTCTTTAGTAGCTTGCCGCTGGGCGTCTGTGAAGTATGCTGGCACTGTAATCACGGCTTGGGTAACAGTTTGTCCCAAATAAGCTTCAGCATCTTGCTTGAGCTTTTGGAGTACCATTGCCGAGATTTCCTGGGGAGTGTGAACCTTGTTGCGAATTTGGACGTTAACGGTGTCGTCTTTGCCTTTTATGCAGGTATAGGGAGTCCGGGAGCGTTCTTCTTCCGTGTCATCCCACCTGCGCCCGATAAATCGTTTGATGCTGTAGACAGTATTTACAGCATTAGTTACAGCTTGCCGCTTGGCGAGTTGACCTACTAAGCGATCGCCCGCCTTGCCAAATCCTACTATGCTCGGAGTTGTGCGCCCGCCCTCGGAATTGGCGATCACGACGGGTTTTCCGCCCTCTAACACAGCTACGCAACTGTTTGTCGTGCCTAAGTCAATTCCTATAATTTTCCCCATAGCGCCTCATAAAACTTTGTGGGATGTTTGGAAACCTCCAACTACAAGTTGGGGGAGGAAAAACGACTCAGCTTGTTTTAACAAGCATCACCCGACCGGATTTGTAGGAAATAAACTGGATGTCCTAAGGCAATATCAAAGACGGGTAAAAACATTTTTCAGAAGTTGTTGAGAAAGCGCCGACCTGCAGTTAGTCCTGAATTAAGAAGTTGGTGAGTCTGCCGCCTTCGGGCCCCCGAATAGAATTCGGGGGTCAGTGACTTCTCAGAATGCAGTAGCTTGTATTCCGATTAACTTTCCGAACTATCGGGATTTTCATCTGAGGCTACCACAGATAGCCCAGCCGCTGCAACTTTCACTTTGGCGTGCCGCAAGACGCGATCGCCCAGAATGTAGCCGCGTTCTAGTTCTTGGATGATTGTGCCTTCCTCGTGTTCGTCTGTTGGTTCGCTCAGCAGAGCTTCGTGGAGGTTGGGGTCAAACTGTTCGCCTTCAGGGCGCATTGGAGAAACCCCGATTTGCTTGAGGCTATCCACCATTTGCTTGTAAACGCTTTGGTAGCTTTTGTGAATATTCATTTCGCCGTCGGTTTGAGGCTTGATGTGCGATCGAGCGCGCTCGAAATTGTCGATGACCGGCAACAGGGGTTTGATCGTGACACACCTTGCCTGTAAATCTAACTCTTCTTTTTCCTTTTGGGTGCGCCTGCGGAAGTTTTCAAAATCAGCTGCTAGGCGGAGATTTTGATTTTTCAGGTCTTCTAGTTGAGCGCCGGCGGCTTGCAACTGAGTTTTTAAAGCCACTTTTTCATCTGTTACCTGCAAAAGTTCCCTCTTCAATGACTCCGCCGCGTCTGGCTGCGGGCTGTTGGTGGAACTGCCGGTGACGGTAGGCGCGGATGCGTTTGCCCCCGTGCGATCGGGCTGAGCACTTTGACTTTGATAAGCTCGAGCAAGTTCGAGCTCCCAATCGGCAGATCCGTTCGAGCTTGCTGGTGCCGGCGGAGTTTCGCTTGCCATTGGCGAACCCTCTGGGGTTTCCCCAGTTGAGTTAGGATCTCGATCTTGCTGTTTTTCCTCGTCAATCATAAAAGCTGCGCGACAGAACCCTATCTATTCTAGCAGACAGATTTAACCCGGTAAATCAAGAGAACTTTTATTTACCGTGTATGGCACCACTTGATTCATCGGAAATCGCGCCCGATGTGGAGGTCTCTCTCAAAGCTTTGAATAAAATATTGAAATGGCAGTGGAGATATGTACCTATAATATGACGGCTGTCTGGGCAAACAAAACGTTTGTACCCTAATATTTTTGGATGAATGCGCTCGCAAGAAAGAACCCATATTAAAAATATATTAGGCTGTTTTTATTTCTTAAAATCCTTGTTGATTTCGATGCTTGATGCTTCCCGATCGGCTAAAAAATAGTGAGTTAAAGTCAATTTCTGGCGGGTGTTTTAGCCGTCCGGGGCGCGGTTTTTTTTTGAGCGTTTAGTGCGTGTAAAAAATCTGGAATAAGATGAATTTGTATTTAGTAAGTGAGTAGTTAGCTGTCAGAGGAAAGCCACTCAGATTTTTGGTTGTTAATTTTGAGGGGAATTGGGGCTGCAGTTGGTCATATTCGATACCGAAGTCCCTTGAAGTCAGGACTTTTTGCCAGTCAAACGAGAGAGATCAGCGGGTCTGGCGGACGAGCTAATCGGTAGAGACGATTCAGATATAATTGGCTTATTTCCAAGATTTATGAACTGTCAAGCTTGGGTCACAAAGGTTGGGAGACCGGGCTAGAATCACAGCAATAGGTGCTGACCCAAAACTAAAACTGCTCAAAATCTGCGCTCTTGACTGATGCAGGCGATCGGGCTGTGCCAGATCGCAGATAATGAATCAAAATATATCTCACTAGACCGATCGGCGCTGTCGCCAAAGCTATCATCACAGAACATAGCTCATGTTTAACCTAGTACAACTAACCGCCCCGCCACGGGCGCTGTAATTTGACCAAACAATTTGGGAATATAGAACGATCGTGGTTCGGCGACACGCGTCGCCCCGCTTTCCTCTGCGGGTACTGGCAATCCCCAAGTGATATGCCTTGACGGTACGACCAGAGTATCTGGCGGGTTAATCAGGTAACTAAGCAACGGGAGGACTCAACGAACAATATCTGATTGCAAGCATCGGCAAATCCCTCCAACGTCTAGTCAAGTTGTGGACGAAGCTTAGAGGGGACTGCGAGCTTACACTTGAGAGATAGGGATTGAGCAAGGACATGGTAGCCGATCCGCAAGCAAAGAATACGGGGGTTAAAACCCCGCGTTGGTTTTCCTCTCAGCACTCTTTGTGACTGAGTTTTCCACAAGCATGAGTGTTTTTTATGACTAACACATCCCAGGGGTTTCGCTCCACATCGATAGTTGCTCTGAGCACTTTTACTCCGGCTCTCAACAAGATGATTCAGTCGGGCTACGTCAACGGCGACCAACTGAAGCAAGCTCAAATTGAAAGCCGGAAGTCGGGAAAGCGGTTGACGGAGGTATTAGAAGCACTTACCGGGCAGCAGTTGCCGCCAGAATTGCTGCGGCTTTACAAGAAGCAGCAGATGTTTGAACGGAAGGTAGTCTACGGCGTTGAAGCATATGACCCGGAGATGAGCGAACTGTCTAACGAGCAACTCGGAGTTATGCTCGACGGGTTAAAGATTTCGATCGACATTTGTCACCAAGGTCGATTTTTACCTGTGGCGAGGACTGAAACTGAGCCTGCGGCAGTTTTAGTGGCAATGGTAGATCCCGACAACCTCAACGCCATAGAAGATTTGCGGCGGATTTTACAGCCTCACGGCTTGGCTTTGCAGCGACGGGTGATTACGCCAGACGACTATCAGGATATAACTTCGGCCTATCAAGACGACCAAGTTAAGATAGCAGCCAAAGCAGCAGCAGCCGAAAAGCAGAGAAAGATGGATTTAGGGGAGGGAGATTTTGGCGAACTCTCACTAGAAGAAGATACTGCTGACCAAGAAGACCTAGCTAACACCTTGGACGATGCTGAGGCGGCTCCGGTAATTAAGGCCGTCAATATCATTTTGGCTAAAGCTTTGTCAGAAAAGGTGTCTGACATCCACGTAGAACCTCAAGAAGAGTTCATGCGGATTCGGATGCGGAAAGACGGGGTGCTGCAAGAGTATTTCCGGTTTCCCAAGCAGGTAGTCGCATCGATTACCGCTCGTTTCAAGATTATTGCAAACCTGGATATTGCCGAACGCCGACAAGCTCAAGACGGCCGCATCCGGCGGGTGTTTGAGGGACGCACGGTGGATTTCCGAGTGAACAGCTTGCCTTCGCGGTACGGCGAAAAAATCGTGCTGCGGATTTTGGACAGTTCCAGCACTCAGTTGGGTTTGGGTTTGTTAATCTCCGACGAGGAAACTCTGGCGTTGGTGCGAGAGACTGCTAGCCGTCCGTTCGGACTGATTTTGGTGACGGGGCCGACGGGTTCGGGGAAGTCAACTACTCTGTACTCGATTCTCGCGGAACGGAACGATCCGGGGGTTAATATCAGTACGGCGGAAGACCCGATCGAATATGCTTTGCCAGGAATTACCCAATGTCAAGTAATTCGGGAAAAAGACTTGACTTTTTCCAACATTCTGCGGGCATTTTTGCGGCAAGACCCTGACGTGATGCTGGTGGGGGAAACGCGGGACAAGGAAACGGCAAAAACGGCTCTGGAAGCTGCTTTGACGGGACACTTGGTGCTGACGACGCTGCACACGAACGACGCGGCCGGGGCGGTCGCGCGTTTGGCCGAAATGGGCGTAGAACCGTTCATGGTTTCGGCCGCTCTGTTAGGGGTGTTGGCTCAGCGTCTGATGCGGCGCGTTTGTGACAAATGCTGCATTCCTTATCAGCCTACCGCTGAAGAACTCGGCCGGTACGGTCTGTCGGCTTCTCAAGAAATCGATCTGACTGTAAACAGGGCTAACGTTGTCCCGGTGGAGGAAAGGAAGCAACTAGCAGAACGCGAGCAACTTTGTACCAAGTGCGGCGGCTTAGGCTACAAAGGACGGGTAGGGGTTTACGAGTTCCTGAAAAATACTGAGCGGCTTCAAACTCTGATCACTCAAGGCGCTCCCACAGAGCAAATTAAGGAAGCTGCAGTAGAAGAAGGGATGAAAACGTTGTTGGCTTACAGCTTGCAGTTGGTGCGGGAAGGCGCGACTACCTTTGAAGAAGTCGAGCGGGTGACGTTTACTGACTCGGGATTGGAGGCGGAAATGAAAGCCAAACGCAAGCAGGGACTTACGTGCAAAACTTGTCGGGCGGAATTGAAGCCGGAGATGCTGGATTGTCCGTACTGCTTGACGCCGCGCTTTTTGGATTGATTCAGCAGTCCGACGTCCGACGTCCGACGTCAGTTGTTACCAATAATTAATAACAACGGCCAACAGCTTTGCTGACAACAGCTTTGCTGACAACAGCTTTGCTGACAACAGCCAACAGTTGACTGTTAACTGAGCTAGATTGGTCAATAACTATCAACTCGATCGAGGAGAGGTATCTATGGGTCTGATGATTGAAGACGTACTGGAGTCCCTGGTAGAGCAA
>JAUBOH010000179.1:0-12560 GCA_036700145.1 Microcoleus occultus BM001215366
CGCACCATCCAAACCAACATCCCCAGCAACGGTTCCACAGGCGGCACAGGATAGTCATTGAGGTCAATTGTCAGAGTTTTTGCCTCCAACTTCAGAAATCTCCAAACAGTACCGCTGCTGACACTTCCGTAAATTGTGCCGATCGCAATATCGTTGCTTTCATTAAACTTTTGAGCCGCCACCATTTCTGCCGCGCACTGTCCCAATCCTACTTTTAGATCGGCTTTTTTCGCTTCAACAATTACAATCGCGGGCGCTTCGATTAATATTTGTTCGGGAGAGCGACTGATTAAAAAATCGCAGATACCGCTCAATCCCAATTCCGGCTCTACGGTAAAATCTTCTCCCGAAAATAGACTCACTTGCCGCTGTAAAATCTTGCGGACTTCGACTAAAATAGGACTAATAATCAGTTCCGATCGCGCTTTTTCTGAACCAGTAGCTGTAGCAAGTGGCAATCCTTCAATTAGCGATTCAGTCAAATATACACTAGGGGCGATGGGTTCGGTTGGTGGCAAAAATCGCCCTGCTTCTACGGTTGTTAAGCCGAAAGCCTGTTTGGCCTTTCTGAGCGTAAATTCACTGTAGGGCATTGAAAACACCATTTTTATTAAAGTAGCAGTTTATTAAATTTGAAATCAAAATCATGGCATACAGCGATTTTACACTGCGAAAGGTTAAGCAAAGCTTCGGATTGACCGCAGTTGAAGGCGGGCGCTTTTTGCCGGAAGTTGAGCCGATCGCCCCCAGTGCCATTTTAGCAGGTTTACTAGAAGATACAGTTCCCTGGGCGATCGCAGTTGGAACGGAAAAAGCTAAATCCGAACTAATTATCGCTCCCGCACTTTTGGAAGTCAAACGGTTGCTCAACCGCCAAATCAGCGTATTTTCAGGTACTGATTTTACAGTAGATATCGCAGCGGGATTAAATGGAGTTTGCGATTTTTTAATCAGTCGCTCTCCCGAACAATTTGAAATAGAAGCACCTGCTGTTATGCTAGTAGAAGCAAAGCGAGATAACATTAACAGCGGTTTGGGGCAGTGCATTGCCGAAATGGTTGCCGCTCAAAGATTTAATGAAATTAACAATAATTCAATTCCGATTATTTACGGTTCAGTCACTACCGGCACTGCTTGGAGATTTATGAAACTAGAAGGGCAAATTGTGACTATTGATGTCAGCGATTATCCGTTTCCTCCTGTCGAGACAATTTTGTCGATGCTTGTTTGGATGGTACGCGAAGGTTGAGAAGAAGTCATTAGTCATTAGTTATTAGTTATTAGTTATTAGTTATTAGTTAGTTGGCAGATGAATTGGAAATGCCCAATGCCCAATGCCCAATTCCCAATTCCCAATAACCAATAACCAATCAAAAAAAATAGGCTAGCCATATTAGCGCCTATCTCAATCAAAATTATAATGGCTCCCCGCAACGCCGTCTTACCTCAGCTTTTGACCTGGTATCATACCAGGTGGGCACCGTTGGCTCGGACTTAAAGTTTCTGGGTACAAGCCCAGTTTACTGCTGTCCAAACATCTTGATTCCCTAGAGTTAAGAGTTATAGATCAAAAAAACATTATTGGCAGTCACCAACGTCGCAGTAGAACCTTTATTTAATATACAACAACTAACTAGATTTTGGCAACTCTGCGATCGATCTAATTTGCATACCAGATAGATTCAACGGTTCGAGCGATCGCACAAGCCGCCAGTCGCCCATTCTGCATCGATTCCGCGTCGAGCAAAATAGTAACATGACCCAGTTTGCGGCCCGGACGCGATACTTTCTTACCATACCAATGCACAAAAGCACCATTTATTTGTGCCAGTTGTTGGCGCTTCTCTAAATAATCAGACTCAGCCGATTCGTAGCCGAGTAAATTTACCATGACAGCACCAGCAGTGTTTAAATCGCAATCGCCTAAAGGCAGTTGACAAACTGCGCGCAAATGCTGTTCAAATTGTGAAGTTTCGCAAGCATCGATTGTAAAATGTCCCGAGTTGTGAGTGCGGGGCGCAATTTCATTGACTAACAGTTTATGGTCGGCGGTTAAAAATAATTCAATGCCGAAGACGCCGACAGCTTCCAAGCTGTTGAGGAGAGTGCGGACGATCGCACAAGCTTCCGCTTTCACCTCTAAACTAATATCCGCAGGCGCGATCGCCAAGCGACAAACCTGATTTTCCTGTTGAGTTTCGACGATCGGGTAAATCGCAATTTCGCCACTTGTCGATCGAGCGGCGATCGCAGCCAACTCGCGATCGAACGGCACAAACTCTTCTACCAGCAAAGACTGACCTCTCAGATCCGCACGAATTGACTCAAAACTCTCCCGATCCTTGACAATAAAAGTACCTTGCCCGTCATAACCGTGGCGGCGAACTTTGACGACAAAGGGAAAATCGAGGTGCAAATCCTGGCTGCAATCCCACGCCCAAAACCTCGGAGTTGGCAAACCCAAACCTTGTAAATAACAGCGCTGGACGTACTTATCCAGCAAAGGATCGAGCGACGACAAACTCGGCTGAAATAATACACCTTGCCCTTCTAGCGATCGCAAACCATCCAAATCTACAAACTCATTTTCAAAAGTAATAACATCGCAGCGAGCGGCTAATTCAGCCGTAGCCAAAACATCATCAACCGCCGCCAAAACAGCGCCAGCAGCAACAGAAACAGCCGGGTCAGCAGCATCAGGAGTTTGCACTACCAATTCAATCCCCAGCGCCTTAGCAGCATCCCCCATCATCGCAGCTAGCTGGCCGCCGCCGACAACGCCCACCCGCTTGAATTTTGCAGACGAACTGGCAGCGGTTTGAGTTGATTTCATGTCAGTCAATGTAATTATGTTAGCCTTCCTATTTTATAGCAATTAGTACCGCAATGAATATCCTGTAGGGGCGGGTTCACAAACAATATATAACAAGTACCGACAATCTCAATAAACCCGCCCCCACCCAACAGTAAATTGCAATTTACCTCTTAAATAAAAGTATTGAATCAAACAATAACCGCAGCATCCTGGCTCTAGGAAAATCTTTAATTATTGCACGCTCTCAGCCGCCATGAAACAGCGATCGAGCTGCCGCCCAAGAGAAAAGTGCCACATCTAGCAATTCCGTAGCACTAAGCATGGCATAATTGACAGCACTGCAAAAAAGCAGATAGACAGGTGCAAACACTGAAAATCAGACATTCAGGGAACAAAAGTTATAGGTGAGGATGCTGTGAAAGTTTTGGTTGTGGGGAACGGAGGTCGCGAACACGCGATCGCCAAAAAACTGCTAGAATCTACGCGGATTAAACAAGTATTCTGCGTGCCTGGGAACGGCGGCACAGCTACCACCAAAGGCTGTCAAAATCTGTCGCTCAACATCGACGACTTCCAAGGCATCGAACGCTTTGTGATGGTCAACAACATCGGATTAGTGATTGTCGGCCCGGAATTGCCCCTATCGCTAGGCATCGTTGACTACTTCCAACAGCGAAAACTGATGATTTTCGGCCCCACTCAAGCCGGAGCCCAAATTGAATCGAGCAAATCCTGGGCCAAAGAATTGATGCTCGAAGCCGGCATCCCAACGCCCAAAGCTGCCGTATTTACCAACGCAGAAGCAGCCAAAGCATACGTTGCGGAACAAGGAATTCCCATAGTCATCAAAGCAGACGGACTCGCATCAGGCAAAGGAGTCACCGTAGCCACCACCGTCAAAATGGCTCACAGCGCCATCAACACCATTTTCCGAGGCGAATTCGGCACCGACAACATCCGAGTCGTCGTCGAAGAATTTTTGACAGGTCAAGAAGTCTCGATTCTCGCCCTCACCGACGGCGTTACAGTGGAACCGCTGCTGCCGGCCCAAGACCACAAATCGATCGGCGAAGGCGACCAGGGAGCCAACACCGGCGGTATGGGAGCCTACGCCCCAGCGCCAATTGTCACCCCCGAACTCATGGACAGGATTCAAGCAGAAATTCTCGAACCCACCCTCGCAGCGCTGCAAAAACATAAGATCGACTACCGGGGCGTTCTCTACGCAGGTTTGATGATTACGCCAGAAGGAGAGCCCAAAGTTTTAGAATTCAACTGCCGCTTTGGAGATCCCGAAACTCAAGCGGTTTTGTCTCTGCTGGAGACTCCTCTGGAAGATTTGCTGATGGCTTGCTGTCAGCAGCGTCTCGGTGAATATTCCAATATTCGCTGGAAGTCGGGGGCTGCTGTTTGCGTAGTTTTGGCTTCTGGGGGCTATCCTGGAAGTTACCAAAAAGGCAAAGTTATTTCGGGAATCGAGGAAGCTGAAGCCAAAGGGGCAGAAGTGTTTCACGCTGGGACTCAGTTGAAACAGGAGTTGGTGAGCGACGGCGGCCGGGTTTTGGGCGTGACTGCGGCGGGAGAAACTTTGGAACAAGCTATCTCCAAAGCTTATACAGCAGTAGATTGTATCCAATTTGAAGGGGTATACTGCCGACGAGACATCGGCCGCCGAGCACTGGGCGACAAAAATTAGGAATTGCGCGGGACATCGATCGCCCTTTGAAAGCCAAGCAATCTCAAACTAGAAGTGTAACAATGAAGTTTGGCATTTCTGCGGCGTTCGTATACAAGTCGCAGTAAAAAATCCCAGAAGGAGCCAATTTATTCAATCCTGCTTTTAATATTGAACTGGTAAAATGCTGGCCATACTAAACAAAATCGGAGAAATTATTGCTCGCTGGTGGTCGGATTTTACCCTCCAGACTCGCCTGATGGCCGGTGCTACCCTCGTAGTTTCGTTAATTATGAGCGGCCTGACTTTTTGGGCCGTGAATACTATCCAGCAAGACGCTCGACTTAACGATACTCGCTACGGTCGCGACCTGGGCTTGCTCTTGGCGGCAAATGTTGCGCCACTAATTGCGAAAAACGATCGCTCCGAAGTCGCCCGCTTTTCCCGCCAATTTTACAGCAGCACCACCAGCGTCCGCTATATGCTGTACGCCGACGATGCAGGGGATATTTTTCTGGGGATACCTTTCTCGGAATCGTCGCGGCAAAATTCCCTGACACTGCGCCGCCAAATTAAACTCCCGGATAATTTTATTGCCGATATTGAGGCGAGAAATTTGACTTCTTTGCCTTTGGTGCGGCAGCACTTGACGCCAGACGGAGAAGTTACTGACGTATTTGTGCCGCTAATTCACGAAGATAAATATTTGGGAGTTTTGGCGATCGGCATTAACCCAAATCCCGCAGCAGTTGTCTCTTCAAATCTGACTAGGGATGTGACTTTAGCAGTATTTGTCACCATTTGGGTGATGGTAATTTTGGGCGCTGTATTTAACGCCCTGACAATTACTCAGCCGATCAAACAATTAGTCTTTGGGGTCAAAAACATCGCGACGGGGAATTTTAAGCAGCGAGTTGACCTGCCTTTGGGGGGAGAATTGGGCGAGTTGATTGGCAGTTTTAACGAGATGGCCGAGAAACTAGAAAGCTATGAAGAACAAAATATTGAAGAATTGACAGCGGAAAAAGCCAAGTTAGAAACTTTGGTTTCAACTATTGCTGACGGGGCGCTGTTGCTGGATGCGAATTTGCAGGTGATTTTAGTCAACCCGACGGGAAAGCGGATTTTTGGATGGGAAGGTAAAAATGCGATCGGAGTCAACCTCCTACATATCTTACCTGCCCAAGTGCAGCGGGAGTTGGCAAGACCGCTGCACGACATAGCTGCGGGTGTGAGCGAAGGCGGCGAATTTCGCATCTCGATCGACGAACCAGTCAACCGGACAATGCGGATTGTTTTAACTACAGTCATTCTGCACAAAGCGTCCGATGCCGAACCGCTATGCAAAAGCTGCGTCCGCCACGAGGAAGATACCTGTACCGAGTCGCAGCGCCCGATCGCGGTAGAGTGTACTTTCTACGAGCAAACCCCCAAGCATCAAGGTTCCGGTCAATACCGCGAAAGTCTCAAAGGCATTGCAATGACAGTGCAGGACATCACTCGCGAAGTAGAACTAAATGAGGCTAAAAGCAATTTTATCAGCAATGTTTCTCACGAATTGAGAACACCGTTGTTTAATATCAAATCTTTTATTGAAACTCTCTATGAATACGGAGAAGACCTTCAAGAAAGCGAGCGCAAGGAATTCTTAGAAATTGCCAATCGAGAAACCGATCGCCTCACCCGTTTAGTCAACGACGTGTTAGACTTGTCGCGGCTGGAATCTTGCCGAGTTTATCACTTGGATGCTGTGGATCTGCCGCAAGCTGTGGAACAAACGCTGCGGACTTATCAGTTAAATGCTAAGGATAAAGGAATTGAATTAGAGCAAGATGTCGATCCCTATTTGCCACAGGCTTTAGGACATTACGATTTGCTGCTGCAAGTATTTGCGAATTTAGTCGGAAATGCCTTAAAATTTACGGAGTCCGGCGGCAAGGTGGGAATTCGAGCGTATTTGCTGGAGTCCGAGGCTACAGCCCATAAAGATGGCGCATCCGGGCACCACAACTTGTCACCTAATACTAGACATTTTCCGGTAGTGCGGATCGAAATTTCTGATACGGGAATTGGCATAGATCCCGAAGACCAAGAGGCAATTTTCGAGCGCTTTTTCCGCGTAGAAAACCGAGTTCACACTCTGGAAGGAACCGGATTAGGTCTTTCTATTGTCAGAAACATTATTGACAAGCACCACACTAAAATTAATATAGTTAGTGAAGTTAATGTGGGTACGACTTTCTGGTTCGACTTACCAGTTTATCAGCCAAAACAAGCGCTAGAGATGGAGAATTCTTGGCCGGTGGAAGCAAAGGTGGAGACTGAAACAAGTTCGACTGCGGCTACTCGTTCCTAGGTTGAGCCTAAAAACGAGTAAACGAGTAAAATTGTCAAGACTTAAGAAAGAGTTTTTCTAGCGCGTTCCGATCGCTCTTCTGCGGTATCCATCACATCCGCCATTTTATCGACCATTTCCCCGGGATAATTTTCGAGTACCCGAGTAGAAAGCGAAATCCGGCCGCGACTTTGATCGAGGTCAACCACCAGCGCTTTCAGGGGTTGACCGGGAACAAACAACTTTCCAAGGTTATCAATATATTTTTGGCTGACTTGCTTGATGTGCAGCAAACCGCTAACTCCTTCTAAGTCCACAAACACGCCAAAAGGCTTGATGCTGCTGACTGTTCCTTCCACCAACTGGCCGATTTGCAACTCAGTGAAAGCATTCGATTGAATTGCCATCCGCTGGGAAAGTACCAGTTTTTCGCGTTCGCGATCGACCTCCAAAAAATTCACGGTCAAAGATTGACCGATCAGCGATTCCATGTTATCGCGTTGCGCCAAGTGCGATCGGGGAATAAAACCGCGCATTCCCTGAACATCTACAGTCACGCCGCCCTTATTCGCCCCAGAAACCCGCACCTGAAGAACTTTACCAGTTTCCTGCAATTGAATTAAATCTTCCCAAGCTTGCTGAATTTGTAACTGTCGCAGAGACAGAGTAACTTGGCCGTCTGCATCTTGTTCGCGGATAATTAAAAAGTCCCGTTCCTCTTCTAGCGGAACCACTTCCGACAAATCCGTAATCGTTCTCAAAGCAGCCTCTTCGATCGGCAAAAAAGCCGAAGACTTGCCGCCGATATCAACATACGCGCCGTTTGAATCGTGCTCGAACACTTTGCCGCGCACTACTTGTCCCTTCTGAAACTCGTAATTGTGCTGTTCGAGGGCTTTAGCAAAATCATCCATTGAAAAAGATGGTGTTGCGCTTTGAGAACCTGTAGATTTGGAATTCATGTCAGTAATTAGTTGTCAGTTGTCAGTAATTAGTTGTCAGTTGTCAATTGAAAAGATGAAGTCATATTCTTCCCAACTCTCCCCATCTCCCCATCTCCAACTCTTTAAGCTGGTTGAAGTTCTTGATGAAATAGCTGCTTTACCTCCTCCCACGACTCGGCTGCTGCGGTAGCGTCGTAACTGCCACGGTGGTCGCAGAAGAAGCCATGATCGGCATTGTAGCGGAAAATTCGGTGAGAAATATGGTGTTTTTGCAATTCTGTGGCAATTTCGTCAACTTGTTCTGAAGGAATGCTCGCGTCTTGAGTGCCGAAAAAGGCGTAGAGAGTGCCTTTAATGTCTGCTGTGCGGGCGATCGTCGGGGCTCCACCGCCGGGAGTACCCGTGGCGATACCAGCGCCGTAGAACGAAGCTGTAGCCTTGATTTCGGGCAGAGTGGCGGCGAGGTAGGCGACGTGTCCGCCAAAGCAGAAACCGATGCAGCCAAAACCTTCTTTCTTGACAGATGGTAAAGTTTTGAGATGGTCGATCGCACCTTGGATATCCCCGAGAAGTTCCGAAGCTGTAGTTTGTTCCTTGTATTCTCTGCCGATTTCGATATCTTCGGGGGTGTAGCCGGTTTCAAAGCCGGGGGCTTGACGCTGGTAAATGGCTGGGGCGATCGCCACATATCCTTCTTTTGCTATTCTTTCGGTAACTTCGCGAATGTGCGAGTTGACGCCAAAGATTTCTTGAATCACGATAACTGCGGGAAATTGGCCTGCTGCTGCGGGTTGGGCTAGGTAAGCGGCAATTTGCAAATCTCCGTTGGGAAATGTGACGTTAGCTGTGCGAATTTCTGAGTTTGTCATAGGGAGTTTTAGGGCCAATTTTGCTCTATAGCAATCTTATTTCATTTGTGAACTAGATTTTTTTTAACCAACCGCGAAGGCGCGAAGAACACGAAGGAAGAAAAGAGAAGTTTTTTAGAGAGATTGTTTGTATTATACCAAGGTTTATGGTTCAACCGGAGCCGAAAAATATAATTTTTTTGCAAAACCCTTTCTTTTCTTCTCTTCGCGAACTTCGCGTCTTCGCGGTTTCCAAAATCTATTTTAGACTATCACATTACCCGGAAATCTCTGCTTCAAAACAGGTATCACCGGACAAGGTTTTTGCTCTTGCAAATTTTCCGGTTTGTTCCAAGTAAAAGGCCCTTTTTTCTCCGCCGCCATCCACAGCAAACTTTTTGCTCGTGTCATCGCCACGTAAAGCAATCGAAACTCTTCTGCTGTTTTCAAATAACCTGCTTGTTCCCACGCTTCGACCAGATTTGGCAAAGGATATTTTTCGTGCAAACTTGCTCGAATTTGTGCTCGGGCTACCTCTGCTAAAGTGAAATCTCCTAAGAATCTCGCTTGCGGCAAAACTCGCAAACTTCCGGGGATGGTTTGTTCGTGCAGAAATGGCAAAAATACGCAGTCCCAATCTAAGCCTTTGGCTTTGTGCATGGTAATAATTGTTAGTTGACCTTTGCTGGTGTAGCGTTCTTCTATTTTGTCGTCTGCATCTACAGGTTCAAATCTTTCTGAACTGACAATTTCGCTCAGCACTTCCAAAATATTGTGCATTGAATTGTTGCCGGCTGTTTGGATTGCTACTCTTTCTGCTAATTTGTCTGCGGTGGCTAATTCTGTTTGGTCGTATTGCAGGGCTAAGGCTAAGAATGAGATGATTTGGTAGGGCGGTAACTCTAAGCGGGCTTGCAGCAAACCGCAGCAAAAATAGCGGCATTTGCGAACTGGATCTGACTGCTTCGGGTCTAGCGGGCCTGGGTACAGGAATTGCTCGGGGCTAGTCGTAAAAGCATTGTAGTCTTGTTTGGGGATGAGTTGCCGATCGCTCAAAATCTTTAATGCTGCTTTTAGGTAATCTGGTGAGTGCGGGCGATCGAGAAATTGCAGCAGTGTTAATATTTCCCAAGGTACTTGAGAATGTCGATCGCGCTCTCCCACATCCTCAATTTTAATCCCGTATTTGGGCAAATCAAAGCTTAATCCGTGTTTTTTCGGATTCTCCAGCACTTCTTTGATAAATTTGCCTTGTTTGTTTTCCCGCACCAAAACAGCCATTGATTTGAGATTTTCTAACGGCAATTTTATGCGATTTCCCCCATCACTCGCTTCACCGCCAGATTCCGGCTCTTGGTCGTTGCTTCCCCATTCAAAATCGGCAGGTAAAAACTGCTCAACCAACTCTATTACTCGCTTACCAATTAACTCAACTGTCTGGTAAATATCGCGGGGAGTATGCAATTCTAAGCCAATCCCGATTGGGGCGGGATTTGCATCTTTTTGCGGGTCGTCGCTCTTAACTGGCTTAATAGTCTGAGCGCGAAAAGGCTGTTCGGTTCCAGCCAATTCGGAGCGATTTACCCATTGCAACATAAAGTTTGCTGCATCGATAATCACCTGAGTGCTGCGCCCTGCGCCATCCATTGTCGCTAACTTTTTCTCTACTTCGCATTCATCACAAAATTTATTAAAGTAAATCGGATCGGCGGGAGTGAAAGTAGAATTAATCGCTTGATTTGGATCGCCGACTCTGATAAAATTGGGAGGTAAGTCAGGATGGTCTGGATCGATCGCCAATGTTGCCAAAAGTTTAGTCTGCAAAGGTGTAGAATCTTGGGCTTCGTCCTCAAAAACGGCAAATACTTGTTTTTGTTCGATCGCCCTCGCCTTTGGATTGTCCAACACCCGCAAAGCTGCTAGAATCATTTCGTCGTAATCGATGAATTCCCGACTCCTCAACAAAGCCTGATATTTTTGATACAATCCCCCAGCTACGGCTAAAATTTCATAACCGTCCCCAGAATCAAGAGCGCTCATTTCTAACAATTCTTCGGGAAACAAACCAGAAGATTTCGCCTCGTGAATCACAGTTTTAGCTAACTGCGGCAAAATCTCCGTCCGCAAAACCGATTGGCGCCGCAGCCTCTCCGTTTCCTCTCCGTCGAATTGCTGTCCTTCCAACAAAACTTGATATCTGCGGGGATTTTCCGCAATCCAAAGTTCTACACAGGTGCGAATTAATCGGTGACTTTGAGTGGGAGTAACTAAAGTTGAATTTTCGAGATTTAAACCCGACAAATCGGGATGGCGCATCGCAATATTTAAGGCTAAACCGTGCAAAGTGTGCACGGCAAAACCGCCTTGAGATAAAGACAATTCTGCCAATCTGGCGCGGATTTTAGCTTTAATGTTAGCAGCAGCCGATCGCGTAAATGTCACGACAATTAACTGGCGGCGGTTGTAAAGTCCGTTGCGGGCGATCGCAATTGCCGACGCAGCAGCCATTCCCGTAGACTTCCCAGCCCCCGGAACCGCTGAAACCGCAAGGGGGCCGCCTTTCCAATCCGCCATGTCCTGCTGCCCCTCACGCAAGCTTTTGCGAATTTTCAGGCACGCTTGTTCTCGCAAAACTGCCACATCCGGGCGATCGATCTCGGTTGTCGATCGAATAAAATCAGGATCAAATTCATCTGTCATTATTACATCCGCGTTGATCTGCGTTTATCTGCGGTTAAAAATCAAAAAATCTTCAACCTCTACCGTTTCCATTTCGGTATCGGCTAAACTAACGCTATCTATTCGAGCTTAAATTAAAACCAGCATAAAATTCAATACCCAAGCCTTTTTTTAGAGGAGTCACCCAAATGAAAACTCACCTCAAAACCAATTCCCCGCCACACAAGCCAAACCCAAACCCAGCCAACAACAGCACAACTCGCTTTGCTATTGTGGCATTCTTAACTTTATCTTCAGCCATTGCTTTACCGAGCTGCGGAGCTCCACCGCCCAGCGATACAGGCGGCTCAGCTTCACCCAGCAGCCGTGAAAATCAAGTTACCGCATCGGCTCCACAATCAGCACCAGCCGCCGGAGATTCAAGAAGTGCTGCTGTATCAAAAAAAGCAGCAGAAACTCCAGCAAATCGTCCCCAACTGATTAAAAAAGCGGAACTCAGCGTAGTTGTCAAATCTATTGACACCAGCACTAAATCTGTTACCGATATTGTCAAAAAACAACAAGGCGACATTTTGGGTTTCCAAAATCAAAAGCCGCCCGATTCTAGTATCCGCCAAACGGCAACCGTCGAGATTCGCGTCCCTCAAGAACGCTTAGAAACTACTTTAGATGCTTTGGCAAAACTCGGCACTGTACAAAACCGAGGGCTTATGGCTGAGGATGTTACTACTCAATTAGTTGATAATGAGGCGAGGCTGAAAAACCTCCGCAAATCGGAAGAAATGGTGTTAAAAATCATGGAGCGATCGGGTTCTGTCGGCGACGTGCTCAAAGCTTCTCAAGAGTTGAGCAATATTCGGGAGTCGATCGAACGGATTGACGCTCAGTTAAAAAGTTTGCGAAATCAAGTAGCCTATTCAACTATTAGCTTAACTCTAGAAGCAGCAGTATCGGCTCAACAAACTCCCGAACCTGCTCTAGGTTTGCGGGTGCAGGAAACTTGGGGAAAAGCCACTCATTCTGTTGGCGAATTGACGCTCGGTTTGTTTGCTTTGAGTATTTGGCTGTTGGCTTTCAGTCCTTATCTCGTGCTAATTGCGGCTGCGGTTTACGGTTTTAATCGATTTAAGAAACAGCATTCTGTTCCGAAAATTCAAGAACCGAAACCGCCTCAGTAGTCATTAGTAACGCAGATAGAGAAGAGGAGACGGCAGTGCCGTTTCCCTACCCGGATTAATTGTAGGGACACGGCATCTTGAGTGTC
>JAUBOH010000180.1:0-10050 GCA_036700145.1 Microcoleus occultus BM001215366
GTCCCCCTTCTTAAGGGGGATTTAGGGGGATCTCCGGGTTTCAATCGCCGAATTATCTATCTATTAACTTCAAGTTAAGCCGATCGCCTCCGACCACAATACACAACCAACAGCGCAAACAACCCAATCCCAGCCAGATACTTCAGCGGATCGGGAATTACCGGATTTGGCGAGAAAAACCCCTCGATCGTACCAGCAATTACCAACATCGGTACAATTCCAAATACCAACTGTGCAGCTTGAGTACCGTAAAATTTCATCGCATCAGCACGACGATATTTTCCAGGAAAAAAGATAGCCCGGGCGATGATTAAACCAGCGCCACCAGCTAAGAAAATAGCAGGCAATTCCAGGGCACCATGAGGAAATACAAACGCCCAAAAAGGATAAGCTAAATTGTGCTGAGCGACTAAAGAGGCGATCGCACCAATCATCACTCCATTAAATGCCATAATATAAACAGTGTAAAGACCGAACACAATCCCTCCCCCAACAGCCGCAAAACATACGGATAAATTGTTAGTCATAATACCGCTAGAAGCTAAAGGTTCGATTCCCACAATTGAACCCATCCACAATTCCCCGTCATCGCGCACCGTTTTAATCAAATGTGCAGGAACTACTAGGGACAAAAACGTCGGATCTTGCCAAGCAAACCACCAAGCAATCAACCCCATGACTAAAAAAATTCCCGTCGCAGTCGCAGTATAACCAAACGTTTCTTGTACAGTAGCCGGAAAACCCCAGCGACAAAACTCCACTAAAGCTGCCCAATCTTGGCGGCGGGAACCTTGGTAAATTTGAGTGTAGCCGCGAGAAGTTAACCTTTGCAAATCTTGTAACAAAATATTACCTACTTCATTTGTCCTCGCCCTAGCCAAATCCGCTGAAACCGAACGATACAAACTCGCTAATTCGGTGATTTCAGACGCAGGTAAGGACTTTAGCCCCTTTTTTTCCACTTTTGTTAAAAGATTGTCCAACCGTTTCCAGTTAGGTTCCCGCCGCGCGATCCAACGTTTAATATTCATGAAGTTTTCTCTAGATTTTATTAGATATAGCTTAAGATAGTCGTAAATTTTCTGTTTAACACAATTATACCAATCGAGTTATGCCTAAAAATCTGAGTTCTGCCATACAAACAGGCCCCTTGAGCGTCGGTAATGTTGTTAATGCTGCTTTGCGAATTTACCGCGACCATTTTAAGTCATATTTTGGTTTGGCGTTAGTAGCCTATCTGTGGTTGTTAGTTCCGATTTACGGTTGGGCTAAATATTCTGCGATTTCAGCGCTGATTTCTCGTCTGGCTTTCGGTGAAGTTAGCGAACATCCAGAGACTGTCAGTGATGCTCGCGGTGAGGTAGAGCCTCGGATGTGGAGTTTTTTATGGGCGGGTATATTGACATTTCTGATTTTTTTTGGGGCATCTTTGGTAGGTGGAATCGCGATGTACTCTTTTGTGGTTCCGGGGGCTGTTGCTATCATTGGGCCAAATTACGCAATTCTTTCAGCTTTTCTGATAGTTTCGGCCATTGCTTTCTTCATATTAAATCTCCGAGTTATATCTCAATTGTTCATTGTTGAGTTACCGCTAGCGATAGAGAATAATTTGAATGCTAGTTTAGCAATCAGTCGCAGTTGGGAGTTAACAAAGGGTTCGGTGGGACGCATTCAGTGGATAATTTTTGTTGGCATTTTGGTTTCACTCCCGATCTCCATTTTTGTACAGATACTTAGTCTCATCGTTCAAGTTGTTTTAAGTAGAGTTTTGGGCGCAGACTCTGGTCTATTTTACTTAGTTTATTATCTTCTGATTTTGCCATTTAATTTTTTTGGCATCGGTGCGGTTATGATGCCTTTTTGGCAATCTATGAAAGCCATTATCTATTACGATCTTCGCAGCCGCAAAGAAGGTTTGGGTTTGCAAATACGCGATGCAAAATGAAAATAAGTAAGCCAAATTCAAAAAAATGAATATTCAGATCCCACACTTATTTAACAAGTCTGGGATCTAAATCAAGTTTAAAAATCTTGACTCAGAATCAGCAAATCAAATATAAGATTCACTCAAATCTATGGGACTTTTTAATCGATTCACTCTGCACACTCCAGAAAGCGTTGAACTCGAATTTACCTTGGCGGGAATTGGCAACCGAGCCTACGCATTGCTAATCGACTATATCTTTTTTGGTTTAATTCTCATCGTGTTTTTAGTAGGTGCACTGACTTTTAATTCAGTATTGACTGAGGCTGTTAGAAAATTGATAGGAAGTACCAATGGCTTAGAACTCTGGTTGATTGCAGTTCAGGTGTTAATTGGTTTTTTCATTTATGTAGGTTACTTTGTGTTTTTTGAAACGGTATGGTGTGGTCAAACACCAGGCAAGCGTTATGTCAAAATCCGAGTAATTCGGGATGACGGCCGTCCAGTCAGGCTTCAGCAATCAACACTACGGGCTTTGCTCAGACCTTTTGACGACCTGTTTTTTATCGGTGTATTTTTGATCGTGTTCAATCAGCGAGAAAAACGTTTAGGAGATTTGGTAGCAGGCACGCTGGTAATTCAAGAAGAACAACCTGTGACAACTGCATTGAAAGTATCAAAATCGGCTCTAACCCTGACCCAAAAACTGCTGGCAGATGCCGATATTTCTTGCTTGCTACCAGAAGATTTTGCTGTAATTCGAGAGTATTTGCAGAGACGAGAAGCGATGACACCTAATGCCAAAAATGAATTGAGTAAACAACTGGCTACTCAGGTTAAACAAATAATTTGTTTGGAAAAACTGCCGACAAAAATTGATGCTAATGTCTTTTTAGAGGCTGTATATGAGGCATATCAGCAGCAAGTTGACAAATAACATAAAGTCTGGTTAATTATCGATCGAATCTGTATGGGCATAGGGCATAGGATTATGCACTTACCTTCTGATTTGTCAGCGGCAACTCTACAATCAACTCCGTTCCTTCACCAACCTCGCTAATACATTTAATCCGACCGCCGTGAGCTTGCACAATCACTTGATAGCAAACTGAAAGTCCCAAACCAGTGCCTTTTCCTACAGGTTTAGTAGTAAAAAACGGGTCAAAAATCTTGTCTTGAATTTCCGCAGGAATGCCCGTTCCCGTATCGCGGACAGAGATTGTTACCCACTCCGGCTCGCTTTGCCAACTGCGGATGGTTAATTCCCCCGGTTTTTCCGCTGAATTGAGCGCATCTAAAGCATTGTCAATCAAATTATAAAATACTTGGTTGATTTGACCGGCATGACATTTGACGGGCGGCAAACTTCCGTATTGTTTGTCAATTTTGATATTTGTTTTTAGCTTATTTTGCAGCATCAAAAAACTGCTCTCTAAACCTTCATTCAAATCTACAGCTTTGAATTCAGCGTGGTCTAAGCGAGAAAAACTTCGCAGCGTCGTCACGATGGAACGAATCCTGCCGCTGCCTTCCCGCATGGAATTGAGCAGTTTGCCAAAGTCTTCTCGAATGTAATCCAGTTCTAATTCTTCGTTGATTCTGACAATTGCTCCCGCTGCTTCTGGGCAGGCATTTCCTGCTAGTTCGAGAGCTTCGTTCAAGACTTTAAAATATTCTTGAGCGTGAAACAAGTTAGCATGAATAAAATTGTTGGCGTTGTTAATTTCGTGAGCAATTCCCGCTACCATTTGCCCCAAACCAGACATTTTTTCGCTTTGAATCAATTGCTGTTGAGTCGATCGCAATTCTTCTAAGGTAGCTTGCAATTGCTGGGTTTGAGCTTGAGATTTGACCGCAGCTTCTCGGACTTTGCTGTAAAGTTCTGCTTGCTGAATGGCGATCGCCATTTGGTCGGCTAGCTGCGACAGCAACTCTGTTTCTTGCACCTCCCAATCGCGGGTATCATGGCACTCGTGAGCAATTAATAAACCCCAAAGTCTACCGGGAAATTTGAAATTACAACTTCCGGCTGTCGGGAGTGAATTTTCTTCGCTTCTGGATGTAACAATCGGCACGATCAGATTCGCTTTTACCTGTAAACTGTCTAAGAAATTAACGTGACAAGGCTCTAAACCTGCATTAAAAATATCATTAATTGCTTTGACTCGCCCTTGCTGGTAAAGATCGGCGTAATCTCCTCTAAAACACTTATCTGCCCCCATATCTCCTAAAATTGAAGGCCAAGGAACTGTCATGTCTTCAACGACAACTTTTCCCTGCCAGTTATCTTGGAATTGGTAGATAATTACTCGATCGCACTGCAACATTTGGCGGACTTCCCTTACCGCTGTTTGCAGGATAGTTCCCAGATCCAGGGTACTGCGAATTTGGTTGCCGATCAGCCGCAGCAGCGATTCTCGTTCCGCTTGACGGCGGGTTTTGCTGTAGAGTTTGGCTTGATTGATCGCGATCGCCAATTGCGATGCTACCCCTTCTAAAAGTTGCCGATCCCAATGGGTCCATTCCCGTTCGCGATCGCACTGATGCAAGCCAATGATACCGTTAAATTCACCTTGGTAGCGAGTCGCTACTGCCAGCATTGACTTAATCTCCAAAGATAAAGCAATTTTTCGGGTTTGTTCGTTCAATCCCGGAAAATCCAGAAACTTTGTCAATGCTAGGGATTCTTGCTGAGACACGACTGCACTCAAGTGCGGGTTGTCAGTAATCGGTACTTTCATGCCCAGTTGGATCGGATAATCCCCGGCGTTGTACTCTCCCCGCGTGACTAAAGTTTTTTCTGTATTTGATTCTTTGACTAAAATGCTTACACGGCTGCACTGCAGCGCTTGCCCCAGCAATCTGCAAGCCGATGTCAAAATTTCTTCTATATCAAGTGTACTGCGAATTTCGTTATTAATTTGGTTCAGCAAGTTTGATAGTTGAACTTGCTGCTGCATCTGCACGATTAGGGCTTTTTGTTGGTCTACTTCCGGCAGCACAAGACCTTCTTCTCGCCTCCAATTTTCTGGTTCAGGCAACCGCGAAGTAAATCTCGACCAGGGGTTTTCTTGTTGTTGTATCTTTAAAGACATATTTACTCAGCAGTTTTGCAGTATTTTGATAGAGTCTGGTTTTTTCGACTTGTGCTTACCCCGCCAAGAGCCCGATCCCAGCTACCAGGACTTTGGGAATCTTAATACATTATAAAGGATGCAGCCTGAGCATAGCAATTATTTAATTTACAAATATTTATAAATATAAATTATGCACTCTGCCGCCGACAATACTAATTAGGCGCGCACCATTAAAGTTCGTCAGATGTCAATTAGAGTTAACCGCCATGTTAAGCGAAGAAAATTAATCTAAAATCAGTCTTTAGTTCAATGTTTGCGCGCGATCGACATGGAAAACTCATCAATTGCCGGCAATTTTCGCCCGAGAGCAAGCACAGACAACCTGACAGCTAGATTGACAGGTAAAGGTCAGATTAAAATAACTTTGGCGATCGGCAATTCGCGGCTGCACTGGGGGCTATTTGTGGGCAAAACTCTAGAAAAGACATGGGATACAGAGCATCTCAAAGCTGATGCTGTTTCCCGGCTTTGTGAGGAGGAAAAGGCTGAATATTTGGTGCAAACAGTGATGAGGTCGATCGAGGAAATATCTGCTCAAAATCTCCTTGGTCGAACTGCTACTCCCGCTGTTTCTAGTCCTCACACACTTTCTTTAGTTCCGCTACCTCTAGTTGTGGGATCAGTTGTTCCCCAGCAAACAGCAATTTGGGAGAGTTATCCTGATGTCCGAATTATTACTTTAGACCAGTTGCCGATCGGAGGACTCTATCCTACCCTGGGAATTGACAGAGCTTTGGCTTTACTGGGTGCTGGCAACCGATTGGGTTGGCCAGTTTTACTTATAGATGCTGGTACAGCTTTAACATTTACTGGGGGTAATGTCAATAGGTATTTAGTTGGAGGCGCAATCTTACCGGGCTTGGGTTTGCAGTTGTCGTCGCTCGCAAAAAAAACCGCAGGATTGCCGTCAGTCAGCTTACCAGAAAATCTGCCGCGCCGCTGGGCGAAAGATACTGCTGGGGCAATTCAAAGCGGAGTTGTGTATGCGGCGGTGGCAGGAGTTAGGGATTTTATTGAAGATTGGCGGTGTTTGTTTCCTAATAGCAAAATTGCCATCACGGGGGGCGATCGAACTTTGCTACTCCAATATCTCGCCTCAGCCTTTCCCGATACAGCCGCCTCCGTAATTGACGCACCAGATGCTATTTTTTGGGGAATTAGTCAGTTGACTGTTGACTGTTAACTGTTAACTGTTAACTGCTGACTGTTAACTGTTGACTGTTACCAATGCTCTTCGGCCCAATGCTCTTCGGCCCAATGCTCTTCGGCCCAATGCCCAATTCCCAATGCCCAATGCCCAATTCTCAATGCTCTTCGGCCCAATTCCCAATGCCCAATTCCCAATTCCCAATTCCCAATTCCCAATTTACTTAGCAAATTCGCGAATATACTTAGCAACAATATCCGGGACTTCCTGGGGCAAATTGCCTTCCCCGGGACTAACAACTTGCAGTTCGGCATTAGGAATCAGAGAAGCATAGGATTGACACAGAGATGAAACTGCGACGCTATCTTCAGAACCTTGCAAAACCAAAACAGGCACTTTCAGCGAAGCCAAATTCTCATCAACTAACTCTGCTGTAATTTCAGCCCGCCGCCGTCTGAACAGCAACTGCACGGCAACTGGGGACTGCATCAACTGCTGTCTGAACTTTAGCAGTCCGTCAATTTTGTTTTGGTAGCCCAGCAACTTAGCAATTGAATAGATCGATCGCAACAACCAGAAAGCCAGCGGAGGTTGACCCAGCAGCCACCTAGCCGTCTGCCACCGCGCCCGCCGATGCCCGACCTTGGCGCCTTCAGGGGCCAACAACACCAAACCCTGAACTCGATCGGGATATTTGATCGCGTAGCCCGCTGCTACCCAGCCGCCCACAGAGTGAGCGATTAAATAAACCTGTCGCAGCTTCAAAGTATCGAGGTATTGGGCGAGACATTCTACTTCCAGGTCGATCGAATAATGAATTTTCGGGCGTTCCGAGTCGCCAAACCCCAGCAAATCCGGTGCGAAGCATTGGTAGTAGGGACTCAAATGCTCGATCGTCCGCAGCCACTGACTGCTGTCGTCCCAAGAACCGTGCAAAAATACTAAATTTGGGCCAAGGCCGGCTTCGCGCCAGAAGATTTGCCCTACAGAGAGTTTGACCCGAGAATTGCGTAGCGGTGAGTACATCCGGTTAAATATTCAGCAATAAAAAGATGATTAATTTAAGGTTCAGAGATTGTGAATTAAAGTAGGAAAACATTAAAAATTAATTCCACTCATAGCTACCAACTTTTGACGGCGAGGTAATTCCCGACTTTGCTCAAATTTGGATGCCCAGCCAGTTTACGCCAAAGTTGTCACGCCTTGAAAATAGTCCTGCAAGTGCTGGTCGTTGTCGTGGCTGAGCGGGCCGCTGGGCAGCGATGCCGGCAAAAAAGCCTCTACCTCGCTGATTTCCAGCGTATCCTGAACTTGCATATTTCCCTGCACCTCTGCTGCTACCACGATACAAATCGAGTGCAGGCGAGGGTCTCGATCGGCAGCCGAATAAACGCCCACCAAGCGGCGGATTTTCACTAAATCGAGTCCTGTTTCCTCTGCCAATTCCCGCCGCACTGTCGTCGGAATATCCTCTCCCCAATCCACCATACCTCCGGGCAGTCCCCAGCGACCGTTGTCGCGGCGGCGAATTAACACAATTCGCCCGTCAGGTAATATAGGAATCACCGCAGTACCAGTGATGGGGTGTCGAAAAATTAGCCCCAGCACAGTTTGTCCAATTTGCCACAATCGACGCATAAACTCAAAAGCTCGTTTAGGGGAAATTAGTTTCAGGTTTCCTAGCTTATAGCTATCGAGTCTTAATTTTAATTTTTTACTCAGCCTAGGGATCTGGCAAGTCTGCCAAAATCTCTGCTGCGTGAGTTTCTGGTTTGACTTTGCGATAAACCTTTTCAATCCTACCATCAGGGTCGATCGCGAAAGTCGATCGAGTAATTCCCATAAATTCTTTTCCCATGAATTTTTTGAGTCCGTAACAGCCGTAGGCGGTAGCGACTTCGGCGTTTGAGTCGCACAGCAAGGGAAAAGGCAGTTGATATTTAGTAGCAAACTTGGCGTGGGACCCGGCCGCGTCAGTGCTGACGCCGAGGACTATAATATTGCGCGACTCGTATTCTGAGTGTATATCGCGAAAGCCGCAAGCTTCTTTGGTACACCCAGGGGTATTGTCCCGGGGATAAAAGTACAGTACAACTCGCCGAGATCGAAAATCTGCCAGGCCTACTAAATTGCCGATCGCGTCGGGCAGACTGAAAATAGGAGCTATGTCACCGGGATATAGCGTCATTTGTCGTATTTGTCAAGAGTTTACAGGTATATTCTGGAAGATGAAAACACGCCGTCTCGATCGGACCCGGATTCCGAACGTCTCAAGGGACTTGAGTACCCGTGTTCTTTTTGATCCGTAAGAGTGCCTGGTGTGGTATGATCGTCATCGGTCTAAAATTGAGTATAACTAGACAACGTAACAACTTAACTCAATTAGTTGAGTGCGTAGTCACACCCACAGGTGTTGCGGTTTAGTCAAGCTCGCATTTGAAGAAAACCTAGCTACATCAAGAGAACTGAGCGAGTACGGTAGGACATACCGGAATGCACGTTTGGGGAGAAGGCACCTCTACTTTGGCGCTCAGAAATTCTGTCGCAAGCAAGTGACTTCGCCCAAGCAAGAATGTCAGTAACGAAAAGTGTTCAGACTGTCAAAATTCAGAATCCCTGGGCGTGAAAGCCCGGGGAGTGTCCAAGTTTATTAGTGAGGTCATAATGGCTAAGCGCCGAAATCTCAAGAAAGAGAAGGCACAACGAAATCAGGCATACGCTCGCAAGTTTCGGAAGCGGAGAAATCAAGATATGTTCTCCAACAAGAGAAGGCGATTTGACGGCGGCAACGGCGGCGGTATGGGCGCCATGAGCGGCGGCGGCAGGGACAAAGACATGGCTGCTGCTGAAGATTAATCGAGTACGGCTATCTGCCGAACAAAGAACCAGAGTGAACAACTCGATCGTTCTTTCGTAGATAGCCAGCCTGAATTTTCCCCAGAATTCAACGATGTTTAAGCGATGCGATCGCGCGCAGCGATAAGTGATTTTTTCACTTGTTCAAACCCGGTACCCCCGTAACTATTGCGAGCCGCCACCACTTGCTGAGGTGCGATCGCGCTGTAAATATCTGTCTCAAAGGCTGGATGCAATTCTTTCCACTCCAAGAGTGTCAAATCTTTGAGTAGTTTGCCCCCCGAAAGGCAGGTTTTGACGACTTTGCCCACGAGGTTATAAGCTTCCCGGAAGGGAACGCCTTTGGCGGCCAAATAGTCTGCTACGTCTGTAGCGTTAGAAAAGTCTTCTGCAACCGCTGCTGCGAGGCGATCGCCCCTGAACGCGATTCCTTCCCGCAGCAAAATCGTCATTGCTTCCAAGCAACCTTGTACAGTTTTGACGGTATCAAACAAAGCTTCTTTATCTTCTTGCAAATCTTTGTTGTAGGCCAAAGGTAGTCCCTTCATGACTACGAGCAAAGCTTGCAAGTGCCCGAACACCCGCCCCGCCTTGCCCCGCACCAACTCCGGCACGTCGGGATTTTTTTTCTGGGGCATGATACTAGAACCCGTGGCGCAGCTATCTTTGAGCGTAATAAATCCAAATTCGTGAGAAGACCACAAGATCATTTCTTCTGACAAGCGGCTCAAGTGTACCATAATCAAGCTGGCGGCTGCGAGAAATTCGATCGCAAAATCTCGATCGCTCACTCCATCTAAGCTATTAGCATAAACCTTGTCAAATTGCAAGAGTTCAGCAGTATAATGTCTGTCGATCGGGAAAGTCGTCCCCGCCAGCGCGCCGCAACCCAAAGGCGAAATATTCACCCGCTTCGAGATATCGCCGAGACGTTCCCAATCGCGATCGGTCATTTCAAAATAAGCTAACAGGTAATGAGCCAAACT
>JAUBOH010000180.1:10150-12550 GCA_036700145.1 Microcoleus occultus BM001215366
GGGTGCAGCGCCGATTCAAATCTTTGACTCCAAGTTTTTTGTTGTGTTGTCATTGCTGAAGCTAAAACTAGATTGTATGTCTTTTGTAGAAGTATCTAAAAACTGGTTTGTAGTAAGGACGTTAGTCCTGCCTCCAGTTTCTAGTAATATCAAATCCGGCGGCGCCGGAATGATCGGCGAGGACACGGCAGTGCCGTTTCCCTACCGCGATTTATTTATTGTAGGGACACTCCAAAAGCCGTGTCCTGATTTCGGGTTATATTAATTCCGATACAACCGGAATTGATATAACAAATGCAAGTCCTTCTTTTGGTTTATAGCTGTATTGACAATAAAAAAATGAAGTCTTGACTACAAAAATTTGAAACTTGTGCTGCATCTGAAAAAACTTAAGTCCTGACTGCGAACTTTTAAATCGTTTCCTGATGCCTCTTTCAGTAATAAATCTAAGGCATAATTCCTTTAATGAACCAGCCGACCATTACACCTACAAAAAAAGCTCCTATTTGGCCAGTCGAAACAAAATGGTTCCATGATTTCTGGAAATTCGCAAGAATGTCGTAGCTTTGAGCCAAAACCACCGTCGAACTCAAATGAGATTTCCAAACTAACACATGAGCAGCATCGTTCCAATGAATCGAGTTGGTCAATCCGGCGGTAATTTCCGGCATTAAATTAAGTATCATGGTGATTTTCTCCTGCGGTCGGTGCTACTCTAAGTACAACCAGTGTCATGTCATCTTCATTGCGGTTGCCGATGCCGATAAACTGGTAAACCCGATCGAACAAATAATCCAAAATTTCTTCAGACTCCCGATAATTTTGACAGGCCCACCCAAAAGCCGAGGTCAAGTTATCCTCATCAAACCGATCGCCCCTTTGATTAGCAGCATCAGTAAATCCGTCTGTGTAATAAATAATAGTATCACCCGGCTGCAATTGCACGCTTGCTTCTTGGTAATGCGAATCCGCATCCAGCCCAATTAACATTCCCTCCAAAGTATCGAGTTGAAGAATCGAATTAGTTGCAGCTTGCCATAGCAAAGGCGGGTGGTGAGCAGCATTGCTGTAAGACAAAACGCGAGTTTTCGGGTCGTACTCCGAATAAAACAGAGTCACAAAACGGTGGGAATTTTCCAAATCCGCGTGCATTACCCGGTTTAAGTGTTGCAAAATTCTCGAAGGCGAGTGGCGGTTCAAAACCTCCGCCCGCAGCATACCCCGCGTCATCGTCATCAGCAGCCCGGCCGGCACTCCTTTGCCCATCACGTCGCCGATCACGATGCTCCAGCGACCCTTGTCGATTTTGGACTTGAGATTTTTGATCAGGGATGGGGGGTGTTCCCCCTCATTCTCTTTGCCGATCGGGTCATAGTCAGCGGGAATAAAATCATAATAATCTCCGCCAACTCTGCTAGCAGTTTGGCAGCGGGCGGCCACGTCAAGACCGGGAATTTTCGGACAACTGCGGGGTTGCAGCCGCAATTGAATTTCCGCCCCGATTTCTAACTCTCTGTCCAAGCGTTCTTTTTCAGCCAACTTAACAGTCAGTTCATCTTTGCAGATGGCCACGGCGGTTTGATCTGCCACCAACCGAACTAATTTCTGTCGGCCCGGAGTCCAGAGATATTGCGGGTCACTGCTAAAAACATAAAGCCGTCCGCGTTCCAAATTCTTGACTAAAATTGGCGCCCCAAACAAATGAACATCCGAGCCCAAATAACGGCTTACTTGCAGGTCAAGACTAGAGGTTTGCCCGCTTGTTTCGGAAAAAGATTCAGCAGCAGCCGCGCCCGCACCTGCTGTAGCTTGTCTGGTGGCTATTTCCAGCGCTTTTCGCATATCTTGGCACTGCCGTCCTTCTTGACAGTGCAACTGCTGGAACCTGACTTGACCGTTGGGTTTGAACAGCACTAAAGCTCCCCCGTCGGCGTCAGTAATGCGAGTCGCCACCAAAGGCACCAATTCCAAAAATTGGTTGAGATTGTTAAAACTGCGGAGGGCAAATCCCAGGGAACCCAACATATCTTGAACGTTGTGCTGGTATCGATGCAAGCGCGCCACCAGTTCTTTGAGGGCAAATACTGGCGTCGCGTCGGTGGAATTGCGACCGGGAGGGCGGTCAGCAGGTTGAGGTGAAGGGCGAGGCAAAGGCACAGCAGTCATTTTAAATTTGTGATTTTCGATCTTAATAAGGAAGAAGATTGTTGACTGTTAACTGTTGACTGTTAACTGTTAACTGTTGACTGTTGACTGTTTGAACAATAGCGATGCAAGCGGAAACGATATTACACACCACTGAGTAGAAACCCGGTTTTTTTCTCTTTAGTAGAGGAGTGCGATGCCAGGGCTGTTTCATTCTCTTGTAGGGGCCGCCCCCCGTGGCTGCCCCAATCTTTG
>JAUBOH010000181.1:0-3695 GCA_036700145.1 Microcoleus occultus BM001215366
CCTCACTACAAACCTTACTTATTGCCGCCGATCGACCGGACATGATATCATTAGTCATTAGTCATTAGTCATTAGTCATTAGTCATTAGTCTATTCCTGGATGGATAACCGCCATTATGTATGTTTTTTTTCTCCCGCGCACCTTATTGCTACGCGTCATATTATATCCAGTCAATTACTCGTATAAAAAATGTTTGTAGTGAGGACTTTAGTTATTAGTAGGGTGATGATAGTTGTACCTTACCGCTTAGTCCTTAGTTAGTAGTCAGCACTTAGTAGTTATTAGTCAGATGGCAGAAGGAAGAGGGAAAAATATCTGGTTTTGCAGTCTTGCCTGTTTATTTGCTAAGCTAGAGGTTGCGCTCTGTCAATAAACCTTAGATTTATGCACAGGTTATTAACTGGGAAACTGCGGGTAGACTGTTTAACAATACCGATCGCCAATCTTCCTAAAAATCTATCCGGTACTAAAATTGTACAGCTTACTGATTTTCACTATGACGGGGTGCGGCTGTCGGAATGGTTGCTAGAAGAAGCGATTGCGGCGGCTAATGAAGCTGAACCAGACCTAATTTTTTTAACGGGCGATTTTATTACTTACGATCCCGCACCTATTTATGACTTAGTGCAGCGATTAAAAAACTTGCAAAGTCGGGTGGGTATTTACGCGGTTTTGGGCAATCACGACCATTATTACCCAGGGGCAAAAATAAAGGTTGCTAATGCTTTAAATAGCGTGGGAATTCGGGTTTTGTACAACGAAGCAGTCTATCCTTTGGGGTCTGAATTGGCTTTAGTTGGGCTGGCAGATTTTTGGTCGGGCGATTTTCTTCCTCAACCTGTAATGACATCAATAAATCCGGCGATTCCTCGGATTGTATTGTCTCACAATCCTGATACTGCTGAAAAGTTGCAAAAATGGCGGATTGATTTGCAGTTTTCTGGGCACACTCACGGCGGTCAAATCGTGATTCCCGGTATCGGGCCTTTGTACGCTTGGGTGAGAAAAATTGGCTATTTGATTCCTCAACCAATACGAAAGTGGATTCCTTTTGTGTCGGCTTGCGATCGCGTGGTGATTCACTGGGAATGGGCTAGCGGTTTGCATCAGGTTGGGAGTAATTTGTTGTACGTGAATCGGGGTTTGGGAACTTATGCGCCGGGGAGGCTATTTTGTCCGCCGGAGGTGACAGTTATTACTTTGATTTGTCAAGATTCTTAGGGATTATTGAGGGCGTAAATTTTACCGATCGCAGATACAGTAGATATTGAAGGAATTTTATACAATTTCTATTTTTAGTTGGCTTCTCCAAAGCGATAGCCTCTGCCGTAGACTGTGTGAATTAGCATGGATTCGCTGGGGGCTTCTATTTTGCGCCGCAGCAGGCGAATTTGAGCTGCTAATACGTTGCTGCTGGGTTTTTCTGCTTCACTCCACAAATATTTGTGGATTTGTTCGTGTGTTAGTAATTGACCGGGATGGCGCATTAAGTATTCTAATAACTGACATTCTTTTTCGGATAAGTCAATTGTACGATCGCCCCGATAGGCTAATTGATTGTCGTAGTCTAGCTCTAAGTCTGCAACTTGCAGCCGCCCGACAGCAACATCGGCATCAAAAGTAGGTGGCCGCCGCAGCAAGGCGCGGACTCTGGCTAGCAGTTCTCGCAGTTCAAAAGGTTTGACTAAATAGTCGTCTGCACCGGCATCGAGTCCTTGTACGCGATCGTCTAGGGTATCTTTGGCGGTGAGAAATAGCACTGGTGTATTCCGTCCTTGCGATCGCAACTGCTGGCAAATTGCCAGTCCGGTTTGTCTCGGCAGCATCCAATCCAAAATTAGCAAATCGTAATTTCCCTGCATTGCTAAATTGCTGCCAGTTGCTCCGTCAAATGCCACATCAACTGTATAACCTTCGCGGCTTAAAACTCGGCTCAAAGGATCAGTTAGCTCAACTTCATCATCAACTAAAAGAATCCGCATCCTGATTTAAAATTTAAGATTTGAGGTTAAGTAAACTGATTTTTGCTACATTTTAAAATGTGCAATACTTTCTGATTCGCTGTAAGCTGCGGCTACCCATTCCTGGATTGCAGGTAGTGCCAAAATCGCATCAGCATAAGCTTTTGCTGATGAATTTAGTTTGACATCGTAGGTAACAAAACGCATGACAACGGGGGCAAACATAGCATCAACAATTGTGAATTTTCCGAACAGCATATCGCCGCCTGTTCCGAACTTCTCGCGGCATTCGCGCCAGATGGCGAAAATGCGATCGATCTCTGCTTGTACACCCGGAGTCATTCCTTCTCCTGGATAGCGGTTGCGGCAGTCCATCGGCATATTTTCCCGCAAATTTTGGAAGCCCGCGTGCATTTCGGCGCAGATGGAACGGGCGTGAGCCCTAGCCGCTACATCGGCCGGCCACAAATCACTGGCAAAGCGTTCGGCAATGTATTCGCAAATTGCTAAAGATTCCCACACTTTCAGCTCGCCGTCGATTAAAACTGGCACTTTTCCCGAGGGAGAATAGCGCCGAATTTCCTCGTGGGTTGTCGGCGCATCGAGGGGAATTCTCACTTCGGCAAATTCCAGTCCAGCTTGTTTAATCGCCAGCCAAGCACGCAGCGACCAAGACGAATAATTTTTGTTGCCGATTACCAGAGTCAGTTTGGTCATGTTTTTGCTTTCAGCTATCATCTATTCAGCAGACAATCGTTAAGAAAATCAGATTTAAGTAAGTCTGAATATAATATATACACAAACACAATTATTAGCAATACCTAAACTTGTTTTGATATTTGAACCATTTGTGCTACTGTAGTTTAGGAAAAAGCTGTTTCCGCTTAGGCTGCGCTTATCCCCAATCTCAGATTCAGCAATTTACAATTTCAAACCAATATGATTACCGTAGCACTTCCCAAAGGTGGACTTTTAGCAGATAGCATTCGGCTGTTTAAATCGGTTGGATTAGACTTCAGTGCTTTTCTCGATTCATCTAACCGACAACTGCAAATTTATGACACTAGCGGAACTGCCAAAGCTTTGCTAGTAAGGACGCATGACGTGCCGGTTTATGTGGAATACGGTCAAGCTGACTTGGGGATTGCTGGTTATGATGTTTTGCGGGAAAAAAATCCGAAAGTTGCCAATTTAATTGATTTAAGATTTGGCAAGTGCCGGCTGTCTGTGGCGGTGAAGGAATCTAGTTCTTACCGACGCACAGTGGATTTGCCTCCTCACGGTAGAGTTGCTTCTAAGTTCGTACACTGTGCGAGGGAATATTTTCATAATTTGAATTTGCCGGTGGAAATTGTGCCGCTTTACGGTTCTGTGGAGTTGGGGCCGATTACGGGTATGTCGGAGGCAATTGTGGATTTGGTTTCGACTGGCAAAACTTTGCGGGAAAATGGTTTGGTGGAAATTGATGTTTTGTTTGAAAGTTCGGCTTATTTGATCGGTCATCCTTTGAGTTACCGTTTGAATGCGGGGGGAGTTAATGAGTTAATTGGGAAGTTGAGAGAGCAGGTTTTGACGGCGGTTTGATGGTCTAAAATTATTAGGGAAACGGCATTGCAGTTTCCGAATCCCCGCGCCGAAAACGGCGCGCCGTGTCGTTTCCCTACAGGTTTTTATTTGCGTTTTTAAGAGAGGACTGAAGTCCTCACTACGAACGGTTTTTAAGAGAGGACTGA
>JAUBOH010000181.1:3795-12529 GCA_036700145.1 Microcoleus occultus BM001215366
GAAGTCCTCACTACGAACGGTTTTTAAGAGAGGACTGAAGTCCTCACTACGAACGAAAGATTTAGCTGATTTCTGAGCTGCTATTTGCAGGTATCAAACCTAGTTTTTCCTGGCAACAGTTGATATAAAAACTGACGACTGTATCAGCAGGGTTTTGTTCGATTAGTTGCTGAAAATATCCCAAGGCGGCGACAAATCTTTCGGATTGCCATCCTTGAATTCCTTTGTCAAATAAAACCTGGGTAAGCTGCTTTGCTTCTGAGTCGGGACTGGAGGCGGCCCAGATTTCGTAGATTTCTATAGCTTGCTGCTTGCCGCGCGGGGTTACTCGATCGATCCAGCGATAGTAATAGTTGTTGCTGGGCAAATCGCTGTACGCTGCTGTCGCCCCAGAAGTTGAAATCATACTCTCGGCTGTTTCTACTTCCAAGTCGCACTTTAATAAGAGATTTTCTTTTAAGTTTGAGTTCGGACTTATGCTATTTAGAAATTCTCTCGCATGAACGATCGCATTTTCGCTAATAATAATTTGGCAACCGTATATTTTAGTTAAATTTTCTAACCGAGAAGCTGTATTGACTACATCGCCAATCACTGTAGAGTCCATCCGGCGATCGGAACCCAAGGTGCCGATCATGCCGATACCTGTGTTAATTCCTGTACCGATATTGACTGGAGATTCTAAATTGTATTTGTGGCGATCGGCATTAAATTCCTGCAAACTTTCTTGCATTGCTACTGCGGATTCGATCGCATCCATAGCGTGAGAATTCGGCTTGTCAAATACCGCCATGATTGCATCGCCTAGGTATTTGTCAATAAACCCGCTGTGGGACGTTATGCAATCGTTCATTTTAGTAAAAAAAGCATTCAACCATTCAAAAGTCTCGCGGGCTTCTTGAGATTCGGCGATCGCAGTAAACCCGCGAATGTCGCAAAACAAAATAGTCAACTCTTCTTCTGTGACATTGCCCAACTGAATTGATTCTATTCCTTGAGGCGCAATTCGTCCGAGAAGCTGCTCTGGCACAAATAGATGAAATTTTTCGGAAAGATATTCGTTGGCCTCCCAAGCTGCGGCGATTTGGCGCTTGCTTTGCTCTTTTACCTGCTGGTTGAATTGGGAAGATACAGCTTGCGATCGCATTTGGCTCAACTGCAAAACATTTTCAACTTTCGCCAGCAGCAAGCGACTGTTAAAAGGCTTGGTTAAATAATCATCGGCCATCATTTCTAACCCTCTGAGGCGGGAGGTATCGTCATCGAGGGCAGTTAAAAAAATCACCGGTACTGTTTGCAATGCCGTATCGTTCCGCAGGATCTCGCACACATCAAAACCGTCCATCTCCGGCATCATAATATCCAGTAAAATTAAATCAGGTCGAGATGCGCGGGCGAGGGAAAGGGCTTCATCGCCAGATAGCGCCGATACTGTGGCGTATCCTTTCAGGTGCAATAACTCTTCGAGTAAAATCAGATTAGCTGGCTCGTCATCAACCAACATGATGCAGGGCGACTTGTTTGACATGGAATATGATATATATTGAATTTAGCTCGGGACTGGCGCGTGTAGATGCTCGAAACCTGGTTGATTCCTGTATTTCTCGTTATTAAATTCGATGTTTTTGGTAGGAAGCGGGTTGATCGGGCAAGTGTGTGCAAGTCCTATAGATATTTATCTACTATTGAGTTTAACCTTTCTAGTTATAAGTGGTAATAAATGGCAGTGCTGGAACTGCAAATAATTATTGTTAGCCCAGAAAAGAACGGATAGTCGCGATCGTCAAATTCAAATCCAGGGGCTTGCTCAAATAAGCAGAAGCGCCAGCTTCCAAACATCGATCGCGATCGCCCGGCATCGCCATCGCCGTCACCGCAATCATCGGTACCGAATCCCAGACAGGATCTGCTTTAACTCGGCGCATCAACTCAAAGCCGTCAACATCCGGCAACTGAATGTCCATCAAAATCAAATCCGGCAGCAACTCCGGCGCTGTAGAGGCGGCAAGAATCCGATCGAGCATCGCCGAACCATCCGCGAGGATTTCTACCCCGTACCCCTCCAATTCCATCACCTCAGAAATCAACATTTGGTTAAAAGGCTGGTCTTCGACAACCAAAATCCGCTTGCTGCCAATTGGTAAAGCAATCGCAGAAGCAGGAACTAACTTAGAATCCAAGGCACAATTGGCAAAGGTTCCCAACTCTTGACGCATCTCCGTCAAAGGCAGCCAAACGCGGAAAAGACTGCCCCGATCGCAAACAGATTGAAAAGAAACAGTCCCCCCGTGCAATTCCGCCAGCCGCTTCGTCAAAGCCAAACCCAAACCAGTGCCTTCGTGCCGCCTCGTCAGGGAAGAATCCACCTGTTGAAAAGGTCGAAACAGCAAGTGCCAGCGGTCTTCAGGAATGCCGATGCCGGAGTCTTTCACCTCCAAACAAAAATAAGGAGTGCTGGCATTTACAGGAGAACAATCCGGCCGGTAATCGCCCTTCATTTCGCTGCCGTAGGCCAGACGCCCGCTGAGTTTAACTTGTCCCCGCTCCGGGGTAAATTTGATGGCATTGGAAAGTAAATTAATCACAATTTGTCGGACTCGCCGTTCGTCGAGCAGAACTTTAGTAATGCGGTAATCGAGTTCTAAAGACAAAGCGATCCGCTTTTTGTCTGCCCGGGGCTGAATCATTTTCAGACAGTCTGTGGCGAGTTCGTGAACGCGAACAGGCAGTAAATCTAGTTCTACTTTCCCCGCTTCAATTTTAGAAAGGTCGAGAATATCGTTGATTAGCTGCAATAAGTGCTGGCCGCTTTTTTCGATCAGTTCGACGTAGTTGATTTGCCGATCGCTCAACTGTCCGGCTGTTTGCCGCAGCAGCAAGTCAGAAAACCCGAGAATGCTGTTGAGAGGCGTCCGCAATTCGTGGGACATCGAGGCCAAAAACTCGGATTTCAACTGAGAAGAATACTCTAATTGTTCGTTAACTTGGCGCAGGTTTTCTTGTGTCTGAGCGCGCTCGATCGCCGCCCCCAGAGTCCGACAAGCAGCCGTGAGCACTTCTTGGTGGAGGGAAGCTTGCAGTTTTTTGACATTGCGCGACTCCAGCGTCAGCACTCCGATGATCGTGCCGTCAGTAGATGCGATCGGGAAAATGCCCAGTTGTCCGATTCCCGGATGGCGAAACTGCGGCACAGCATTGGGATGTTGGGCATAATCCTCGACAAACAAAGGTAAACCTGTTTCCACCACTTTCCACAGTAAACCGGTGCCGTAGGGAATGCCTTTGTCGAGCAATTCTTGCATTCCGGAGGCTACAGGTTCCCCGTAACTAGCCAGAAATTGAGTAGAAACTTGGTTGGAAATCGCCGCCGCTTGTCGGTCATTTCCCTTGCCGCTAATCACTTTCACGTCTCCGAAAGCAGCATTCGTTGCCTCTACGAGATAGGTGAGGGCAAATTGACCTATTTCTTGCAAACTGTCTGAGTTTTGGAGGCGTTCGGTTAAACCTAAAAGAAAGCTCAGCCGCCTGACTTCTGCGTTCAGACTAGCTTGGGAGTTTTGGTAGATCGTAACGTCTCGAAAGGTAAATAGTCGTCCGCCGCTGTTGGTAATTGTGGCGAACACTTCCAAACAAACCCCATTGGATTGCTCGAAATAAAATGATAAGCTTTGATCCTGAGATTGTTGCAGTGCTTGCTGAAACTGTTGCCACTGCTGAACGGACAAGTAACCCCGATCGACAATTTCGGCAAACAGCGAGTCGCACTTGGGCTTTGTGGCGAGCCATTCTGGGGAAAGTCCCCAGGTTTCTGCTAATTTTTTGTTAAACAAAACTAAGCAGTCAGACGAGTCGAACAGAGCGATCGCATTATCTACTTGGTTGAGAATCAGTTCTTGGTCTGCCCTCAACTGCTGCAAGTCTATCTCCATTTTTTCTGTGTCTGTAGCTCTTAGTTTTGTTGTCATAACTGTCTGCGGATATACCCAAAGTTATTTTATAACCTCTTACTTAATTTGACATAATTTTAGGTTTTTTGGCAGTGAGGGCGATCGACTGGCTTTGTGATCTGAGACACTTGCGGGTTCCCTCTTGGCGATCGGAGCGGCTTTTTGACTTGCATCATGCAACAAGTGCGATCGCGAGGTAATAAGGAGGGAAAGCATCATGACAGAAAGAGAATTTTTGAATAAGAATGCTGTCGAAGTTGATGGCATCCGGTTTGAAATAATTATGCCAGAAATAGTGTTTGTTCTGCCCATACCAAAAGCTAAACCAGGTAATAATACATCTGTACAATTAGGTGTTCGCATTACCAACAACACCTCAAACCCTGATTTGGCATTATGTAGACTTTTGTGTAGTGGATCAAAAAAGTTAAATTCAATTTAACTTTGTATTTGCACTTAATAATGCCCGTGAAATATTCGTAGAAAAATCAGTAAAGACATGAGTTATTACGATCGCACTTATGAGTAAGGTGCGCGGCCGGGCGCACCCTACAAATGTGAATTAGGGCGTAAGTCTTGTTAATGTTTCTTCGGATTTTTCGGAAAAGGAATGCCCAAACTTTCATGAAAAAGAAGCTGAGTTTTATAAGTCAAGCGGCGGTTAACTTGTTTGATGATTTTTTCCAAAAGCGCATCGCCGGTTTTTTCAATTAAAGGTTGAGACATCGATCGAATAAACTTGGGAAAGCAAACTCCCACAGCCAAATCTAGCTTCCACGTAGCACTGGTAATCGCCGGCGGTAGCTGAGCACGTTCCGACGCAGGCCAATCGGCGGCAAACTCGTCAGACGATATTTCCATTAGCTTCATCGCCGATCGAAAATCCACTTCATACCCGGGCGAGGTATAATTCGGAACCGGAATAGTCTTAATCAAATAGCAGCCCTCAGCGTCAGGCGGGAGCAACTCTAAACCAATTCTTGCTTCAACTCGGTAGCCGAAGGCCCCAAAACGCCCGATTAATAAATCGTAGCCGTTTTCGCCGATCGGCTCGGCCTTCATTGGCGAAGCGCACTGACAAAACCAAGTCTTGTGATTGTTCAAATGCTCAGCCACCGTAGCAGCATCCGCGTACATCTCCATGCTGTCTTCAAAATGCGTGTGAAACCAAATCGGCTCCACTTCCTCCGGTGCATCCGCGCTTCGACTTTCGGGCTGTCGGAAACTCGCATCTGGGTAGTAATTTTCGTCAGAAGCTTCAACAGTTTGATATTCAGCGGAATCCTGCTTCATCATATGCTCTCCTGTAATACACGCCAATTGCTCTGGTTGGGGATGTGATCGGGGAGTTTCCTCCCTACAATTGAGAAATCGATAGCAACAAAATTTACCCTAGTTCAGCATAACTTGACTTATGAAAGCATTTGTAGCAGGAGCCACAGGCCAGACTGGCCGCCGAATTGTCACAGAATTAGTCAAGCGAGGCATTCCCGTGCGCGCCTTAGTCCGAAATCTAGAGACAGCTAGACAGATTTTACCACCAGAGGCAGAGTTAGTGACAGGCGATGTATTAAATGCCACTTCTCTGGCGGATGCGATCGGCGACAGTACGGTGTTGCTGTGCGCGACAGGGGCGGCCCCCGGTTTTGACCCGACAGCGCCTTACAAGGTGGATTTGGAAGGTACTAAAAATTTGGTGGAAGCAGCCAAGGCTAAGGGAATTGAGCATTTTGTGCTGGTGACTTCTCTGTGCGTTTCTCAATTTTTTCACCCGCTGAATTTGTTCTGGCTGATTCTGGTTTGGAAGAAGCAAGCCGAGGAATATTTGCAAAAAAGCGGCTTGACTTATACGATCGTCCGTCCGGGCGGTCTCAAAAATGAGGATAATTCAGATGCGATCGTCATGACTGGCGCTGACACAATGTTTGAGAGCAGCATTCCCCGCACTAAGGTAGCCCAAGTGTGCACAGAAGCGCTGTTTCAGCCGACTTCTCGCAACAAGGTTGTGGAAATTGTGGCGAAGTCGGAGGCTCCGCAAAAGAGTTTTGAGGAGTTGTTTGCCGCTGTGGTTTGATTGAATTAGGCTCCCTTGGGTTCGGTGCGTCAGACAAAAAACAATTTGATTTGGATCAAAGATTTGGGCTGACGCACCCTACAACAATAATTTTTCGATCGCCAAATCTGGCAAAATCTTAATAGTTTTACGATTCGCAGTTGAAATTTCCCTCTCTCAGCGTCAACGACTCAGGTCTAAAGACACGCTAGCTTCTAGCCTAAGACTTAAACCATAGTTGACCAGACTAAGTACCTCGTGTACTACGTTAACGGTAAGAGTTAAAGACCTACCAGGGGATGCGAAGCTAGTTCCTTGCTCTAGAAATTTAGGATTAAACAGATTTATTGGGTTAAGTCAGTGTCCTAGATATAGTACCGACCGTTAACTTTGTCGAAGCTAACATCACCCCGAAAGGGAGGCTCGAAAGAGCAAACATTATGCGTACAGGGTTGCAAAATTTGAAATGGTAACTGTCCCATTGAAAGTACATTACAAAAGTACACTCCCATCTAGCAACCCCAAGGCGGTAATGAAAAGATTCACTCGCTTATTGAAATCCCCGCGTCGTTTCCCTCTCAGGTCTAAAGACGCGCTCGTTTCCCACTTACCAAATTTTTTTGATGAAAACTCTCAAGTGGCCAGCTTGGTTCCCCTATCCGATTTCGTGGTTAAGGGCATTTGCTCTCGCTCAGAGTTTTAGTTTTGTGCTTCGCAAAGGCATTCCCGTTGTCAGCGACGATATCGGCTTTCTGACTCTACTGCTGGCGGCTTGGCTAATTCAGTTGCCTTTATTCTTTGTTTTTCACTTTTTAGCCGTCAAAATCTTAAATCCCTTACTGACTATGCTGCCGGGCCGCTTTCGCGTGGCGCGCAAGTTCAAGCGCCGGCATACGGGTGTTCGATCGCACTTCCGAGAAGGATTGAACGCTGTAGTAGTGATTTTTTTGGCATTTAGTCTGTCGCTGTTGGTGCAACTGGCGCTTTTTTATTTGCCCGCGCGATCGATCGATCCGGCTCAGTTTCTCACAAACATATCTACTCTCACAAATGTGGCGATCGCCGGTGAATTCGATTTCTGGCTAATCAAATTGGCGGGGGCATTATCGAGTTTAACGCTGTTAGCCGCGCCGCTATATCAATACGATTTTCGGGTACGCCGGATGCGGGTGGCTCGAAAATTAGCCGAAATTGCGGAAATGGAAATGACTGTATTTGAAACAGAGAAATTGGGCCGTCGCAAAAGGGGTTTGTTGAGGCGATCGGAAATTCAAATCCTCGGATTTCTACTTGTAATCGGCGTTGTGATTAGCGGCGCTGTTTTTTTGGTTGCTAATTTGCGGGGAAATCAGCAGTTTTCACAGTCGGCGAGTGAAGTGAGAAAATCGCCGCCGCTGGCTATGAAAACGGGCGATCCTTACATTCGAGCTTTGATGCGGACTATTTCTGCTAGCGAGTCGAATGTTTCTCGACCTTATCACGTTGTGTACGGTGGCAAATACATCTTAGATTTGAGTCGCCATCCTGACTGGTGCGTGAGGATTGTTAACGGCCCAAATAAGGGCAAATGTACTACGGCGGCTGGTAGATATCAATTTTTGACTACGACTTGGAATGATAAGGCGAAGCGCTATCACCCGCGACCTGCTAATTTTGTATGGTGGCAAGATTACAGTTTTGAACCGGAAGATCAGGATGCTGTGGTTTATGCTTGGTTGAGCGATCGCAAGTTTTGGAAAGCTGATATTTCACAGATGCTGCGGGAGGAAAGATTAACTGAGGTATTGCGGATGCTGTCGGGAACTTGGACGAGTTTGGGCTATGGAATTGAGAACAATTCTATGAGTTCTAGTTTACCGAAAGTCTACCGGGAAATGCTGCGGCAAGAATTGGAAAATGCTGGTTCTTAAGGTTGAATTAACACAAATAAGCGTAGGGACACGGCAGTGCCGTGTCCTAGAAATACCCGGTGCAATCGAGCAAATTTGATATCAGATCAATTCCGGTGCAAGCCGAATGATATAAGCGGAGGACACGGCATTGCCGTGTCCCTACAATTGATCGCGGTAGGGACACGGCACTGCCGTGTCCTGATTTCGGTAATATTAATAATTCCGATGCTACCGGATTTGATATAACTCAGGAATGATGACTGATGACTAATTCAATTTTGGTAAAAAGGCTGTCAGACATTTGTACAATTCTAATCCCGGCCAAGCTTGCAGCGGATAAAGTTTATCGAAATTAATTGGGCTTCCAGGTTCTAATTTCCACTCGGTTTGCTGTGCGGTTTTTGCGGAAGTTTCGATCGCTACCGTGATGTTAATAATGTTGTTGTGCTGGGGGATTCCCCGGAAGCAGTAACTTTTTCCCGTGCGTTTGTCGGAGTCGCTGCCGGTGATGTATCTGTCTTGTTTGCGAAATTGAATTTCTCGAAAAGGTCGATCGAGCGCCAAGGAGTCTCGGTAGCGGTAGTCTCCATCGGGCAAGCTTTGGACAGTCGGTCTGATTTGAGCTAGAACTGTTGCTGCACTAATAGTTAGCATCATTGATATCAGTTCCTCCTGTGAAATCGGTGATTTTGCTGCCTGGTGTCTGAGTCGCTGTGGGCGATCCTCTTCGAGGGCTTCGCTAACGGCTTAAATAGCAGCCCGTAACAAACTAATAAGAATTGTTAGGTATAGCGGTTCTCAAGCGTGGTGAGGTATGCCCACGGCGGCCACGGCGGCCACGG
>JAUBOH010000182.1:0-12516 GCA_036700145.1 Microcoleus occultus BM001215366
AATGAATCATTTTGTTTGATTTCCCCCTAAACGGGGAGGCTTCAGACCCAATTTTCAGGCGTGATGCCGTTTCCCTACGCTAAATTAATTGTAGGGACACGGCACTGCCGTCTCCTCTATATTATTCCGGCAGCGCCGGAATTGAGATTATTTTAATTTAAAAAATTAAAGTTAGATTTTTTTCAAGCCTCGCCGATTAAATCAACGACCGCATTTAACAGCGTGTCGTCGTGAAAACTGCTTTTAGTTAAATAATAATCAGCTCCCACTTCCAAACCTCTAATTCTATCTTCTTCGCGGTCTTTGTAAGAAACAATAATTACCGGAATCGACTTTAAACCCGAATGATTTTTAATTTGACTTACCAGCTCAATTCCAGTCATTCGCGGCATATCAACATCGCTGATTACCAAATCAAAATGTCCTGTACGCAGAGCATTCCAACCGTCCATACCATTAACAGCTATTTCTACTTCATATCCTTGATTTTCTAAAAGTTTTCGCTCTACTTCTCGGACTGTAATCGAATCATCCACTACCAAAACGCGCTTGCGAGTAGTAGATTCAGCAGTTTGTGCAGTTTGACTGACTTTCTGCAACCGAGATTCAGTCAGCAGTTTGTCAGTCGATCGCACCAAATCTTCCACATCGATAATCAGCACCGGCGCACCGTCTTCCATAAAAGCAGCAGCGCTGATATCCGCTACCTTACCCAAACGCGGATCTAAAGGCCTCACAACCAAATCCCGTTCGCCCAGAAACTTGTCTACAGCTAAACCGTAACTGCTAGATCGATCGCTGACAATCACCACCGGTAGCAAATCCAACTTCTGAGACGGTGGCGGTAACTCCAACACTTGATAAGCCGTCACCAAACCGATGTTTTGGTTGTCGAGACTAAAATACTGCCGATTTTCCGCGATCGCAATCTGTGCAGTGTCAACCATCACAATGCGATCGATCCGAGTCAGCGGAAAAGCATAAGGTTCCCCCGAAATTTCCACCAACAGCGTGCGAATTACCGACAGAGTTAGCGGCAACTGCAAATGAAAACTCATGCCTTTTCCCGGCACAGATACCGCCCGGAGAATCCCGCCAACCTCCTGCACCATGCTCTGCACGATATCCAAACCCACGCCGCGGCCGGAAATTTCCGTAACTTGACTAGCAGTAGAAAATCCCGGCAAAAATAGAAAATCCATCAGTTCCGGTTCAGTCAACTTCGCGGCCATTTCCGCACTTACCATCCCTTTATTCACAATTTTTTCGCGCAGTTTTTCCGGTTCGATTCCCCTACCGTCATCCGAGACAGTAATTGACAGCATCCCGCCCCGGTGTGCAGCTTCCAGCCGGATCGTACCTTCGGCTGGTTTAAGAGCAGCCAAACGCGCTGACGGCAGTTCGATACCGTGGTCGAGAGCGTTTCGCAAAATGTGCGTCAGCGGTGCTTCTAATTTTTCTAAGATATCTCGATCGACCTGAGTCGATTTGCCAAAAACTTCAAATTTTACTTGCTTTCCCAACTGTCTCGCCAAATCTCTCAGCATTCGCGGAAAAGCTGAAACGCCGTCGGCAAACGGTCGCATATTACTAGCGATAACTTCTCGGTACAAGCGGTCAGACAAGTTGGCAGAACGGCGGGCAAAAAGTTCTAGTTCGTTTAGGCGATCGGACAAAATGTGGCGGCAATCATTAGCTTTTTTGCGAGCACTGCCGAGATAATCTTCCGACCGCTGATCCAGGACAGAATCGCCCAAAGATTCCTGTAACTTTTCCAACAAATTATAGAGTTGTCCTTGGTTAGTTCTCAGTTTTAATAATGAATCAGCAAACGGTTGCAGCCATTTTGCTTCTACTAAAGATTCGCCCGCCAAACCCATAATCCGGTTTAAGTTTTCGGCATTGACTCGCACTACGCGGTCTCCGGTTTTCGGCTTTTGAGCGTTTTCTCTGAGATTGGTAGTTGCAGATTTGCCGTTAGCTATTTGAGTCGGTCGTTGCTCTACAGTTACTGCGGTAGAGTTGACCGATTCGGAAATATGACCATTATTTTCAGTTGGTTTGACAGCAGTATTTTCAGGTTGTGGTTGTGCTATCGGTGTTATTTGATAATTCGTTTTATTGGCTGCACTTGCTGCTTGCTGAGTTTTTGCTGCTTCGGAAATCAGAGTTATAGCTGCGACAATGTTATCTACTTCTGTATCTCGTTCTCCCAGCCAATTTTCAATTTCTATAACCGGAATTTCCTGCATATTTACCAGAAAGTCTACTCCGGCAAGCAGATTGTCAATTTGACTAATATTTAAGCTAGCTTTGTGCTTCTGAAGTGCCACAAATGTATCTTCTATCGCCCGTGCAAGTTTGACAACTTCATTGAACTGAACTATTCTAGCAGCACCTTTAATTAAATGAGCGGATTTGACAAGGGAGTCCAAGTCTAAGTATTCATTGGAGCTATTTTTGAGCGATAGTAAAGTTTGATTTAACAGTATTGATTGGGCTTCTACTTCTCCTAAAAATAAAGTTAACATGGGCAAATCCGTTTTCACCAGCCGAGTTTCTGGAGTTTCAACCTGCGGCAACTCTGGCAATATTTTTTGAGGAATATCTGAATTTAATTGTGCATAGTCTGTTGTTTCTGCGGTAAAATCAAGATAAAGTTGCGGTGCTGATTCCGGCGGATTTTCGCTCTCAAAGTTTACAGGAGGTTCTATTTGTTCTGCTTCATATCGGCTGCCAAATTCTAATTGTTCGTTATTGATAATTGCTAAGATGGCAGTTTCTAAGCTTTCAATTTGCGATCGATTAAGCGGGAGCCAATTTTCGATCTCGGTTTCGGGAATCTGACTGATTCGGGCCAGTAGGTCGATCGCCCGCAGCATCACATCAATCTTATCTGCTGCATCCAGGGCGATCGACCCAGACTGAGCCGCCACAAAGCAATCCTCCATCACATGAGCGATTCGCACAGCAGCATCCAGCCCCACAATCCGCGCCGCGCCTTTGAGCGAGTGAGCCGCGCGCATCAAAGATTCCAGTTCAGCAGGAGAACTCGGGTTATTTTCCAGTGCCAAAATGTTCTCATTTAATATTGCTACTTGGGTGTCCGCCTCCATGCGAAATAAATCCATCATCGAGAAATTGCTCATATCTTGGTTGCTCATTTTTATTAGTCCTAAATAAGTGAAAATTTCGGCAACAGATTGTGTAAATGATTTAACGGATCAATGTTAAAGGAAGATATAAACAGGCTTTTATGATCCTTCCTAAAAAGCTCGTTATCGGCTATGCCTAGTGGTGAAAACTTAAGACTAAAACCCATAATCAATGTCGTTTTTAGTCGATTCTCTATCCCCCTCGCATCCTTAACAAGGGGGAGACGAAAGAATACTTCTTGTCCCCCCCTTGTTAAGGGGGGTTAGGGGGGATCTAGACTTCGATACAAACAAGAGAGACGGTCGGTTTAACGTTAAGTTGTCACCAATGGCCTCGGCCTGGAAAGGCAGATAAACGAGAATCATTTTTTTTGTACAGCTATTAGTCATTTGTTGTTCCCCATTCCCATTCCCCATTCTCCATTTAATTTCAGATTATTTTTTTATTCAACGTATAAAATAGCAAATCATCATCCAGATAACAAACACTTTGCCCTTGCCAACTGATAATCCCTTTAGTATAAGTTTCTGGCACTTTAGAAACAGTAGCCGGGACATTTCTTATTTGCTCTGGGAGAATGCGGTGAATACCGTAAATTTCATCCACCCCAAACACCCAGCGGCTGCCTTCTCTTTCAACAACTACCATCCGTTCGTAAACAACAGGACTAATATTTTGTCGGTTAGCATCTGCCGCTTCCAACCCCAAAAGTGCTTTTAGCGAAATGCACAACTGGATTTCGCCCCGAATATTCACCAAACCGATAAGTATATTATTGCTGCGATGAGGCAAAGTGTGAATAACAGATATCTGCGTCACTTCTTTAAACAGTGCCGCCGGTAAAGCCAACCATTCGCCGCTGAGCCGAAAAATACCTACAGATACACTACCCGCAGCCGTGACGGCGTTAGTTACTCCTTGGCTCGAGCGCAGTAAATTAGTCCACTCTTCGAGATATCCTGCCGGCAATTCCTGTTCCAGCAAACTGCGGCCCGCGTCGGAATAGACAGGACAGTTGCGGCAGTGAATAAATGTCTTTAATTGGGGACAAGTGCGATCGCCCCCAACTCCGATTCGATTCCAGCAATCATCAGTCATTTTTAGATTTTAGATTTTAGATTCTAGATTTTAGATTCTAGATTTTAGATTGTCTTCAATATCTGCTCTTATTTTACAAAAAAAATTGATTTTAGATTTATCCTCCCCACAGCTAATTATTTTTCCAAGAAACCGAGTTGATGAGCCTCAGCCCTATTTACTTTAAAAACGCTAGCATTTCGTGACGCAAACCGAGTGTAGCATCGTTCACTTGCCCGATCGCCCCATTGATATCTCGCAGCGCCGCCGCAGTTTGCGAAGAAGCCTCACTCAACTGCACCATAGCCTCGCTAATTTGCTGAGCACCCTGAGACTGCGCGTCCATCCCTTCATTCACCTCTTCAAAACGCGGAGTTAAAGCTTCCACCCGCTGGATGATCGACTCTAGCTGCAAACTAATAGTTTGCACATCTTCCACCCCCCGGCGCACTTCATTCGTAAACTTATCCATTTCCATGACACCAACTCCCACCGCAGACTGCATTTCTTTAACCATACTTTCAATATCCAAAGTAGCCACAGCAGTTTGATCGGCCAGCCGGCGAATTTCCCTAGCCACAACCGCAAATCCCAACCCGTACTCTCCCGCTTTTTCCGCTTCAATAGCCGCGTTTAGCGAAAGCAAATTAGTTTGATCTGCCACCTTGGTAATCGTCGTGATAATACTGTTAATATTATTAGCTTTTTCGCTAATTACTCCCAATTTACCCGAGATGGCACTCGTAGAATCTGCTAATTTATTCATCGTTGATTCCATGCGACCAATTTCTTGTTTCCCGCCACCAGCAGATTGAGCAGCTTGGTGCGACATCTCGGAGACTTCATCCATTGTCCTCGCCAGTTGCATAGCAGTAGCAGCAATCTCTCTAGCCGTAGCTACTACCTCATTAGTTGAGGCGACTTGTTCGTTCATCGTCGCTTCTAATTCCTTGCCAGAAGCAGCAATTTGGTTAGTAGAACCGCTAATCCTGATGCCGGACATATCTATTTGATTTTCAAGAGTTTGGGAAACTGCGCTCGTGAGGAACAGTCCAAACAGTCCCGCCGTTAGCGGCCCGAGAATCATCCCCAAAATTACCCAGAACGTAGTTTGAGTAATATCGTTTTTTGACTGCTGTTTAGCTAGTTGTGCGGTAGTTTCATTAATTTTTAGATCTTCCAAGATTAAGTTAGTAGCTGCTTCAAACGAGGCACGGTTCGCTTTTGCCCGATCGCTCAATTGATTGTAAAATACGCCCGCCCTTCTAGCTACCTCGATATCCGGCGACTTGGTATTGCCTTGGCTTATCAGCTCTATCTGCCTTTTAAATGGGTTAAGAATTCCCAAACTTTCAAATCTTTTATTTAAATTTAAAAACGTTTCGTGATTTTTCTTCCAGATATCCCATTTTACCTGCAATTCTTTGTATACCTTGTCTTCCTCCGCAGTCCGGGGGGTTGGTTCGTACTCTTTGAAACCGTCATTAATCTGCTCCCAAGCTTTCTGAATTCTCGTCAATTCAGCGTTTCTTTCGTCGGAGTTCAGTTCCAGATCCAGTAACGCCCGTTCCGACGACTCAATTTGCGTTTGCCCTTCATTAACTTTCCACAATCCGCTAATGCTCGGTAGGGCTGTATTAGCCAGCGTATCAATATGTCCGGCGAGCCTCGCATTGCCGCTCCAGCCGATAGAAGCCACTGCTAAAACAATCACCGCTAGAAAGATAAATGCTGCATTTAGCCGCTTTTTGAAACTGATATCTTTAAACATTTTCTGCTTCCTTACTGCTTACTTTAAACCGAGAAATTTCTTGATGTAAACCTTGAGATGCGTCATTTAATTGAGATATAGCACCGTTAATTTCGCGCAATGCACCCGCCGTTTGCGACGAGGTTTGACTCAGATAAGCCATCACCTCGCTAATTTGCCCAGCTCCTGCCGATTGAGCCTCCATCCCCAGATTCACCACTTCAAAACGCGGAGTGATAGCTTGCACCTGCTCAATAATTTCAGTCAGTTGCCAGCTCACACTTTCCACATTCTCAACGCTTTCATTTACTTCTTCAGTAAACTTGTTCATTTCCGTCACCCCGCTCGAAACTGCTGCCTGCATTTCTTTGACCATTTTTTCAATATCCAAAGTAGCGACAGCAGTTTGATCGGCGAGACGCCGAATTTCTCGGGCAACGACAGCAAAACCCATACCATATTTTCCCGCTTTTTCCGCTTCGATCGCAGCATTCAAAGAAAGTAAATTAGTTTGGTCGGCCACTTTAGTTATCGTAATAATAATTTGGTTAATATTGTTAGCTTTTTCGCTGATATTGGTAAGTTGGCTAGAAATAGAAGTCGTGGCAGTTGCTAAGTCCCGCATGGTATTTTCCATCTGGCTTAAATTGCGCCGCCCGCCCTCTGCTGCTATTGTTGTAGTTTTGAATGTAGAAGTGATTCCCTCCATTGTTTGCTTCAGTTCCCGAGAAGTAGCACCAATCTCTTTTGTAGTAGCTTCCACCTCTCTAATCGAAGCTGCTTGTTCGGTGACACTCGCTTCTAATTGCTTGCCAGAGGCGGCAATTTCTTGAGAGGAAGCGGTTACTTGAATACCGGAATTCTTCACTTGCCCGATCAAGGAATTTAGGCTGTGAGTCATGCTTTGGAATCCGGCGAGCAATTTGCCGACTTCCCCCTGATAACTTGCTGAAATATTGGCAGTTAAATTGCCCGCCGATACCTCTTCTGCGACTTTTACTGCTATTCCCAAAGACTGGGCGATGTTCCGGATAATTACCCAAGAAATTAGCGCACCAACTCCCACAATAATCAAAGTGCTGGAAAGAGCAAAGTAAGTTGAAAAAATCTCAGCTTCCCCGGCTAATTTCTTCCGCTCATCCAAGAATTGATTTTCTGTTTCCTTGATTTCTGTAATTTTTGCCCTCAGCTTTGCCATAATTTCCAGTCCCGTTCCAGCACTTACTAGATTTTTTACCTCCTGTTCTCGACCTGATTTTCGCATTTGAATAGTTTTTTCTAAATAATCTATTCTTTCTCTAATCAGGGTTTGCAGTTCGCCGAGTTTTTCTTGCTGTTTTGGGTTTCTAATCTTCTCTCTCAACTCTGCTAGTTGCACGTTAATGCTCGCATTTGCTTCATTGTAGGGGTCTAAAAAATCCTTTTTGTCCGTGTACAGATAACCGCGCTGACCAGTCTCAGCTTCCAGCAACAGCAGATCCAACTGTGCCAAGTCTTGCAAAAGTTTATAGCTCAAAGTAACGTTATCTAAAGACTTAACTAAGGTGTTTTTAGTGTGCTGTGCCACAATATTCGCTATAAGTATTAACATGAAAATTGTGCCAAATCCCCTCCATAAAATTTGTTTAATTGTTAATTTTTTCAGCACCTAGTTTACATCTCCTTTGCTCGCTAGCAATAACTGATACCATTTTATATTTGAGATTTTAGATTGTTTCATACACGCGACTATTGGGTAAGACTAACTTTCAATTGACTTTAAATTTAGAAATTTCGTGCCGCAGCCCGTTAGCTGCTTCGTTCAATTGCGCGATCGAACTATTAATTTCGCGCAAAGCATCAGCAGTTTGCAGGGAAGTTTCGGCCAACTGCGCCATCGTTTCGCTAATTTGCTGAGCTCCTTCCGATTGAGCTTCCATACCTCGATTTACCGAATCGAAGCGGGGAGTCAGAGATTGTACTTGCTCAATAATCTGGGCTAATTGCACGCCGATGTTGCGAATATCTTCCATCCCCCGGCTAACTTCATTTGAGAATTTATCCATTTCCATCACCCCAGTAGAAACGGCTGACTGCATCTCTTTTACCATGTTTTCAATATCCAAAGTGGCAACGGCTGTTTGGTCGGCGAGGCGACGAATTTCTCGGGCGACGACGGCAAAACCCATGCCGTATTCTCCGGCTTTTTCGGCTTCGATCGCCGCATTTAAGGAAAGTAAGTTAGTTTGGTCTGCTACTTTAGTAATTGTCGTAACAATGCTGTTGATGTTATGAGCTTTTTCGCTAATTATTCCGAGTCTGTTTGAGATAGAACCGGTAGCATTTCCCAACAGTTTCATCGTCTTTTCCATGCGAGCTAACTCTTTTTGACCGGTGCTAGCTTCGCGGGCGGTTGATTCTGACATATGGGAAACTTCATCCATAGTTTTTACGAGTTTCCCGCTGGTGGCGGCGATTTCTTTGGCTGTGGCTACAACTTCGTTGGTGGAGGCGGCTTGTTCGTTGACTGTGGCTTCTAATTGTTTCCCTGAAGCGGCGATTTGGGTGGCTGATGCAGTGATTTGAATTCCCGATTTTTGTACTTGTTTGATTAATGCAGCCAAGCCGCGATTCATGTTGCGGAAGGAGTTCTGCAATTTGCTGATTTCGTCTTTGGTGTCGCTGACATGAACTTCTCCTGTCAAATCGCCGATCGACATTTTCTCTGCTACATCCACAACTCCCGCAATTTTTGCCCCTAACGGTTTGGCGATCGTATTGCTAAAGTACAGTCCAAACAGTACAGCGGTTAAAGGGCCCAGCAGCGTGCCTAAAAGCACCCAGAACCGAGTTTGAGTGATATCCTCTGCGGCTAATTTTGCCGAATCTGCTGCTAATTGGCGATTGTAGTTGAGGAGTTCCAGCATTCCCTCAGTCGCAGCTTGAAATGTAGTTACTTTCACATTCAAAGCTTGTTCGTTCATTTTGTTAAGCACCTCAACTGCTGCTCTAGCAGTTGCTAGTTCAGGTGATTTAGTTTTGCCATTCTGTAGCAAATCAATTTGGATTTGTCTAGGGTTAATAATCCCCACTTTTTCATATTCTGTATTTAGTTGTTGGAATTGTTTGTGAGCATCTGTCCACCTTTGCCACAGCGGTTTAAATTCTTGATAAAATTTATCTTCTTTGTCGTCGCGCGGAATTTTTTCGTAATCTTTAAAACCTTGATTTATTTGATTCCAAGCTTTATTTATTCTGGCAATTTCTCGGCGTCTTTGCTCGGGATTGATTGCTTCGTTGAGCAGCATTCGATCGGAGGACTGCACCTGTGTTTGTCCTTCGTTGATTTTCCACAAAGCCACGGTACTCGGATAAGCATTGTTGGCGATCGACTCCAGGCGCTCGGATAGCCGAAAATTCCCGCTCGCACCGACTAAAGCCACAACAAGCACGATCGCCCCCATGAACAAGAACGCAGCGATCATGCGTCTTTGCAAAGTCATATTCTTGAAAATGTTGTTCATGATTCCGTTCTCTGTTATTGCCGATCGGGCTATTTTTCGATTCGCTGAATGCGTTGGCGGACGATCGCAGCACCGACAACATCTCCTCGTTCTTCTTTGAGCAAAGCTAGGTGAATTAGTCCTTCATAGTGATCCGGTTTCAGGTAAGTTGCTTTTTGGAAAGATTGCTCGGCTTGTTGGCGATCGCCCGTTGCTTGGTAAACTTGGCCCAACAAAACGTAAGCGTCAGCATTTGTGCGATTTTGACTGAGGTAAGTTTCGCACAGTTTGGCAGCTTCCTGCAATTGTCCGCGATCGGCCAAACGGCGCGCTGCGTCTAAATCCGCACTTGCAGATTTGCCGCCATCTGCTTTTTGCTCGATCGCCCCAACTGGCAAAATCTGCGAATTACCGCTCTCCCTCGGATATTTTTGAGCGGAAGTAGAAGATTTACTGTTAACACTTGGCAAATTGTAACTGCCGATATTATCGCTCTTTTGGGCGCGTTTATACTCCCCAAAGGATGCCGAATAATTGATATTAGTCGGCTCTTGCTTAACCTGCACTTGCTGGATGTCAGGAATATCGGTTTTCCGGTAAGCAAATGCTAAGGAATGACGCACCGAAACAAATTGAGCGGGCAATTTTTGCCCGCTTTCCGAGTGACCTAAAAATAAGATTCCTGCTTGTTTCAACAATCGATTTAAAAGTTGCACAGTCTGACTTCTGCCTGCATCATCAAAGTAAATTAACACGTTGCGACAAAAAATTACATCGTAAGGAATTTGGTTAACTAAAAAATAGCTATCTAGAATATTACCCTGAATAAAATTAACTTTCCCTCTCACCAAGTCATTCAACTGATAAAGGTCTCCCGCGATTCCAGTAAAATAGCGATCGCGAAAGTCTAAGTTTTTATCGCGGAAAGAGTTTTTGCCATAAACTGCGCCATCGGCTTTTTTGAGAGCAACTTTGCTGATGTCTGCCGCATCGATGCTGAAGTTTCTCGGATTTAAACCAGCTTCTAGCAGGGCGATCGCGATCGAGTAAGGTTCCTCCCCCGTCGAACAAGGAAGGCTCAACACGCGCAGGGTTTTGGCGGGATTTTTCGGCAACCATTCCGAAACCGCGTAACGACTCAAAAAAACAAAAGGTTCTCGATCGCGAAAAAACCAAGTTTCCGGTATCACTACAGTTTCGATTAATTCTTCCAATTCTTGCGGGGATGTTTGCAATTTTGTCAAGTAAATATTTGTATCAGTTAAACCGCAATCTGCCATGCGGCGTTTTACTGCTCTAGTAATTGTATTAGAACCAACTGTCAGGGCATCCAAACCAATTTTTTGTCTGAGTAGAGCTTCAATTGCTGCTTGTGTCATTGATTTTAGCTCGTAGATTTGCCGTAAAAATATAAACTTTTATCGAAAGTGCCGACCAAGCAATCTGCCGAATGCAGAGATACTGGCAAGTACGCGATACTGTAGCCTTTCTCAGGTAAATTAGGTGTTCCTAGGAATTGGGAATAATGCCCACGGAGCCCTATGCCCACGGAGCCCTATGCCCACGGAGCCCGCTTTCTTCACCTCATGTTACTGACAAAGGCTATACCTTAATATCTCAGTCTTCCTGCTGTGGAAGCAGATAAGTTTTTTGGGATTGAGGCAACAGATGTTCTACCCTGACAAATTGAATCATACCGCGATCGTCTGCGATCATTTCTCCCAAATAAGGAGTGCTGTCAATCTTAATCCCGGGACTAACGAATTCGGTTTCCGGTTTGTCGAGAGTTTCTGTCACCCGTTCCGCCATCAGTCCTAAAATTACGGGGCCGTGCAAACTGCCGCTGTTCCCCTCAGAAGTATCAGGAAACTGGCAATTGACTAAGACGATGCGCGTGCTCAAGTAAGCGCGGGCCGCCGTCCCCTGTATCATTTGGCACAAATCGATGACCGGGACGAGATGTCCCCGGTAGTTAAACAAACCGGCAATGTATTCCGGCGCGTTGTGGAGTTTTTTCAAGGTGACAGTGGGAACTACTTCGACTACGCGCCTGCAATCTGCGGCGTAGCGATCGTCCCCTACATAAAATAGCAACATCAACATAAAGATACCATTGGAGATTTTAGATTTTGAAAGTCGGGCCCGAAAACATTCTGAGAAATTTTGCTGAGTTTTGCAACAATTACGAGTCTTTTGGAATTCTAGAGGTATCTTGGAAAAAGTGTATTTTCTGGAGACTCACTATGGGTTGGTTTAAAAGACTGTTCGGACTCGAAAAGCCTGAACCCCAGGCTGAACCGATGGCACAAGTAGTGCAGCAAGCTGCCGAAGCGCAATCGATCGCCCCTGCGAAAGTCGGCCCAGACGGAAATTTTGACGAAAGCGGCTTGGCGAAGCGGGTTGCTTTAGCTTTTGACGGCGATTCAGAAGTTGCTGATATCGAGACTGTTTATGTGGCTCAACTCAGCGGCACGGTTGTTCTCAAAGGTCAAGTTCCCAGTCAGGAAATTCTCGACAAGTTAGTGGCGATCGCCTCTGCTGAAGAAGGTGCCGCAGGCGTGCAAACCGATCAAGTAACAGTCGGGTAGTTCTTCGGAACCAAAGCAGTTTCGAGCCTAGTGCGACTCAAATTAGTCAAAATCTCGATTAAACCCGCTGCGGCGGGTTTTTTCCTGCCCTTTCCCCCATCAAAATATTAATTCTTGTAAACACAATGGGTTTATGTTAAAAAACAGTATAATTGAATACAGAAACTAAAAAAGTTTTAGCCAACAAAAGCAAAGCTGACCTGACTGCCCTTTTTATCTGAATATAAGGATCGAAAAATATGAAACTCACTTATCGCGGCGCCAACTACGAGTACGACATTCCGACAGTGGATATGGTAGAAGGCGAAGTTGCGGGCAAATATCGCGGTCAAAACTGGAACTATCGGTATCCGAGACACATTCCCGTTCCCAAAAAATACGGGGGCACAAACCATACCACAAAGCGAGATTTTCAAGCCGGTTCGCGGGATACCGCAGCAGTTAGCGCCCCAGCGGCGGTTGA
>JAUBOH010000183.1:0-12480 GCA_036700145.1 Microcoleus occultus BM001215366
ACCAACAGTGGCTTGAAGATAATATTGCGCCGCAAGTTGTCTTTGAAATCATCTCGCCCGGCAACCGTATGACAGCAATGTTTAAGCTGTTTAAGTTCTACGAGAATTATGGAGTCGAAGAATATTATGTCTACGATCCAGAGGATAATGAGTTAATGGGTTGGCTGCGAAGTGACGGAGAACTTAACTATATTGAATCAATGGAAGGTTGGGTAAGTCCGCGTTTGGAGATACGTTTTGAAACTGCATCGGGAGACTTGGAAATTTATCGTCCCGACGGATTGAAGTTTTTGTCTTACGTGGAGTTGTCGAGACAAATGGAACAAGCACAGCAAAAAGCCGATCGCCTATCTGAAAAACTGCGAGAAATGGGGATAAATCCAGAGGACATTTTAAGCTGAATTATCTCTACAACGGTTTAATTTAACAGGAATTACGCACTCCGAATAAAGAAACCGGGTTTTTTGTCGGAATCTGCGCCTACAGCGCGTCTTCTCGTAAAAACCCGGTTTCTGGGCCTCATCCGTAAGTCCGATTTAACCGTTTTAAACTCAAGCCGCAGCCTTATCTAAAGGCAGCACTTCAGCCAGTAATTTGTGCAAAGCCTCGCCTTCCACTACCTCAGTTTCTAACAGCTTCTGCGTGATTGTTTCCAACAATTCCCGATTAGCTTTCAGAATATCCAAAGCGTGCTGGTGTGCAGTTTCCACAATTTCTTTGACTTCTTGGTCGATCGCCTCAGCAGTTGTAGCACTCACCGCACGGCGCGCATTTCCCATACCATCCCCCAGGAACGATTGTTGAGCGCGATCGTAAGCTAGAGGCCCCAAAACCTTACTCATCCCGTAAGTCGTCACCATCCGTTCAGCTAAATCAGTCGCCCTTTGCAAGTCGTTGGAAGCGCCGGTAGTGATGCTACCAAACACGACTTCCTCAGCCGATCGCCCGCCCAACAAAGTCGCAATTTGACCGCGCAATTCCGACTCATCCAACAAGAAACGATCTTCAGTCGGTACTTGCAACGTGTAACCCAATGCAGCCATACCGCGCGGGACGATCGAGATTTTCGCAACTTCGCCGCCGCCAGTCATCACAGCGCCAACCATCGCGTGTCCGACTTCGTGATAAGCCACAATCTTTTTCTCTTTTTCGTTGAGCACCCGGCTTTTCTTTTCCAAGCCAGCTACAACGCGCTCAAACGCCTCATAAAAGTCTTCCTGCGCTACAGTTAGTCGCTTGTTGCGGGCTGCTAACAAAGCAGCTTCATTGACCAAATTTGCCAAGTCTGCGCCCGAAAAACCGGGGGTACGAGTGGCGACGGCCTTCAAGTCAATATCCGGGCCCAACTTCACTTTTTGCGAGTGAATGTTCAAAATTGCTTCGCGGCCAGATAAGTCGGGGCGATCGACTAAAACTTGGCGATCGAAACGGCCTGGGCGCAACAAAGCAGCATCCAAACTTTCCGGGCGGTTAGTTGCAGCCAGCACAATTACCGTAGTATTTCCCGCTGCAAAACCATCCATTTCAGTTAATAGTTGGTTGAGAGTTTGTTCGCGTTCGTCATTCCCACCGAATGCAGCATTTGTGCTGCGAGATTTGCCGATCGCATCCAATTCATCAATGAAAATAATACAAGGAGCTTGCTTCTTAGCCTGCTCGAATAAATCTCGGACTCTCGCAGAACCGACACCTACAAACAATTCTACAAACTCCGAACCGGAGATGCTGAAAAACGGTACACCAGCTTCACCAGCCACTGCTTTTGCTAACAGAGTTTTACCAGTTCCCGGCGGCCCGACTAACAGCACGCCCTTCGGAATTCGCGCGCCAATTGCCGTAAATCTGTCTGGAGTTTTCAGGAACTCAACAACTTCGACTAATTCTGTTTTAGCTTCTTCTACTCCAGCCACGTCAGCAAACGTAATTTTCGCCGATTCGCCTTCCACGTAGACCTTAGCTTTGCTTTTGCCGATCGACAGCGCGCCCTGTGGCCCGCCACCCTGTCTGTTCATGAAAAATTGAAATATTGCCACAAAAATCAGCGGCGGAACCACCCAGCTTAAAACACTGCCAATCCAGCCATTTTTAGAAGGGGGAGTTGCCGCAAATTCAACGCCTTTTTCTTCCAAAAGTTTGGGAAGTTCCAAGTCAAAAATCGGGGTGGTTGACAGAATTTGACCTGGTTTTTCGCCTTCGCCTTTGAGTTGGTAGCGAATTTCATTTTGACCAACCGAAGCTCTAACTACATCTTGTTCTTGGACTTGATGAACGAACAAGCTGTAAGGCACTTGGGGAATTTGAGGCCCGAACAAATTAGGCAAAAAGATGTTTGCTAGCAGAAACAAGCTTGATAGCAATAACAAGACATTGCTAATTTGCCTAAAACGAGGGGGTTGGGGCTGGTCTTTAATTGCCATCGATCGCGATCGTCCTTTTAGTTAAATTTGTTTTATTCACCTATTTTGCCATTAAATACGCACGCACTGTCAAGCGGATTTCCTCACTCGATCGGGTCGGTTAACCGGGTAGCATGGATTTGAGATTGAAAACGAACCGCGAAGGCGCAAAGGACGCAAAGGAAGAGAAGAAGAGAAGAGAAGAGCGTTATAGTAGTTGTGCAGGGTTGGTTAATAGTTACTTAATGGTTATTACTTCTGAATCACTTTTATCTTCCTTCGCGAGCTTCGCGTCTTCGCGGTTCGTTAGTAGCACCCGATATTTAGGCAGCTTCTGGGTTTAACTGAATCATTTTCCAAGTGGTATAAGTGCCGATCGCACCCCAAATCGCGTAGGGCAAAAGTAACAAAGCCGCGGTTTGAGAAATCGGCAAAACAGCCAACGTCAGCACAACTCCCAAAATCTCGCCAGCCCCTCCCAAAATCGTCCCTACTTTCAGACTTTTGGCTCTGATAGTAGCAGGAATATAAGCAACTGTTACAATTTCTAAAAGCAAGTACAAAGCCATCAGCAGCCATGTTTTGAGACTCGCGGGTTCCTGTTCCCACACGACATACGCGCTACCGGCACCGCTGGCAAAAATCACCGTCCAAATTAACGGAATAGCAGGCTCGAAAAACATCCAGTCAGGTCTTTGAAGTTTGACGGCCCAGTTAATATCGCGGAGTTTGAAAAACAGAGTACCGAAGGCGACTGCGAAAGTCACGCCGCCGATAATCATCCAAGATTGAATCATGGTTCTAAATTTTTACATTGCTCGATCGCTCTTTAAGTCGATCGTGGCAACTTCCCACCCAAATTAGATCCGCCTTTAGCATGAAATCTTTTTGAATAGCGATGTAATTCTGGCTAACCTCCAGATACATTCTTAGCAAACTCTTCCCGTCCAGACACCAAATTAGCTGGAACGCCGTTAGGGAAACTTTGCGCGATTAAAGCTTGCAGTTTTTCCACGCGATTTTCAGGATTCGGGTGAGAACTCAAAAACTCCGGCGGCGCTTCGCCCTTCCTAGCGGCACCGAGAATTTGCATCACCTCAACAATACCTCTAGGATCGTAACCCGCCTCAGTCATAAACCGAAAACCGAGCCGATCGCTCTCGAGTTCATCAGACCTACCGTAGCGCAAACCGACAACTTGATTGACAGCTTGAGCAATTAATGCTGCCTGCTGTCCGCCACCGCGATCGTCGCTAGCAGCCACCCCAACCGCCGTTACCAAAGACCTGCCCAACTGCTGTTTTGCCAAGTGTTCCGCACCGTGGCGCCCGACAACGTGGCCGGCTTCGTGCCCAAGTACAGCAGCCAACTGCGCCTCGGAATTCAGCCGCCGCAGCAGCCCCGCAGTAATGAAAACTTGTCCTCCCGGTAGAGCAAAAGCATTGACAGTTTGGGCGTCTCGCAGCAGGTGGAATTCAAACGGATAAGGCGCTTGTTTCGCACTCGAACCGTTGACAACTCGTCCGCCGACTCGATCGACATATTGTTGAATTGTCTGGCTAGGATAAAGCCCGCCGTACTTGGCCGCCATTTGCGATCGCGATTGCAATCCCAAAGATATCTCTTGTTGGGGAGAAAGCTGCACTCGCTGTCTCTCTCCAGTTACGGGATTTTGTACGTCGCTGGTAAAATAGGTGATTGCTCCAAAAAATGCCATTAACAGCCCGATCGCAGCCCGGAATAAAAACTTGTTCACAGCACTTCACCTACAAAGTTTCGCGAGTATAATACTAGGGTGACAGCTCTCTTCACATCTGTCTGAAGTATTAAAAATGGAAATTATTAGAGTTTTTTTGGATGATTGGCGCATCAGGCTTTTTTTAACGAACCGCGAAGGCGCGTTCGGCGAAGCCGTTCCCGAAGGGTAGGACACGAAGGAAGACAAGAGAAGAAGGTTATAGTTATTAATGATTAGTTAATAGTTATTACTTCACAATCCCTTTAAGCTTCTCTCCCTCTTTTCTTACTTCGCGATCTTAGCGTCTTCGCGGTTAGTTTCAAAAAAATCCCAATTCTCAAATTTCCAATGTTTCAAGCTACTCGCCGCCGCCTCGCGATTTGGTACACTGCTGTTACTGCCGTTTTGTTACTTGTATTCGCCACTGGTTTCTATTTCTACGTCCGCAATACTTTAATCGATCGCATTGACGACACTCTCAATCACGTTGTCGAAGTAGTAGAGCGCACTCTCGTTATCGAACCGCTAACTTCTCTTGTTACCGGAGCTAAAACTAAGTCGCAAGTAAATATTCAGGCGAGTTTTCGAGACAGCACGGATGCAGTAGAAGATGACCACATTGATTTAGAATGGTTCAGTCCTACGGGCGAATTATTGTGGTCTACTTTGTCGGAACCGCTGAATATTCCGATTCACGCTAACCGCACGGGGGAGACCGTTTGGGTCGATCGTAACTTGCGGTTTGAGGGAGGAGAGAAGAGGGATTTAACCGCAGAGGTGCAGAGTGAAGAAGTTAGAGATTTCGATCGGGGTTTGAATGCAAGTTGGGAGGAAAATATCCTCGATTCGATCGCCCAAAATGCAAATCGCGTCTCGACAAAACCGGTTAGCATTCGGACAACTCAAAACTATTCTCTCAGACAAGTTACGCAACGAGTAGAAATCGGTCGCCAAGTTTTGGGATATTTGCGAGTCAGCCATCCTTGGTTTGAAGTGACAAAGCCGACTCACCAACTAATTCTCGATTTAATTTTTGGTGCGAGTTTAACGCTAATTTGTGTGGCGGCTATTGGCTGGCTGCTGTCGGGATTGGCGATGGAACCTGTGCGAGAATCTTATGGGCGTCTCAAACAGTTTACGGCTGATGCTTCCCATGAACTTAGAAACCCGATCGCCACTATTCAAACAAACGTCCAAGTCGCTTTGGCGGAACCGGATATCGAACCGCAGCAACATCAACAGCTACAGGTTATCGAACGCCTGACGCGCCGTTTGGGACGCTTGGTTGACGATTTGCTGTTTTTAGCGAGACAAGATAGTGGAATCGTGCAGCAGCAGTGGGTTGATGTGCCTCTAGATGCTTTGTTGATTGAAGTGATTGAAGAACAACTGGCGATCGCCACAACCCAAAATCTCTCTTTATCTTTGGAAATAGTCGATCGACCTAACACCGAGGACAACTTTACAGTATTGGGAGACTGGGATCAACTAGCCCGACTGTTTACCAATCTCGTCAGCAACTGCGTCCAGTACACGCCCTCTGGCGGCAAAATTCAAGTAGAATTGCAGCTTGCAGCTAAAAGCAAAAGAACTTCGCCGATGTTAAATGGAGCACTACAAGTAAAAATAACAGACACCGGAATCGGTATTTCCCCAGAAGCATTACCGCACATATTCGATCGATTCTACCGCGCCGATCCAGCCCGCACCCACCGCAGCGCCGCCGGTTCCGGTTTAGGATTAGCCATCGCCAAAGCCATTGTCGAAAATCACCGCGGCCAAATCCGCATCGACAGCCAACTCGATCGAGGTACAGTTGTTAGCGTCACCCTCACTTACCACAAATCAGAAACATCCCGCCCCTAAGATTTCCCCTCTTCCCCTCTTCCTCTGCGCCCTGTGGCGCTGGAGCGGTTAAAAAATCTATCCCTCAAACCCTGATTCCTTCTACCTCGCGCCCAAACCCAGCTATCATAACCGCGCCAGATGGCGAGGACACTTCGACTTCGCGAGCGTGCATCGCATTCTTAATCGCTGAAACCCTTGCTATTACTACTTCTTCCTTCTTCCTTCTTCCTTCTTCCTTCTTCCTTCTGCTATAAAAATTCAATTCCGCCATAGATTAACATAAACGTTGTTAGAAAACCTCGATCGAACTCGTGAGGAGTTATTTATGTTTCGCCACAATCTACCGTTGAAAAAAATCAGCTTGCTAGCAGCCACCTGCGGGGGTTTACTCGTCAGTATCGCAACACTTGGACAAGCCGGCGGCCCGCCGCCCCAACCAGGAAAACCCGTATCCCAACCCGCAGCCACTCCCGCACCAGGAAAGCCTGTCAGCGAACCGAGTCCCGCTGCGACTCCGGGCCCCGCTGCGACTCCGGGCCCCGCTGCGAGTCCCAGGCCCAATGTAATGCCCGCCACACCCCAAGACCCCCCCGCCCGCTTCCCGATGCCAAGTGGGCGAGTAACGCCGACGGAGGGCATGGTAGCAATTAAACTCGTGAATACCACCAATGCCGTCATTAATTATCAAGTGATTGGCGTTACCCCACCGCGCACTCTGGGCGAACAATCGGAAATTTTGCTCAAAAACATCAAAGTACCAATCACCCTCACTTACCAGCGTCCAGACGGCGGATTGCTGTTGGTGCGCCCCCAAGCAACCGCTACGCCGGGAATGTTGCAAGTAAGTTTTGGGGCCACAACTGACTTGGGCGCTGATACAAAATCGATGGAAGTTCAGGAAGATGGCAAGGTAATTTTGAATTAGTTATTGGTTGATTGTTGACTGTTGACTGTTAACTGTTAACTGTTCGCATTGATGTCAAATCAAGATCGAAATCCATAATAAAAGAATTTCATTCTTAAGTTGACATCAATGCCCAATGCCCAATGCCCAATGCCCAATGCCCAATTCCCACTTAATCGCCGAGTGACAAAGGAGGTAACTTAGTAAAAGGTAAATCCTCGTTTACTGCATCAATTTCTTCCTGCTCTCTTTCATTGATTTGACCGATATAAGACTTGAGAATTTGCGCCAGACGGTTGTTGTAAAATCGGTGCAAACTATAATTGGGCGTTGCTGGAAAGCCACGCCGTTTTTTGTGCCGCCCGCCCGCACCGGGATCGAAGGTTTGGATGCCCCGATCGATCGCCCATTCGATCGGTGTATAGTAACAAGCATCGAAGTGCAAGCAGTCAATTTCCTGCAAACTGCCCCAATAACGTCCGTACATTCGATCGCCCTTATACAGACAAAAAGACATTCCCATCGGCTGTCTCTCGTCTTCCTTATCGTAGGCGGCGACAAACAAAACGCGATCGCGATAATTGTCCTGCAACTGTTCAAAAAACCGCTTCGTCAAATACTTGCTTCCCCACCAGCCAAACTTGTCGCAAGTATTCTCATAAAAAGCATACATTTGCCCGAACATCGCTTGCGGAATTTCATCGCCAGTCAAAGTTTTGACCAACAAACCTGCTGTTTCCACAGCTTTCCGTTCGCGCTTAATATTGCGGCGCTGGTTGGCATTAAATGCGCCTAGATAGTTGTCAAAATTTTGATAGCTTTGATTTTGCCAAATATAACTGTGGTGCAGCCAAGCGCTAAAACCGTGCTGTTCCATGCGATCGCGCCAGACGGGATCGACATACAGGAAATTGCAACCAGAGATATTGTGCCGATCGCAAAAATGGTCGATCGCACTTACCATTATCCCAGTTAACTCATCTTCATCTTCCCCATCAGCAATCAAAAACCGATAGCCTTCAGCCGGAGTAAACGGCGTCATTCCCATCAATTTCGGATAGTATTGAATCCCCAAACGTTGAGCTAAATCAGCCCATTGATTGTCGAATACAAATTCGCCGTAACTGTGACTTTTGACATAAAGCGGCGCACAAGCAATCAACTGTTTGTCTCGCCAAACTGTCAAGTGATGCGGCAGCCAACCGTTTTTCCCTGTCGCGCTACCAGAAGTTTCGAGATTGTTCAGCCAATCCCATTCGAGAAAAGGCGTTTTTAGCGGCATCGCCAAAGCATCCCACGATGCTTGCGGGATGTCTGCTAGTTTGCTAATCCAGGCTACAGAATATTGAGGCTTGGTCTGTTTCAGCATAGGGAGATTTGAGCGTAGAGCGATCGAACTTTATTTAAGTTAATACAATTTCCCCTGTTCCATACTCCTGTGACAAATCAAATGTAGGGGCGGTGCCAAGAGTGCCCGCCCTCTAGAGTTCGATCGCACCTATAGTGCAAAAACACCTCTTGTCCCACCTGTTTGACCGTCAAAAGCTCCAATTTCGGCGCTAAATCCGCTAAAAAACCCTTTCCCTCCACAGGTGTCGGTGCATCCGCGCCGCCCAAAATTAGCGGGCACACCGTCAGCCAGAGCTCGTCTATCAAGCCCGCAGCGAGCACAGACGCGACGAGTTTTCCCCCGCCCAAAATTGCCAAACGTTTGATTCCGAGGGTTTCTAGCTGTTGAAAAGCATCGATCCAATCGATTTCTCCTGCTATGGTGTTGGCGATTAAAGTGCGATCGAACTTACTGTCTGGCGTCGGAGATGGAGACGGCAATGCCGTGTCCCTACAGTCTGTCATCGGGTAGGGAAACAGCACTGCCGTGTCCTCTTCTGACGTGTCTCCGTCATTTCCAGTTAGCAGCCAGCGGGGAACAGGTTGCTGGAAAAATCGCCAGTTGGGGTCAAATTTGCACGATCGAGAACATACAATTTGCACCGGTTGCGGCGGCCTTCCTTGCTCTTCCCTTTGTTTGATCAAATCAGGGGAAGTTACTCTTAAAGTGGTTCCATAGGCGCGTAAAGTGCCGTTTCCGAAGAGAACTGCGTCACTGTTGGCGACTTGTTGTTCGAGGTGAGATTTGTCGTTAGCTGAACCGAATCTGGCGGCGGTGAGGGCGGTATCTGTAATTTTGCCATCGGCACTCATGGCGAGTATTACTGTTGTGTGAATCATTCGATTTGAGATATTAGAAACTCAGCGATCGGCTCAAGGAAAGAAAGTGAGCTAGTGTTTAACCAGTAAATAATCAGTCTTTAATCTTAGCGTGAGACTATACTCCCAAAGCCGAAAATATTTGACTTCAGCGGTATAGAGGAGTGACTTAACGTGGCAGCAATTAACGGCACATCAGGGAACGATACATTAAATGGGACGATCGCCGCCGACTTAATTTCTGGCTTGGGGGGCGATGATGCCATCTCCTCTGGGGAAGGAAACGATCGGCTTTTTGGCAATCCCGGTAATGACTTTTTAGTGGGCGGTGCGGGAAATGACGCACTCTACGGCGGCCGAAACCGCGATACGCTTCAAGGCGGCGAAGGAGACGATTTTCTCTCCGGCGACCTCGACCGCGACATTTTAACAGGTGGTGGTGGTAAAGACATTTTCGCGATCGGGCGGATCGGAACGCGCACCACAGGCGGTTCCCAACTAGAAAATGCCGATCTCATCACCGATTTTGTCAAAGGTCAAGACTTAATCAGTTTAAGCGGAATCTCCCTGGCAAACATCGATATTTCTCGAGGTACCGGTAATTCCAGCAACAGTATTGTTCTCCGAGATACAGGAACTAACGAATTTCTCGCGATTTTTGAGGGAGTCAACTCCTTGGATGCAGCAGATTTCACTGTCGCCCAAAACCCAGTTCCTGGGGTGCGCTTTTCTAGCTTCAACGCTTCTTTGAACCGCAGTAGTGCAGGTCGATTAATTACAGACCTTTCAACTCCCAACAACCAGCAAGCAAAGAATGTGGCTGAAACAATTCAGCGTGTAAATCCAGATGTTTTGTTAATTAACGAATTTGACTACGACAGCAGCAACACATCGCTAAATTTGTTTCAGCAAAACTATCTGTCAGTCAGTCAAAACGGCGCAACTCCTGTTAACTATCCCTTTCGCTATACTGCCCCTTCTAACACGGGCATTGCTTCCGGTTTAGATTTAGACAATAACGGTTCCGCTGTCACAGAAATTGGCGCAAACGGATACGGAAACGACGCTTTCGGGTTTGGGGATTTTCCCGGACAATACGGAATGGCCTTGTACTCGAAATATCCCATTGATACTGCCAATATTCGCACCTTCCAAAACTTTCTGTGGAAAGATATGCCGGGGGCATTTTTGCCGGATGACTCGGCTACCCCCGCAGCAAATGACTATTACTCGCCTGCTGAATTAAACGTGTTTCGCCTTTCGTCAAAAAGTCACTGGGATGTGCCAATTAATATCAACGGCGACATTGTTCACGCTTTAGTCAGTCATCCAACCCCGCCTGTATTTGACGGCCCGGAAGACAGAAACGGCAAGCGAAATCATGATGAAATTCGCTTGTGGGCAGATTACGTTACTCCCGGCAAAGGTAGTTATATTTACGACGACCGCCGTACAGTTGGCGGACTTGCCCCCAATGCTAGTTTCGTAATTATGGGCGACCAAAATGCCGATCCGGTTGATGGAGATAGTTTTGACAATGCGATTTTGCAGTTGCTAAATAACTCGCGAGTAAATGCGGGAGTCACTAGCGCAATTCCTGCCAGTTTAGGCGGAATTCAACAAGTAGCAGACGGCGGTAATAATGTCAACCAAAAAGGCAATCCGGCTTTTGATACGGCGGATTTTGGAGATGCAGGAACGGGTTCGGGAAATCTGCGAGTTGATTATGTTTTGCCGTCCTCTGACTTGCCAGTTAATGATGCTGCGGTATTTTGGCCTTTGACGACAGATCCGTTGTACAGATTGGTGGGCGATCGCCAAACTGCGGACACTACACCTACTTCTGACCACAGTTTAGTTTGGGCAGATATTGCTGTGGGCGATCGCTCTCCCCGCACCAGTGTCAGAAATATCAACTTCCTCGGACAAGCTACTTATGCAACAGGTTCCGTCACTGTAGAAGGAACTCAACTCGGCGGACTTTCTGGCATTGATTACGACCAACTTAACAACCGCTATTACAGTATTTCTGACGATCGATCGGAAAGAAATCCGGCTCGATTCTATACTCTGAATATCGATTTAAGTTCGGGTGCGCTGTCTAGTTCCGGGATTAATTTCTCTGGGGTGACAACTCTACTCAACCAAAACAATCAACCTTTTGCTACTAATACTCTCGACCCGGAAGGCATCGGTTTAACGAGTAACCGCACCGTGTTTGTTTCCTCCGAAGGCGAAGTCAGTCCTAACTTGGGTGCTGCGAGAGTTCAGAGTCCATTTGTGAACGAGTTTGCTTTAGGAAGCGGCCGCCTGTTGCGACAATTACCAATACCGTCAAAGTTTGTTCCTGTGGTTCAGGATACTAACAACAATCAAATTGTTGATACAGGAGATACGCCAACAGCGGGAGTTCGCAACAATTTAGCTTTTGAAAACGTTACTATCACTCCCGACGAGAAATTCTTGTTTACAGCAACGGAGAATGCTTTGGTGCAAGATGGGCCGCTGGCGACAATTAATACTGGTTCGCGATCGCGCATTCTCAAATACAATTTAACCACAGGACAGCCGGAACAAGAATTTCTTTATGTAACTGACCCGGTGGCACTTCCAGCAGTTCCAGAGACAGCTTTTAGTACAAACGGTTTAGTGGAACTGTTGGCTTTAGACAATCGCGGCACTTTGTTAGCACTAGAACGCTCTTTTTCGACAGGCGCACCCGGCACTGGAAATACGATCAAACTCTATGAAGTACGGCTAAACGGAGCCAGCGACATCAGCGGTATTAATGCGCTGAATGCGATTAACATTAATACTGTCAGACCTGTTGAGAAACGCTTGGTGCTCAATTTTGACAGCCTGCGTTTGCCGACTGGTTTGGATAATGTTGAAGGTATGACTTTGGGGCCGGTGTTGCCGAACGGACAGCAATCTTTGGTGTTAGTGAGCGACAATAATTTTAGCGCTACTCAGTTTACTCAAATATTGGCTTTTGGGCTGGCTTTGGAGAATGAAACTCCCCGGCGATCGCAATCACTGGATATACTGGATATTCTGACTAATGGTGGTGCGTTCGACTCTCCGGTGTCAGGAGATAAGATTAGTGCTTCGATCGCAGACTTCGGGACACTTTCTGAGTTGATGGGGTTCGATACTAAGCTGAATTATGCGATCGGCACTACAGCAATAAATCTCCCTGGAGTCGGCGCTGTTAGCTTATTTGACAGTCAAATAGCTGTTAAGCAGAATGTTTCTTTATCTCTGCCTTCTGCCTTCGGAATAGAGTAGTGATTGAAAGAACCATTGGATAGGTATAAGGCAATACGGTTCAGTTAACACTGTTAATTCCCCGGAGATCCCCCTAAATCCCCCTTAAGAAGGGGGAC
>JAUBOH010000184.1:0-12446 GCA_036700145.1 Microcoleus occultus BM001215366
CTTAAGTCCGCTCGCTTGTTGCGGACTTAAGTCCGCACTACAAACCGTTTTTTATGGTAATCGACCGGACATGATATCACTCGTAATATCAAGTCCGGTTAATTACTTATGAAACTTATACGGCCTCCGTGGCCTCCGTGGCCTCCGTGGCCTCCGTGGGCTTGCGGGCATAGTCGAAGAAAAAAAGTATGATAACTCTTCAAACAGACATGATCTAAGGCGGCTGTGGCGCACCCTACAGTTAAAATTAATTCTCTCGCTCTAACAAGGCAAGCGAATAGTAAACAAACTGCCTTTGCCCAACTCAGATTTTATCTCGATCGTGCCGCGGTGAGCTTCGACTATTTGGCGGCAGAGGTGCAGTCCCAAACCCGTGCCCGATTTCTTGTGAGTTCCCGGGCCAAACCTTTCAAATAACTTTGCTTGTTCTGCGCCAGAAATGCCGGGGCCGGTGTCTTTGATTTCAATAATTACCCATGCCAGCGGTTGGTTTTTGAAGCTAGTATAAGCAGGTGAATTGGCAGCTTTTAAGCGGACATCTATTGAGCCGCTGTCGGTGAATTTTATCGCATTTCCGATTAAATTTGTCAGCAAGCGGTGCAGTTCCAGACGATCGCCCGGATACTTCGCAATCGGAGCACTTTCTGCACTTTCACTCAAGTCTAAATTCACCGACAAACTTTTAGCATCGGCTAGGGGAGCGAGTTCTTCAGCTACTTCTGTAATCAACTGGCGCAAGTCCACGGGAGCGAAACTTAGGGATTTGCGGCCTGCTTCGTAGCGGTAGACTTCCAGCAGCATATTTACCATCGCGATCAGGTTTTGGTTGCTGCGAACCATTGTCCCGAAAGCGTCGCACATGGGGAGCGAGATTTCTCCCAAAGCTCCCTGCTGCATTAAAGTTAGCATTCGATCGGCTGCTACTAGGGGCGTCCGCAAGTCGTGAGCGAGTCGGGAGACAAAATCTTCGCGCTGGAGGGCGATCGAATTGCGCTCGTCTACGCTGTGTTTGAGCCGCAGGAGCGATCGCACCCTCGCCAGCAGTTCGTCCATTTCCACGGGTTTGCGGATGAAATCGTCTGCTCCCATGTCCAGTCCCTGGACTACGCTCGCACTGTCGTGAGCTGTGATCAGCAAAATCGGGATAAAGGGCAATTCTTTATTTTGTCGCATTCGCTGGGTGACTTCGTAACCGTCCATTCCCGGCATCATTACGTCTAGCAGTACCAAATCCGGGGCTGACTTGTCAATTTGGCTCAAGGCGGAAAAGCCGTTCTCCGCCGTGCTAATTTCGTAACCTTCTTCTTCCAGAATTGTCTGCACCAACAAAACATTATCTGGTGCGTCATCTACCACCAGAATGCGATCGGCTTTTGTGGCATTCGGAACAGATAAGTAATTCATTTTATTGTTGGCCTGGAAATAAATACTAACTTTAATCTGGCATCCGATTTATGTTTTCACATTTTTCCAATTGTTAACTCTGTCATAAGGAATATATCAAAACTTTATCCAATCTTTTTACATTTTGGCACTCGGATGTGATACGATATACTACTTCGTTGTCATAGTATGCACGCCGTCCCAATCTTGAGGCGGGGGTACTTCCAAATAGCTGAGGGAGCGCTGTAGGTGAACTTCCACAGGTCGATCGCCCGGTCGCATCACTAAAGCCGCCTCAAAAAAACTAATAGCTTTCTGAAAATTTCTAGCAATATAAGCATCCCGACCGTTGCTGTAAAGTTCCAAAAACTTTTGGGTTTCCCCATCCAGAGGATCGGCAATATTTTGCACCAACTCGTAAATGCCGATCGGCTGATTTTTGCCTTTAACCCGCACCTTGTCCAACTCTCGCACCCAAATGCGATCGCTGCACAAATTGTAAGTAAATTCGCTCAAAATTATATCACAGCGGTACTCCTTTGTAAGCTGTTCCAAGCGCGAACTCACATTCACCGCATCGCCGATGACCGTGTAATCCATCCGCTTTTCGGAACCAATATTTCCCGAAACCACCTCTCCAGAACTAATTCCGATTCCGAAGCAAAACGGATCTTCGCCGGGACGAGAATCATTAAACTCTTTCAAACGCCGACGCATATCTAAAGCCGACTGAACCGCCATCCAACCGTGACTTTCGGGAGGATTCAGCGGCAGGGGCGCGCCGAACACCGCCATTAAAGCATCGCCGATAAACTTGTCTAAAGTACCTTCGTAGTGGAAAACGGCCTCCACCATCGTCTCAAAATACTCGTTCAGCAGGGATACCACCTCCGACGCTCCCAGATTTTCGGTCAGCGTGGTGTAGCCGCGAATGTCGGAAAATAAAATAGTAACTTCTTTGCGTTCGCCCACCATTAGGGAGCCTTCGCCCAAGGCCATTACTTTATCTACGACTCCAGGAGTCATGTAGCGGTACATCGTATTTTTCATCCGCTTTTCGCGGCTAATGTCTTCGAGCACCACTAAACCGCCGCGCACGCCGCCTTCTGGATTGATCAGCGGGTTGACAGTCAAATTCAAACTGCGTTCAATTACTTTAATTTGAGAGCTCTTGATTGGTAGCGGACAATAAGGGTGATACAGGGCAGAATTCCTCAGCGAAAATAGAGATTGGGAATTAGCTAATTCTGCCAGCGCTACTTCCTCAGTCCACGCGCGGTTTTCGCCCCAAGCATAATATAAATCAGGGTCAGTGCGATCGGGAACTGCCAAAATATAATTTTCTTCTTCCTCTTCCTCTTCGGAATTTGGTACTTTTTCTACCAAAAGTCCGAGGGTTAAACTTTGTTCGGGAACGTAATGTCTGGCAGCATTGTTGAGACTGTCTTCGAGTCGAAATTGCAAATTATCGATCGGCACAACTTCCCAAACATAGCGATTCACAAGTTTATCTTCCCAAAACTGGGGATTGTGTTTGCTTTTATCTTGATTTACCGGACAGCCCAACAATTCCAGCGCGGCTTCGTTAATCGTGACAACTCGCCCCTTCAAATCCGTGGAAATTACGGCATCTGAAAGACTTTGCAGCATATCTTTTTGATACTGCTTTTCCACCATCACGTTCTGAAACAGTTGAGAATTTTGCAGCGCCATTCCTGCTTGGGAATTAAACGCTCGCAAAAACTCTTCGTCGGAAGTAGTGAAAGTGCCTTGGTTCTTATTAATTAGCTGAGTCACCCCGATCAGCTCACCTTTAGCGTTATGCACCGGCATACACAAGACAGTGCGAGTGCGGTATCCCGTTTGCCTGTCAGTAGAGGGGTCAAAGCGGGGATCGTCGTAAGCATCTGTAATATTTAGGGGTTGACCGGTCGAAGCCACGTAGCCAGCAATTCCCTTATTAGCAGGAATCCGGATTTCGACGATCGTTTTGCCGTCGGCCTTGGCGACTTTTGTCCATAGTTCGTTGGTTTCCCGATTTAACAAAAATAGCGTACTGCGATCGGCTTGCATCAAGTCCCGAGCTTGATCCATGACAGCGCGCAAAGTTGTTTCCAAGTCAAGACTTTGACCTAAAGTAGTGGTAGCTCTCAACAGTGCGGCAACCCCTCGCTGATTGCGGGCCACGACGTAGAAAGACTGACAGCTTTCGAGAATAATCCCGATCGAATCAGCAAAAGCCTTAAACTGCTGTTCATCTTCCTCGGTAAAAGGGACGTTGCCAGCTTTATTTAACAGTCTAACGACAGCTACGGGTTCGTGTTGGCTCTTGCTGCTAAAAATCGGCATACACAGGATGGTCTCGATCTGGTAGCCCGCTGGTTCGTCTACTTCGGGATTAAAATGCTCGTGCGATCGACCCTCCACGACATTTATCGATTTTCCGGTAGTCGCCACGTAGCCTAAAATGCCTGCATCCATAGGCAAGCGAACTTCTACATCTTCGCCCGTGACGGCATCGACTGTTTTGTGCCAAAGTTGATTTTTGCTGGAGTCAACCAAAAAAATTGTTGTCCGGTCTGCTTGCAGAATTTGACCAATTTTGACAGTGAAGGCATCTAACAGTTGCTCTAAGAGAGTTTCGAGTGCTTCATTGTTAATCAGGTCCATCGCCCGGATAAATTGCTGAAATTCAGCCGTGATAAAGTCCAGCAGGCACACTAATTCAGGAACTGGCAGGCTCTTAACACGGGAGGTCAATGCCCCCATAAAATTGACTTGAGTCAGTGTAGCCAGAACGCTACCAGCATTGGAGAATGTCATGATTAACTGCTTGCTCAGAGGGGTAGGCTGACCCGCAGGTCATCGATGGGGGAAGAGATTCTGCGGCGGTGCAAACTGCAATGTAGATTTGACGCTCTGTGCTCGTCTGCAGCGCGGTGTGACTGTTTTAGCGCACTCAGCGACCGTATCCGGTCTGATGAAGGGCGCTATTTTGCCACGCATGAGGCATTTACAAAGCTACTCATAGTCTAATGGTAAACGCAACAGCAGGATAGCTACGGTTATCTAACCAGCTAAAAATTTCGATCGCCACAAACTAGACCTCTGAAGAAAAGCAAGTCTGGAACAGGTCTTTGATGCAGACCTGTTCCACAATAATTATTTGGAGAGGTCTACTGAGGAGCGATCGAGCGATCGAAGCTAAGCTGTCGGTGCTGTTTAAAAATGCAGCAAAGGGTACAGATTTAAGCCGCAGAGGGCATGGATTGGGCAAATACCACCGATTGATAGTAGCGTCGCAGTTGTGTAGTGGCCTGGGCCCAACCCCAGCGTTCAGCTTCTTTGCGAGCGTTTTGGCGCAGGGTTTCCCGTTCTTCGGGATTCGCAAACAGACGCTTTGTGGCAGTCAGGGCTCCTGCTTCGTCGGTAGGGTCAAATAAATATCCGTTAACGCCGTCGGTGACAATATCGGGAATTCCGCCACTGCGCGCCGCCACTACGGGCGTCCCCGCAGCCATTGCTTCTAGGAGCACCAAGCCCAGGGTTTCGGTGCTCGACGGAAAAATGAAGGCATCGGCAGATGCGTAAGCAGAAGCCAATTCTTGCCCCTTGAGGTAGCCGACAAAATTAGTAGGGGTGCCAGCAAAATATTGTTCGAGGGTTTGACGGTGCGGGCCGTCTCCCACGAGGGCGAGGCGGGCGTCAGGAATCGCTGCGAGGACTGGTTTGATGCGTTCGATTTCTTTTTCCGCACCGAGGCGGCCGACGTAGAGGAGTAAGGGGCTGTCTGGGTGATTTTCCGAAAGGCGCGATCGCATTTCTGGACTTGCCAATTCGGGGACAAACATTTCCGTATCTACGCCCCGCTGCCATAAATCTACTCGCTCAATGCCGTGACTTCTCAATTCCTCCACCATCGCCGTAGAAGTACACAAATTAAGTTCTGCTTGATTGTGAGCACCTTTGAGCAATTCCCACAGCAAAGGTTCCAGCATTCCAAAACCGTAATGGTGCAAATATTTCGGCAAATGCGTGTGGTAAGAAGCCAAAATCGGAATGTTGAACTTTTTGCCATAATATATGCCGCCCAATCCCAAAATAGCCGGATTGACAACATGAATAATATCCGGTTTAAACTGCTCTAATTGGCGACCGACAGCCGGAGAAGGAAGTGCCATTTTCAGTTCCGGGTACATCGGCAAAGGCAAACCCTCCACACCGTAAACTCGGGCGCCTTTGTATTCTGTAATTCCGTAATCCGGGGAAAAGATTAGAACTTGTTCCCCCGATCGCTGCAAGTGATCTACAGTGTGAATCAGCCGCGTCACAATGCCATCAATTTTCGGCCAAAATGTTTCAGTGAACAAAGCAATTTTCATAAAAATAAGTTACTTAGGGAGCAGATAATCCTAGCCTTTGGCAAACGTCGGGATCGATAACAGGATACACTGTCTCCGAGGGTGTCAGTAATTCCGGGCGAGATCCTTCTAGATACTGGCGCTGTTGCTGCACGAATTCGGAAATATCCTCGATCTTGACAATCCAATCTCGCGCGTAACGAGCTAAAACACTGCCGCGCAAACCCAGTTGAATAGCCCGCCGTTCTAATTTTGCACCACTTGGGTGATGATCCGGGTCCCATTGCAGCCGCACATCCGAACTTTTAACAGCTTGTCGCCATACTTTTTCGCTTCCGTACACTGCTGGAACGAAATTTGAATGGACGGCAGATGCTAAAATTTCATCAAAAGCCGATCGCACAAGCCGAACAGCCAGAATCACTTCTTGTCCGGGATTTGTTCCCCATTGCGATCGATACATCATCCAGAGAAAATTGGGCTTAATCCAACTCATGCGATTCAGGCTGAATTCGCCACCAAAATAACCATGTTCCGCTGCAAAAAGACCGATCGCCGGACGGTAAGCTTGATACACTACAACAGTATTCTCGTCAAATTGTGCCAAAAGGTGACGACCAGTTTTCGGCCAATTACTTACCTGATTTAAGTAAGATTCTGTTAGCAGTTTTACCACAACTAATTCCCATCGAGAGTTTTTTGGGGTAAGATGCAAATTCCCTGAATTCCAATTGAGACAATTATCCCACCTAAAAGCAATCCCACGCCTTCTGCAAAGCAATTAATTCTGTGAATTTCCTGTGCTGTTTTGGCAATTAAGATTTCCTTTTCCGAAGCAGATGGGGATTCGCTAATTCGGCGATAATTTTGATAACTAGCTGTAAGTGCAGCCCATTCAGGCATTAAATAATAAGCACAAACTGCACTAGCCGAAAATCCCGGCAAAACAACTAAAAACAACAGAATGAGAATTCTAGTTTTCACGGCATTTATTCCCAAACAAGCCGGCAGTAAAAACCAGATAGGATTTTTTGAATTAACCGCAGAGGACACAGAGGACACAGAGCAAAAAGATAGATCGAAATCCATTCAAAACTGGCGAACCCTTCTCCTCTCTTCCCTTCTTTCCTCTTACTTCGCGCCCTTCGCGCCTTCGCGGTTCGTTAAAAAATCTCTTCCCCCTAGATTAAACCCAGAAATTACCGCCAAGAAACCTTGGGCAAAATCTGGTTTTTATCGACACGATGCTGATATTTTGTAGCAAAATTCAGCAGAGAATCGAGCAAGGAATCTGATAGATAATGCGGTTGCAACCCAAGGTCTAGCAAACTGGTGTTTTTCGCATTGAAATAATGTTCTTCTTTCTCAACTCTGGGATTTTCCAGGTGATTGATTTCCACCTTTAATCCCATTGCCGTTCCTGCTTTTTGCACCAATCCCGCCAAGTCGCCGACGCTGAATTGTTCAGTGAATTGGTTGAAGACTCGGAATTGTCCGGGTTCGGCGGGGTTTGCGATCGCCAATTCCACGCACCGCACGGTATCCCGAATGTCCAAGAAGGTGCGGGTTTGTCCGCCAGTTCCGTAAACCGTCAAAGGATGACCGATCGCAGCTTGGATGCAAAATCTGTTCAAAGCTGTTCCGAATACTCCGTCGTAGTCCAAACGGTTGATCAACAGTTCGTCCATGCCGGTTTCATCTGTAAGTACGCCGTAGACGACGCCCTGATTTAAGTCGGTGGCTCTTAGGCCCCAGATTTTGCAGGCAAAATGGATATTGTGGGAATCGTGGACTTTACTTAAGTGATAAAAACTTCCAGGCTGTTTGGGATAGGGTAGTGTATCCTTGCGGCCGTTGTGCTCGATCGTGATATAGCCTTCTTCAATGTCAATATTCGGCGTGCCGTATTCGCCCATCGTCCCCAATTTCACCAAGTGACAGTCGGGGAAATCTTCGCGAATGGCGTACAGCAGGTTCAGTGTCCCAACTACATTATTGACTTGGGTGAGGACTGCGTGTTCGCGATCGATCATCGAAAAAGGTGCCGAACGCTGTTCGCCGAAATGGACTACAGCCTCTGGTGCAAATTTTCTCATGCTGGTGCACAGAAAATCGTAGTTGGTGATGTCACCGACGAACAAGTCGATCGACTTACCCGTTAAATCTTGCCATCGCTGGAGTCGTTGCTGAATCGGTGCAATGGGAGTGAGGGTGTCGCTGCACAGTTCCAGATCCCAGTGCCGCCGCACGAAGCTGTCGAGGATGCCAACTTCGTGACCTTTGTTTGAAAGGTAGAGTGCGGTTGCCCAACCGCAATAGCCATCGCCACCAATAACCAGGACTTTCATAAAACAACGGTGAATCTTGCTTGCCAATACTGCGTTAATGTACCAGGTATTGGTGCATTGTGAACCTTTAATCAACCGGGTTGTTTGCCAAATCCCGACTAGATTTTTCGATCAAATCTGAATTTCGTCCGCAAAGCTAGCCCGACGGGTGAATTCAAAGGGGCCGGCGAGGGCTCCCCAGACGTGGGCGTCGGTTTCCGGGTCGCGTCCCCGATCGTGACTGATAAATTTGTCTCCATCAATCTCGAATTCGCTGTCTAGATAGGTGTTTTTGCCTTTTCTGACCACCATACAGCCTTTTCCGGGTTCAACAAACCCTTTGAAGCTGCTGCCCGTCCAGTGCGTAATAAAGGTGCACCCCGGCATTAGTTTAAATTCGGCTGTTTTGAGTTCTTGGAGCTTTTGGAGATCGCGGGATGCGCCGTAGAATTGTTCTTCGTTGACGATCGCATAATTTTCGATATCGATGCGATCGTCCACTGGGACTAATTTTAACACTCGGACTCGGTACGGGGAGTTGAGTTCGATGTCGTAAGCTTGTTCTAGATACAGACTTACGCCGTCCAAAAGTTCCACGGGTAGGGGTCTCATGCAGACGCGGATATGGGCGAAGAAAGGAGGATTTTCAAAGGCTTGGGCTTGGTTGCTGAAGTCGGAGGCCATCCAGCGGGCGAGGGTGACGATATCGGTGGAATGAGACATATCGATTTTGGATTTTGGATTTTGGATTGAGAGGAGGTAGAAGTTATTTTAGGGGAAAGGGTGGCTTTGTAAAAATTGCCCGATCGTGCGATCGGATCAAACCATCGACTTTTATTCTGTAGGTTGGGTTGAGGTACGAAACCCAATTTCCAATGACTCTCCTGATGTACAGGTTATAAGCCAACCTGATTGATTGCAAAATCTTTGTCCTGTAAAGCTTTCAGGTCGATACTTTGAGGAAACTATCACTAACCCCTCTCTTTTACACCATAAACTCAGGAGAGCCCTTCCAATTAACGTGTGTTGGGTTTCGTGCCTCAACCCAACCTACTACTAGGATTTTTTATGCCACTAAATACCCCACCGGAATCTCTACTACAAACTCCGTACCCTGCCCCAGAGTCGAAAAACACTCAATCTTGCCACCGTGTTTTTCAGTGACAATTTGATGACTAATAGACAATCCCAAACCAGTGCCTTTTCCAAGAGGTTTGGTGGTGAAAAACGGCTTGAATATTTGAGAGGAAATCGCTTGCGGGATACCGACTCCATTATCGGCAATACTAATCGCGATCGCATCATCACCACCAATGAAAGTGCGGATGGTAATCGTCGGTTGTTGGTTATTGCTGACCCCTGATGTCTCCAAAGCATCGATCGCATTAGTCAGGATATTCATGAATACCTGATTGAGTTGACTGGGGTGACATTCGACTTCCGGTAATCGCCCGTAGTTTTTGATAACTCGGATCGCCGGAAAATCGGGTCTGGCTTTCAGACGGTGTTGCAAAATCAACAGAGTGCTGTCGATACCTACATGGATATCAACCGGTTTGGAGTAGCCTTCATCCAAGCGGGAGAAGTTGCGGAGAGAAATCACCAGTTCACGAATGCGATCCGTACCTATCTTCATCGAATCGAGCATCTTGACAAAATCTGCTTGTAAAAATTCTAAATCTATTTCTTCTCCCCGTGTCTGGATTTCTGCTACCGGATTGGGATAATGTTTCTGGTAAAGTTGCACAAAGTCCAACAGATCCTGAGTGTATTCTTTGACATGGCTCAAGTTGCCGTGAATGAAATTCACCGGGTTATTAATTTCGTGCGCCAATCCCGCTACCAAGTGGCCGAGGGCAGACATTTTTTCACCTTGTACCAAATGAATTTGGGCTTGATTGAGACTTTCTAATGCTTCGTTGAGTTCCTTGGTGCGTTGTTCCATAATGCGGGTGGCATTCCGCAGTTGTAAATGCACCTGAATCCGGGCCAAGACTTCTTCGTGCTGGATCGGCTTGGTGATGTAGTCCACAGCACCCAGACTCAGCCCTTTAATCTTATCCACCGAGTCGGAAAGGGCTGTCATAAAAATAACTGGAATATCGCGAGTATCGGGATTTGATTTGAGTCGCTTACAGGTCTCAAATCCATCGATTCCAGGCATCATCACGTCTAGCAAAATCAAATTGGGCTGAGACGATTGCACTCGTTGCAAAGCGGTTTCACCATTTTTGGCGATCGCCACCCGGTAGTCCTGTTCGCTCAACACATCAAATAATACTTGCAGATTGCTGGGGGTATCGTCTACCACTAAAATTGTGTTTTCTTGAGAAATATAATTGACTGACATTAGTTTTCTTGTTAAAGTTTGTAGTAAATCATATCAATTCCGGTTGCACCGTCAGGTGATGTTGACTGTTAACTGTTAACTGTTAACTGTTGACTGTTGACTGTTAACTGTTTTAACAATACCGATGCAGCCGGAAACGATATCAGAGCTAAGAGTGTCAATATAAATACCAAATAAACCGGGTTTTTGACGAGGGTTAAAGTATCAAAATCACTATTTCGGTAAAAAAAAACCGATTTTTGTGTCTAGGACTTGCAGCAGCTAAACCGCTGTCTCGATCAGACGAATAATGGCTTCCTCATCAAACTGTTGACTCAGTTCTAGAACTCGGTTCGCAAAGGCAATATATTCCGGCGCTAATTGCTTCAGCCGATCGGCTTCCTGGTGAATATCGCTCATAAAACCACCCTCGGCAGCGAGATAGAGGGCCGCCAGTTCTGCGGGCGGCGGCATCACGATCCTAACCTGATGGGCTTTGCTGACAGTAATTTGAATCACATCTGGCTCGGTTTCTTGGTAAATCCACTGCAATTCCAGGTGTCGCTGCAATTCGGCGAGCAATCGAGTAAATTCGATCGGCTTAGGGAAAAAACTATTGCAACCAGCATCCAGACTTTCCTGTATATCCACCTGAGACAGAGTGGCTGGAGAAGCAATAATCGGCGTAGTCGCAAACTCTGGCAGTTGTCGCAGGCGGCGAGTCATTTCTAAGCCATCCATCACCGCCATATGTACATCGGTAATCATCAAGTCGGGTTGCATTTGAAGGGCTGCGTCTAAGCCCGCTTGTCCGTTGTCAGCTTCTGCCACTTGGAAGCCTAGGGGTTCCAGCATATTGATGATGACGAGACGATTTTCAGTGCGATCGTCAATCACCAGAATTTTGTGTCGCGAGCCCTGATAGCCAATGACTTTGCGATCGGCCATCACATCTTCTATCGTCCAATCCGATGCTGGCAACAAGTCTACCTCAAACCAGAAGCTACTGCCCTTACCCATTACACTCTCGACGTGAATTTCGCTATCCATTTTCTGAATGATTTGTTGACTGATGGCAAGTCCCAGCCCAGTGCCTTCGCTGTTGCGATCGCCTTTTCCGGCTTGCTCAAAAGGTAAAAAAATCATCGCTAATTTTTCCGAAGCAATACCAATACCCGTATCTTTAATCTGAAAGCGAATCCGTTGCACCCCACCGGATTCCCTTAGTTCGCCCACAGGTTCAACTCGGAAAGTAATGATGCCCAAGTCAGTACACTTGATGGCATTGCTGAGCAAATTCAACAACACTTGCCGCAGCCGTTTTTGGTCAGCATAAACGGCTGTAGGCAAGTGGCTACCGGGCTGATAGCGAAACTCCACGCCCTTTTGTTCTGCTTTGACGCGGCACATATCCACAGTCGAGGAAAGGAAGTTCGACAGGTGGAAATCTTGGGGATAGAGTTCCATCTTTTGCACTTCCAACTTTGACAGATCCAGAATGTCGTTGATGAGAGTGAGTAAATGGGAACCGCATTGGTGAATCACGCCTAATCCTTTCATCTGTTTCGGGGTAGTTGCCGGATCGTGTTGGAGGATTTGGGCATAACCCAAAATGCCATTTAGGGGTGTGCGTAATTCGTGGTTCATATTAGCGAGAAATTCGCTCTTGGTGCGGTTGGCGGTTTCGGCGACTTCTTTAGCCTGTTGCAATTCCTCGATCGCTTTTTCCAAATCTTGGGCTTGCTGCCGGAGTTGTTGCTGGTATGTTTCTACTCGTGTAGCCGCCGCTTGAATTGTCTGAGCAAGGAATTGGATTTCGTTGTCTGGCAATCCACTCGGCATGACAAAATTGTCAATGCCATTGTTGTCTGTAACTGCTTTGTTCAAACGTTGGAGTGGATTTAAGACAGTTCGCTGAATCATCACTGTCATCAGCGCCAAAATTGCTGCCATTCCAATCAGTAGAATCAGGGTAGATGTAGAAAAAGTTTGCCACGCCTGCTGGCGCATTTCTTCAACATCAAGAATCGCGATCGCCAACCCGCG
>JAUBOH010000185.1:0-5992 GCA_036700145.1 Microcoleus occultus BM001215366
AGGTATGCCCACGGCGGCCACGGCGGCCACGGCGGCCACGGCGGCCACGGCGGCCTATGCACGTCGGGTAGCTCATCTTTTTGAGAAAGGCTATAAGTGTTCTTTTATGGATAACGAACCTTTATGCAAACAAGATTCTTATCAAAGCAGGCGAATTAAGAGGGGACTGTTTCGGGCCCGAAACGGGACTTTGATTAATGCAGATGTGAATGGTTCGTTAAATATCATCAGAAAAGCATTCCCCAACGCTTTTGTAGAGGGGATACAGGGGGCAATAGTACCTCCGGTAAGGGTAACACCTTACAAAACGGCTTGCTAGACAGGTGTCTATATTTGTCTATAAAGCTTATAACTATTACGTTATAACCAGAAGTGAAGTTTCTAAGCGGGCAGCTTAGAAACCAGCGTTGAAAAATTAATATATATAGTGACCTGGAATTGTGAATCCTTCCTTTTTTTCCTCACCGTCTCACGAACAACAAACTCCCGGACTTTCAGGCTTTTCGATCCGGGCGGCTGCGTCGAACGACTTGACGCAGCTAGCCGATATTTTGGCCGTGAGCTTTCACTCCCGCGAGGGGTTTGTAGAATGGGTGTATCCGGTGTTGCGTTTGGGCATTTACGAAGATTTAAAAAATCGACTGCGTTCTAAGGCTGAACATTACATTTGTCTGGTTGCTGAGCTAGCCTCGCGGGAGGAAGGAACGCAGAATTATCGATCGCACCGAACGGAGAGTATGGCTGGAACAGTAGAAATGGCTCTGCGTTCTCGCTTCCCTTGGCAAATCCCGAGTTCTGACTATCTTTATTTGTCGAATTTAGCCGTTCACCCGGAGTACAGGCGGCAGGGAGTTGCTCAACAATTGCTCAGCAAGTGCGAGGAGACAGCCGCATCATGGGGATTTTCGGAGATTTACCTCCACGTTCTGGAAAATAATCACGCGGCGCGACAGTTGTACTATCAGGCCGGCTACGGCTTGCAACAAGTAGATTGGAATTGGACTTATTGGCTGTTGGGCCAGCCGCGCCGGCTGTTTTTACGCAAGCAAATTTCGCTCTCATCAAAAATTTGGGTAGAAACCCGGTCCTTCTAGGACGGCTTTACAGGAGCGACGGTCAGTCGCCAGTATGCGCTGTGGACTGTTCCAACAGTCTCACGAAACATATGTTAGAATGTGAGAATGGAAAAAGCGTATCGCTACCGTTTCTATCCCTCCGCCGAGCAAGAAAATCTCTTGCGCCGGACAATGGGCTGTACGCGGTTAGTCTATAACAAAGCTTTAGCCGCTCGAACTGAAGCTTGGTACGAACATCAAGAACGAGTTGGCTATAGTCAAACTTCCTCTATGTTGACAAGTTGGAAACAAGAGTCCGATCTTGATTTTTTGAACGATGTTAGCTGCGTGCCACTTCAGCAGGGGCTTAGACATCTCCAAACAGCGTTTACCAACTTCTTCGCTGGTCGGGCAAAATATCCCAATTTCAAGAAGAAGCATCATGGTGGTAGTGCTGAATTTACTAAGTCGGCTTTCCGATGGAAAGGTGGGCAAGTATTTCTGGCTAAATGTACCGAAGCCTTGCAGATTCGCGCTTTGTAGACCAATTCCTCAAGGATGTACACCATCTACTATTACTGTCAAATTGACGGCTGCTGGTCGCTGGTTTGTATCTTTGCTTGTGGATGACCATACGGTTAAACCTCTTCCCAAGACCGATAAATCTATCGGTTTGGATGTGGGAATAACGAGCTTGATTGCCACCAGTAATGGCGAAAAGATTGCTAATCCAAAGCACTTTAAGCAACTTCGTAAGAAGCTTAAAAGAAGCCAAAAAGCACTATCTCGTAAACAGAAAGCGAGTAACAATCGACATAAAGCTAGGGTGCAAGTGGCTAAAGTCCACGCTGCCATAACCGACGCCCGTAAAGATTTTTTGCACAAGCTGACAACTCAACTGGTTCGTGAAAATCAAACGATAGTGGTTGAGGATTTGGCTATCAAAAATATGGTCAAGAATCATACACTCGCCCTCGCCATTAGCGATGCTAGTTGGGGTGAATTGATTCGACAACTTGCTTACAAATGCGAGTGGTACGGGCGAGAACTGATTAAAATTGACCGCTGGTTTCCCAGCTCTAAAAGGTGCGGGAAATGTGGGCATATTGTAGATAAACTGCCATTGAATATCAGAGAATGGATATGTCCTAAATGTGGGGTAAACCATGACCGAGATATCAATGCCAGTAAGAATATTTTGGCGGCAGGGCTTGCCGTTTCAGTACGCGAGAGCAACCGTAAGAGCTCTTATAGAGTAAATCTCGGAAGCCTGGTGCTTTGAAGCAGAAACCTAAATAGCGATGTTTAGGAATCCTCGTGCGTTCACGCCGAGGAGGATGTCAACAGCTAAGTATTTAAATTGAGCGTGGGGAATTGGGAATGAGGAATTGGAGCTAAGTAGAAGGAAGAAGGAATAAGTCCTAAAAGAAGTCGGAAGAAAGCTTTAGTTATCGTCGCGAGAGAAGCAATCGACGGCTGATGTTTGCGATCGGCAAGCGAGAACTTCCTAACCCATCAGGGGCGCGGTTGCTATATAAACATTCCTAGACGCATTGGGGCATCCACTCCCGGTTTCAGTGAAAATTTTTTGGGCGTCCTGGAACGAGAAATCTTCACTGAAACCGGGTTTCCAAGGTCGCAAGTGCGATCGCCCCAATCAAGTTTCTAACCCGGATTTAGTATTGTGAGGAACGCCACAGAAGTTTTGAGCTGAATACGGCGTTTTGTGATGAGAATAGGGGACTTTCGCAGCCAATTCTAACCCTCAGAGAGATTTGATAGGAAATCCGAGGAGCCGATCGCCCCGTTAACCCCGATCAAGTTGGCTAAAACCCGATCGGTTCCTGCGACTTGCAGCAACGTACCGTTAGGAGTGGCGGTAAATTGCAACTGCTCGAAACTCAGGTCGCCGATCAAAACAAACTTATCGACGGCTACCTCGAAGTTAATCAGAGTATCGGTGCCGCCGTCAGCACCCAACACAAATCGATCGCTCCCAATACCTCCAATTAAAGTATCGTCGCCCAAGCCGCCAAACAGCCAGTCGTCGCCAGCACCCCCATTAAGAAGGTCGCTATCTTTACCGCCAATCAGGGTATCGCTACCAGCATCTCCGTTGATAGTATCTTGCCCTTCGTTGCCGTAGAGCAAGTCATCGCCGGCACCGCCGTCCATGCAGTCTTGCTGGCCGGAAGCGCCCACTGAAACTCCCTTGTTATCGGAGCGATCGCCGTAGATGGTATCGTTGCCCTCGTCACCGCAGAGCCGATCGCTGCCGTCACCGCCGTAAATCAAGTCATCGCCGTTATCTCCGTGTATGAGGTCATTACCTTTGCCGCCGTAAAGGTTATCGTTGGCTTTACCGCCGCTGAGAGTATCGTCAGATTCCATACCGAACAGCCAGTCAGAACCCCTGTCGCCAAACAGCCAGTCTTTTCCATCGGCATCTTTACCTAGGAAATCTTGAGCACCGCCGTACAAAGTGTCGTTCCCGCTGTCTCCGGTAAGGGTATCGTTACCGATATCGCCCCAAATCAGGTCGTTTTCTTTGCCCCCCCAAACGCAATCGCTGCCTTTACCTGCGTAGACGGTATCCTGGCCGTTACCGCCGCCGATGATGTCGTTGCCGCTACCGCCAAAGATTAAGTCTTGTTCCCCGGTATCCCCCATTGGCTGGGAACCGCCGCTGTCGCCGAGCAGAGTATCGTTTCCTTCGCCACCGTAGAGCGTATCAGAGCCTAATTGACCGTAGATCAGGTCATTGCCTTTGCCTCCGTAAGCGAGATCGTTATCTTTGCCTGCAACCAGCGTATCGTCGCCTTCTTGCCCGCTGAGGAAGTCGTTGCCGAAGCCTCCGTACAGCAAGTCGCGTCCCCGGAAATCGACGATTCTTTTGTCACCGCTGCCACCAAACAAGGAGTCGTCACCGGTGCCGCCAATCAACGTATCAGAGCCGAGTTCGCCCCAGATCAGGTCATTTTCTTTGCCACCTAGGGCAATATCGTCACCTTTGCCGGCATGGACGGTATCGTCGCCCTCGTTGCCGTTAATGATGTCTGCACCGTCGCCTCCGAAGATCGAATCGCCATTGTTCTGAGGGCTGAGGAAGGAGTTATCGCGGCCGTTGTCTCCCAGAATCGTATCGGCACCTTCATCTCCAAACAGGGTGTCGGAGCCTAAGTCGCCGGCAATCCAGTCGTTCTGTTTGCCGGCACGGACGATATCGTTGCCCTCGCCTCCGTAAACAATATCGGTGTCAGTGCCGGCAAAAATGCTGTCATTGCCTTCGTTGCCGTAAATTTCGTCAGCGCCGTCTTTACCTAAAAGCAGGTCGTTACCTTCAAAACCGACGATTTTTTGGTTGCCTTTGGTATCTTCGATCGAGTCATCGCCGTCGGTTCCTTTGGTGGTTTGTCCCTCTCCAAGTTGCGAAATCGGTCGGACAAATCCAACAGCGGGCGGTTGGGGCGGTGGCACAAAGTTAATTCCCGGCTTTCCAACAAGGGGCGGACACAGACAGTCGGTATCTGGTTCGGCGATCGGATTTGAGATGACCGGTGGCGCTGGCGTTGGTGTTGGTGTTGGCGTTGGCGCTGGCGTTGGTGTTGGTGTTGGTGTTGGTGTTGGCTCCGCAACTGCGACAGCAGCAACAGTAGCGGTAGCGGGACTGGTGGCACCGCTGTTGTCGGTGGCGCTGTAGGTGAAATTGGCTCCAGTAAAGCTGGCTGTCGCGAAGAAAAATAGTTGCCCAAGCTGTTCGGGAGTCAGGACTTGACCGGCCCTGACGCGAACGCCGCCCCCCAAAGCCGGGTCTCCTAAAAATAGCAGTCCTTGGTCTGCTGGGGGCAGGGTGTTGAGGGTGAAAGAGGCGATCGACCCGTCGGGGTCGGTTCCTCCCAATCCCGGAACCAGCGCGCTGCTGTTGGGCGGGGTGCTGAAGTTGACATTTGTCGCTACTGGCGGTTGGTTCGGCGTCGGGCGAATGGCAGCAACAGTAGCGGTAGCGGGGCTGGTGGCACCGCTGTTGTCAGTGGCGCTGTAGTTGAAATTGGCTCCGGTAAAGCTGCCTGTCGCGAAGAAAAATAGTTGCCCAAGCTGTGCCGGAGTCAGGACTTGACCGGGTGTAACGCGAAGGCCGCCCCCCAAAGCTGGATCTCCTAAAAATAGCAGTCCTTGGTCTGCTGGGGGCAGGGTGTTGATGGTGAAAGAGGCGATCGACCCGTCGGGGTCGGTTCCTCCCAATCCAGTCACTAATCGGCTGCTGTTAGGCGGAATGCTGAAGTTGGCATTCGTGGCAACTGGCGGTAGGTTGGGGGTTGGAGTTGGTGCCGGAACTGGGGCAGCAGTAAGAGTAGCAGTAGCGGGGCTGGTAGCGCCGCTGTTGTCGGTGGCGCTGTAGGTGAAATTAGTGCCGCTAAAGCTGCCTGTGGATTGGAAAAACAACTGCCCGAGCTGTGCTGCTGTCAGGGTTTGACCTGCTGTTACCGCTACGCCGCCATTAGCTGGATCTCCTAAGAACAGCAGTCCTTGGCCAGCAGGTGGCTGGGTGTTGATGGTATAAGAGGCGATCGTCCCGTCAGCGTCAGTTCCTCCCAATCCGGGAACCCGGGTGCTGCTGTTGGGCGCAGTGGTTAACCTGACATCGGTGGCAACAGGCGGTTCGTTGAGCGCCGGAATTGGTGCCGGAGTTGGCGCCGCAATTGGTGCCGGAGTTGGCGCTGGTGTTGGCAGCGGAACCGGCGCTGGTGTGGGCGTTGGAAGCGGAACCGGCGCTGGTGTGGGCGTCGGTGTTGGGACGGGCGCTGGTATTGCTGCGATCGTCGCAGGTGCAGGACTGCTGAGACCTTTGTCATCAGTCGCGCTGTAGGTAAAGTTGGCTCCGGTGAACGCACCTGTTGACTTGAAAAATAACTGGCTTATTTGCGCTGGCGTCAGAA
>JAUBOH010000185.1:6092-12442 GCA_036700145.1 Microcoleus occultus BM001215366
TGGCGCCTGGGAGAGCAGAAGCAGACCCGGTTTTGGTGGTCGCGAGGTCGGCCGTAGGAATAGCAGCAACAATTGTAGTTGGGACTCGAGAGATTTGTAGGGAACCGTTGTTGTTACCTGGGTTGGGGTCGAAAGTGCTGGAGTTGCTAAAGGCGGTATTGGTGATGGTGGTGCCGATCGCTCCGGTGACTGTTGCGGTGATGCTGCGCGTGGCGCTAGCAGCGTTAGCCAGAGTCGCAATCGTCGGCCAGGCAACAGTCCGCGTTGTAGGGTTGTATACGCCGCCGTTGTCAGTGCTGACGAAAGTTAAGTTTGCAGGCAGTTGATCTTGAATCTGAACGTCTGTGGCGCTGCTGGTTCCGTTATTGGTGGAAGTAATTGTATAGGTAATGTTGCTGCCTGGAGTGGCGAACGCTGGGCCTGTTTTAGCAACGGAAATGTCGGCTTGCTGTGCAGGAGTGTTTACAGTTTCCACAGCGAAATTAGCAATCTCGTGAACGTTTGTAGCCCCGCCTGTCGAACTAGCGAAACCAAATTTGAAAGTAGGCGGTATTGCTCCGTTTACTAGGGTCAAATTCGGTATGGCGATCAAAGTTTCGCCTGGCTCAAATATGCCGTTGCCGTTAGTGTCTATGGCAACTGAAAGAGCGTTTGTACCAGGCAGCAATGTAATTTGGACTGTTTTTTTAACACCAGCATCCGTGCGAGTGGTGGCGGCAGTATCATCAATCCCGCCGGGAACGAGAGCGTTAGTTAAAAAGTTATACCCTGTGGCTGCGCTGCCTCTAATTGCTATTGAATCAGAAAGCTGCCCCGTGCCGCCTAAGCCCCCTAGATTGACATCGGAAAAATTGCCAAATTCGTCTAATCCGACACCTAAATAACCTCCTGCAATACCGGGATCACTTGCATCTGAATAGCCGAGAGAGCCGCCGAAGCCTCCCGCTGCTGTTGGCGTAGTTGTTCCGTCAATTAGGAAAAAACTAACGCCATCGGCACCACTACCGCCATAGGCAAATAAATCAAAGGTAACTTTTATCCCGTCAGTGGCAGAGATGGGGCTGTTGTAGATGACAAAAGCTGCTTGGTTAACCACGGCTGATGTTAATCTCAAAGTGCCGCTGCCTGCTGGATCCGTAGTGGGGAGACCCACTGCACCGGGAATAATGCCGGCGCCGGTGCCTGCGGTTAAGCCCGGATTGGCTGAAGTGCCGGTAGTTCCATAAATCCAAGGCCCTAGTGCTGTTGAACCTGTAAAGCTTTCGGCTACTAAAGTTACCAGGACAGATGTGTAGGTTTCTAGCACTTCTTTTTTAAAGGCTAGTTCGGCATTGATTCGTCCTGTGGCAATTTCTAATTCCCAGTCGCCGCCTAGTGCTGCACTCCCAGTTAGGTTGTTGGAAGCGGCAATATTTGCTTTCGTTAATTCGCTGAGTTTTTGTATGAATTTAATGCCGGATGCGCCGGCGGCTACGTTACAGCCGTAAAGCAGAATGCTGCCTTGCTCGCCGAGGGCTTTTCCCCACTGCTGCAATTGGCTGCTGTAGGTTTCTATGTTGTGAAGGTTTAGTTCTGCCCGGCCGATTTCTACTGCTGCTTCTCGGCCGTGAGAAACTATGTGCAGGCTGTTGGTGCTGCTGCGCTGACCCAAAATTTCGGTGATTTGTTCGATCGCATCTTTGGTGGGATTGAGTACAAATACTTCGGTTCCTGCTTTGATGCCGCAGATCAATTGCTCGTAGTTTTCTACTCGGGAGTCAACAACCACTAGATATTTTTTCGATTCTACCTCTAGTGTAGAGCTTGCTTTTTTAGATAAAAATAAGTGGTTTTTAGTGGCAGTATTCGTAGATTTGCGTGCTTTTACGGCTGACAAATTCGCAAGATTGGGGTTCGCTTTCATGATTCGCTGATTTAGTTATTAGTTTTAAGCTACCCGCTTTGAAAGACTTCGATAAACAGCAAAATATAAATTTTAAATGAATTTATTTTAAATAAAAAATTAAATACTTACGTGTTTTTTTTTAGTTGAGATTTTAAGGAAGAATTAAAGGGGCAGTGCTGTGCCCTCCTCGCGCGCGCCCTAAGTGACAAATCAGCGAACTCTTAGATAAGCAAGCGTTTTCGGGCTTTGACTGCGCCAGTCAAGTCTTTTTATTTGAGAAGAGGCTATCTCATAACCTTGGGATTTCGATCGCCCGCTACTTACGCATTGTTGAAAAAAAGGCAGTAATTCTGGTAACACGACAGTACTCAGTACGGTTGTAAGTGTGATTTTTTGTGGAATCTTCACCGTAAATCCACTGAAAAAATCGGTTTCCGAAAAATGGAAAATTTTTAATTTGAGATTGAATTTACGACTTTTGGCAGTTGACATCACCGCAAAACTTAGTTAACCAAGCGATATCAAAAAAAGCTCTGAACGACCACTAAAACAGAGAAAGATTAACATAATGTAATATAAATTAACGCTAAAGGGAGTTGACAAATTGCATTAATCTATGATTTCACTGATCGGGTGTCCGCAGCCTTTGGCTGTGGAGCGATCGCAGGATTTGAGGATTGAGCACCAGATTTGTGCAAAAAATTCTTTCAAACAGTAAGGAAAGGTGCTCTTGGATGCGGTGGACACCGGAAACATAAGTGCTCTTGGATGCGGTGGGTACCCGGAGCCAGAGGCGGAAAAATTGAGGGTGGCGCGATCGCACTTTCAGGGAATCGGCAACCCCCAATCCCGCGCTTTTTAAACAACGTTAATATCGAGTTCCCGCACTAAAAAAGCCCATTCATCTGCTAATTCTTCAATGATTTTAGCAGTGGGTTTACCAGCACCGTGTCCGGCTTTTGTTTCGATCCGAATTAACACCGGTTTTTCTCCCGCGTGGGTTTCTTGCAAAGCCGAAGCAAACTTGAAACTGTGGGCCGGAACTACTCGATCGTCGCGATCGGCAGTGGTAATCATTGTCGCCGGATAAGCCGTTCCCGGTTTGAGATTGTGCAGGGGAGAATAGCCGTGAATTGTGGGAAATTCTTCGGGATTTTCCGGCGAACCGTATTCAGAAGTCCAGGCCCAACCAATGGTAAACTTGTGGAAGCGCAACATATCCATAACGCCGACTGCAGGCAGCGCTGCACCGAACAATTCCGGCCGCTGAGTCATGCAAGCCCCCACCAATAAACCGCCGTTGCTGCCACCTGCGATCGCCAATTTGGTCGGCTTGGTGTACTTGTTGTCGATCAACCATTGGGCGCCAGCTATAAAGTCATCAAACACATTTTGCTTGTTCAACTTTGTCCCTGCTTGATGCCACGATTCCCCGTACTCGCCGCCACCCCGCAAACAGGCGATCGCATAAACTCCGCCCATCTCCAACCACACGACATTGCTAATCGAAAAACTCGGAGTCAGCGAGATGCCAAAACCGCCGTAACCGTACAGGTATGTGGGGTTATTTCCATCAAACTGCAAGCCTTTTTTGTGCGTGATAAACATGGGTACTTGCGTACCGTCTTTGCTCGGGTAAAATACTTGTTTTGTCTCGTAATCCTCGGGATTGAAATCGACATTAGGCTGTCGGTAAATTGTACTTTCATCTGTCACCATATTGTAGCGGTAAATGGTGTTTGGTGCAGTGAAACTGGTGTAAGCATAAAAGGTTTCGGTGTCGTGCCGCTTGCCGCCAAATCCTCCCGCCGAACCGATTCCAGGCAAGGCGACTTCTCGCGCGAAAGAGCCGTCTAAGTTGAAGATTTTAATCTGGGTGTAGGCGTCTTTCAGGTAGGAAGTAACAAATTGATTGTTGAGGAGGCCAATGCCTCCGAGGGTTTCGGCTGCTTCGGGAATAATTTCTGTGAATTTCCCTTGACTGTCACCGCCAGCGAGGGATGAGGGAGCAGGGTTGTTGGTGTCGATCGCAATTACGCGGCCGCAGGGTGCATTTAAGTCAGTTTGAAACCAGAAAAGAGAACCCTCATTGTCAATGAAACTGTACTCTGCCTCGAATTCGTTAATTAGTTCTACAACGGTTGATTCTGGTGCGGTTAAATCTTTGTAGAAAATCAGGTTTTTGGTTTCAGTTCCCTGCCAAACTGATATAATTAGGTATTTGCCATCTTCGGTAACACCACCGCTAAATCCCCACTCTTTTTGGTCTGGGCGATCGTAGATTAATACGTCTTCAGATTGGGCAGTGCCGATTTGGTGGTAAAACAGTTTTTGGTAATAATTAACGTCTTCGTGTTTGCTTTTTTCGTTGGGTTCATCGTAGCGACTGTAAAAAAAGCCTTTACCGTCGTGAGTCCAGGATGCTCCTGAGAATTTAATCCAGTTTAAATGGTCTGATAAATCTTGGCCGGTTGCCACATCGCGGACTTTCCATTCTTGCCAGTCTGAGCCGGAGGTTGACAAACCGTAGGCCATGTATTTGCCATCTTCGCTGATAGCTATGCCACCCAAAGCAACGGTTCCGTCTTCTGAGAGAGTGTTGGGGTCAATCAATACTTTTGGTTCGCCGTCGAGGGAGGTTAAAGTGTAAAGTACGGATTGATTTTGCAGCCCGTCATTCTTGTAGTAGAAATAGCGATCGCCCTCTTTGAAAGGTATGCTGTATTTCTCGTAATCCCAAAGCTGAGTCAGGCGCTGTTTAATTTTTTCCCGCGCCGGAATTTCATTGAGGTAGCCAAAGGTGACTGCGTTTTGAGCTTCCACCCAAGCTTGAGTTTCCTCAGAGTCTGGATTTTCCAGCCACCTGTAGGGGTCGGATACTTTAACGCCGTGGTAGTCGTCTGTGTGGTCGATTTTGCGGGTTGTGGGGTAGCTTAAAGGTCGATCGAATTTAGCCATGATTTTTCACTCTGAGTAACTTTGTTCAGTTTAACTTTTTTGACAAATCAATTATAAACCCTTCCTCCTCTCTTCTCTTTCTTGCTTCGTGTCATGAGCGTCTTCGCGGTTCGTTTCTCTTACTTTCCAATCAGCCATCACCCGTATTCAACTAATCCAACTCTCTCCTTCCTTCCAAAGCGCGGGCCAAAGTCACCTCATCAGCATATTCCAAATCTCCCCCCATCGGCAAACCAAAAGCGATCCGCGTCACTTTGGTAAAAGGCTTTAATAAGTGACCGATATAAAGAGTAGTAGTTTCGCCTTCCACACTTGGACTAATAGCAATAATTACTTCACTAATCTTTTGCTGGCTGACGCGCCGCACTAATGGTTGAATATTCAATTGTTCCGGGCCAATTCCATCCATCGGCGAGATTACACCGCCGACAACGTGATATTTGCCGATGTATTCCCGCGTTTTTTCTAAAGCGATGACATCGCGGGATTCTGAGACTACACAAATTGTAGAACTATCGCGGTTGGTATTGCGGCAAATCTCGCAAACAGGTTCAGCAGATAAGTGAAAGCATACTTTACAGAAACCGACTTGCTTTTTGGCATCTATCAAAGATTGAGCTAGGGCTTGCACATCTTCTTCCGGTCTTTTTAAAATATGCAAAGCCAGCCGCTGGGCACTTTTGGGGCCGATTCCGGGTAAGCGCTGCAATTGTTCGATCAAACGGGCTAAGGGTCTAGTGTACATTAAACTCGGCGATAAAAAGTTTGTAGTCAGGACTTTAGTCCTTGATGTTTAGCTTAGCAAGAAAGGACTGAAGTCCTTACTACGAACCTGTAGGAAAGGACTGAAGTCCTTACTACGAACCTATTGACTAATTTATCCTCCACTAATTTTAGCTTTATAGCCTAATTTTGTCAGAATTTCTAGCAGTTTCTTTTTGTGTTCGCCTTGAATTTCGATTTCATTTTCCTTAACGGTGCCGCCTGTGCCGCATTGGGCTTTTAGCTGCTTTGCTAAATCTGCTAATGTTTCGGGTTTTCCCTGAAAGCCGCTGATGACTGTAACTGTTTTGCCACCTCGTCCTTTTCGGGATGCTTCGACTTTGAGGTTTTGTTGATTTGGGGGGACTTCTTGTATTCCTCGTTGGAGAGCGGCGGAGTTGTCAATATTGCCAAATTCGGAGTAAACAATTCGTTTTCCTGATTGGTTATTGGAATTGGAGCTTTTGGGTTTTGATGTACTCATAGTAGTTTGGTGTTTGGGAATTTTCTGTGGGGTGGGGGCGGGTTTATTTAGCTTGTCTGCACGATTTGAAATTGGCTGGTTTACCCGCCCCTACGGCAATTGATTCTCTGTTGGCTAAGGCAGCACATTTTCCGGTTTCAATTGAATTATATCGTTTACGGTTGTTTCTGGAAGATTTAATTTTAAGCTACTGTCGAAGATAGTGAGTTGCCTGCTGAATGTACTCCTTATCACCCTATTATAGAAATTGGCGATCGACTG
>JAUBOH010000186.1:0-2073 GCA_036700145.1 Microcoleus occultus BM001215366
GGCAGGGGTTTAAACCCCTGCCGGACTATCGGTTTGATGTTAAGTTGACACCAATAGGGCATGGGACGCAGCCTACTAACTTCACTTTCTTGAGAACCGCTATAAATGGTTTCAGAGAAAAGTTAAGAGCGTAGAAGGGGAAGTTCTGGTTAAAATAGCTCACCAAAACAAGTGGATTAAGTTTATGATGGTGTTTGAACTTTTTGCACAACTTGTGGGAATTCAAGAGTCATTTTATATGGGTTTTTCGTCCGGGGAGGATAACGAACATTATTTTGTTATGCAAAGACATGAATTTCATAAAGAAGATGCTCTTCCTAACCTAGAGAGTGTCTACTGGGAGATAGATGATCAGTCTTGGGGAGAATATGGAGGAATTAAAGAAGTTACTTTAAACCGCGAACGCTTAATTGTTCATTTCGATCCTTCAAGACCCAACCCTAATACAGATTGCGATGAGGCAAGAATTGCTTTTTCTGTAAATGATTCAGAATTTCAGAAGTTGCAGAACACCTTGCAGAAGATAATGCTGGGTTATGAGGATAGGTTGAATTTAATTAATTAGTCAATTGCGTCAAGATTGTACTTGAAAGTCAATGCCCAATTCCCCATCCCCTATGCCCCATGCCCAATAACTAATATCGAATGTTTGCTTGTTTCATGCGACGCAATGCTTCTCCCAGCCGATCGCAATCTGCAATTAAACTAATTCTCACATATCCTTCCCCCCCTGGCCCGAAAGCATTGCCAGGAGTCAGCACAACACCAGTTTGCTGCAAAACATTCAGGGCAAAATCAGTAGAACTCATGCCGCGAGTGCAGGGAACCCAAAGATACATTGCAGCCAGAGGTTTAGGAATATTCCACCCTAATTCTGCCAATCCTGCAATCATAAAATCTCGACGAGTGCTGTAACGATTTTGTACTTCTTGCAAGTAACTATCTGGTAATTGCAGCGCCGTTTCCGCTGCTGCTTGCAAAGCGGAAAATATACCATAATCTAGGTTAGTTTTTAATGTCCGCAAACCTTGGATAATCTTGTTATTTCCTACTACAAAACCGACTCGCCAACCAGCCATATTGTAGGTTTTCGACATGGTGTGAAATTCGACACCGATTTCTTTACCGCCGGGAATTTCTAATAAACTTGTCGGTTGATAGCCGTCAAAAGCTAATTCCGCATAACACAAGTCGTGAACTAGCAAGATTTGATGCTTGTGCGCGAAAGCCACAATATCTTTGAAAAATTCGCGGGGTGCAGTTGCTCCAGTCGGATTGCTGGGATAATTGAAATAGAGTATTTTTGCTTGTTCGGCTACGCTATCGGGAATATCGGCTAAGTCAATTACCCAGTCGTTTTCTGGTTTGAGGATGATGTTGTGAACTTTTGCACCGGCGATAATCGGGCCGCGAAATAATACGGGATAAGCGGGACTCGGTACTAACACTAAGTCGCCGGGATTGATATAGGCGATCGCAAAATGTGCTAAACCTTCTTTAGAACCCAACAGAGGCAATGCTTCGCTTTCTGGATCTAATTCAACGTTGTAGCGGCGGCTGTACCATTTGGTAATCGTGCGGCGGAAACTCGCAGTTCCTTCAAAGGGTGGATAGCCGTGATTTGCAGGATTTTGGATGGCTGCGACGGCGGCTTCTACTACTGGTTGAGGAGTGGCACCGTCGGGGTTTCCCATTCCTAAGTCTATTAAATCGAGTCCTTGTTCGCGGGCGCGGGCTTTGAGTTCGTCGAGACGGGCAAATACGTAGGGCGGTAGTGTTTGCAACCTGTCAGCAGGGCTAATCCAATCCAATGTCATTTGTTTTTTGTCAGTGGTTAGTTGTTAGTTGTTTGTAGTCAGGACTTCAGTCCTTAAAAGTTTACTTCATGAAGGACTAAAGTCCTTACTACAAACAGTTGTCATTTTTCCCGAGTTTGTAGTAAGGACTTCAGTCCTTAAAAATTTACTTGATGAAGGACTAAAGTCCTTACTACGAACTGTGTTAATTCTTGACTTTTAATTCTCCCACAGGTGCGGTGGTAGAAACCATCGCTGCCATTAATTGTTCGGGAAC
>JAUBOH010000186.1:2173-12408 GCA_036700145.1 Microcoleus occultus BM001215366
ATTCTCCCACAGGTGCGGTGGTAGAAACCATCGCTGCCATTAATTGTTCGGGAACGACTTTAAAGGGCAGTCTGTGGATGTCGGAATTGGGATTGCACGCTATTTCGGTGGCGCGCTGCAATTCTGTTAGGCTAACGTCTCCGAGTCCTAGATTAGCTAAAGTTTGGGGCAATCCAATCTCGGCGTAGAATTTTAAGAGTTGCTGTCTGGCGGTGGCGGCGAGTTGATTGTTTTGCAGCATTTCTTCTAGTCGCAGTTGGACTAAAATGCCGTAGGCGACTTTTTCGCCGTGTAAAGTACCATGACTTGCTAATAGATGAGTTAGGCCGTTGTGGACGGCGTGGGCGGCGACGGTGCGACATTGGGCGCCGCCAATTCCGCCGATTACTCCTGCTAGCAATACGACGGCATCTGTGACTTCTTGCCAGGTTTCGCTACCCGGTTCTTTGAGGGCGGCGGCTGATTTTTGGAATAGGATATCGCGCAGTATTCTAGCTTGTTGGACGGCGGAAATTATCAGGGTTTGTTCGGAATGTCCGCTGCTGACTGATGCTTCGTACCATTTGGCGATCGCATCTCCAATTCCTGCTATTAACGTCCGCTGTGGTGCGGTTTGAATTAAGCCGTAGTCGAGGATTAGCAAGTCGGGACATCTGGCTAATGTGACATCGTATTGGAATGCACCTTGTTCTGAATAAATGTTAGAAAGGCCTGTCCAAGCGGCGCAGGTGGCTGCTGATGTGGGTATGGTGACGATCGGGATTTGGCACTGATGGGCGAGGAGTTTGGCTGCATCTAGGGCTTTGCCGCCACCAACTCCGATGATGAAATCGGCTTCATGGGTTTGGACGGCTGCGCGGAGGGTTTCAAGGCTGATTTCGCTGCAATCCTTGCCGTATGCTGTTTCGGCGGATTGTAACTGCTGCTGTTCGAGGATTGGTTGCAGGATGGGTTTGGCGGCGGCGAGGGAGTTGCTACCGCCGACGATTAGGGGCCGCTTTCCGAAACGGGCGATCGCATCTCCGGCTTGCGCTAGGGCCGATCGACCCCGCAATACACAGGCGGGAGCAATTGTCAAGGAATAAATTGCAGTTGCAGTGGCAGTTTTGGTGCTTTGGGTGTGAGTCATCGAACCACGGATAAGTGACGGGAATGTTGACGCTTTGCAGGATTGCTGGACTTTCTAGGATAACTCTAACCCGTGTTGGGCAACATCGTAAGTTTTGTAAAGTTTTTATTAAGTATTGTCCGGGGTTGGAGGATGCGAGGTGGGGAGTTGAGGGCGATCGGTAATTTGATGAAGCAAATGCGGGCGATCGAATTATCATTAGAATTGAGGCTTAACGTACAAATCCCAGACTTGTTTCACTGCTTCTCATCAGGTTGATAAATTTGCCCGATTTTCGCTACCAACAAAGACTTTTTCAAACAATCTAATCTAGACAAACACACTGTTGAAGCAACTCGCAAACCGCCAGCAGACTAATCATTTAAAAATACATGATCGGCCGTCATAAAGTCGTTAATTTTCGGTAGCATAGCCTTTTAAACAAACGCCTTTGTTGCGAATAGTGAGATAAAAGTTATAACGGCTTTTACTATTGTAATTTGTGTAAGTAAGTAGGCGCTAATAAAACAAAGTATGTTAAGTAATTGTAAAATTACGCACTGGTAGGTTCGTAGTGAGGGCTTTAGCCCTTTTTTACAGGGCCCCATCCCTCACTACAAACCTTGAATTATTTACACCGACTTACTTACTAACAATTGCCTAAAATCGAGGACTTACTATTTTTTTATCGGAAAAGATCGCTTTTTTAGTAACATCGCGTGTGCGATATTAACGGTAATTAAACAAAATTAAAGCCCAAACAAGGCAAAAACGGGCTTTAGAGAACCCATTTGATATCTAAAAGGCTGCAAGCCTTTTAAGCATCAGCCTAATAAAACAAATATTCACTGCGGACAGTTGCATTAGAAGAAGTTCTATCGAAATTCACAGGCGAGGATTTTGGATCTTTCCATACTCGCATTTGACCGTTCTCTTACCTACCTTGCTATAACCGGAACAAATCCCGATTTTCCCAGCGCTTCTTTTTGTTATTTCGATGTTTTTTTGAGAGTTAAAACTAGATTTTAGTCAGAATCTGTGGATAAATATTCTTTAATTCAATAGTCAGATGTTCTGGGCTCGCCCAAGGGGTCTAAGAGGATGGTTATTTTGGGAATATTGACGGGTTTAGACTTGAAATAATCGATGTTTTTGACGAGACATTTCAATCTAACCCGCATCCAGGAGATAAATTCGATGAAAGTTCCGTGAGTAAAAAAGGGAAACCCAAGCGTATCAACAGCCTTATGCCTCTTAATACCATTTGTCGAGCAAGTAAAAACAATACCAGGAGTGATGCAATACTGGCATTACAGGTATTTTTTACGGAAGAGTGAGTCAATAATCCTTAATGTAGTCCACTTCGATTTTTTTTGACCTGCTCGCGAACTTGAGAATGTAAGACACTCATCAGAACTTCGGCGCACTCCTTCTGAGGGCCGCTGCAAGTAATACCAATATACAGTTGAGTAGGGGGGTAAGTCATGCCGGTAAGTGTTCCCAATTGCCACCATTTTTGAGTTGATAGAATATGCCATCCAGGATTTCTCTTTTTCTCCTGTTGGGGGGTCTAGTTTGCTTGAGAATGGGCAATATTTGATGTAGTAGGGCTCTTTTGAATTTCCCAGTCGCTTGTCCGTGAGGTTGCTAGAATACCATGACAGCTTCCGGGTGTTTTTACAGTAACTTTACCTCAAAACAGTAAGGGCTCGACAAGCAACTTGAAAACCAATCAAGCGCGATCGTTTAAAGGTGGTGAATGTCGTGGCTGTGAGTCCAGTCTGTTTGGTGATGTTGCTGGTTGATCTTGTCGGAAGTATCGGCGCAATGGCTGTGGGTGATGTCTGATATTCCTGGGTGGTTTAGGTTGCGGTCGTTGAGGTTGTGGAATTGGTGGCGATCGTGTAAGTTGTTGTGGGAGTGTTCGATGTTGTTTGGTGGATGGGGGTCGAGGCCCAGGGATTGCATGAAATCGTCTAACGGGGAGTTGCTGTCAGAAGTGTGATTTATGGGCTTGGGAAATGCTGGGGAATTTTCTTGATTTTGACAAATTATTTGGTACTTTGCCGGACTCTGGCGATTCACGCTCCCGATAGCTTCGATCGCGCGGACTTTTTGTGGCGATCGCGCCCTAGATTTTAGAAGCTTTGTGTAACATTAGCTAGACCAAGATTAAGGATATCCGTCATGATAGCGATTGTGAATAAAGCCAACTCCGAGTCAACCGCAGAAATAGTTTTCGGTGCTATTTTGGGGTGTAGGCTGTTGAGAACCAGCATGAAGAGGGCGATCGTCAGTGGGGGAATTGTGGCTAGCATTCTGAGTCTGATATCCCCCGTACAAGCTTTGCAGGTACTGGTGACACCGGCAAATCCCGAACTGGGAGATACCCTGTCAGTAATAATTCAGCTAGACGGTAGCGGTGGGAAAACTCCAACGGTTTCTGTACAGCAAAAAAACTACCCGGCTTGGACAATGGGGAACAACCGCTTTCGGGCCCTGTTACCTACAACCCCCCTAGAAAAACCCGGTACTCGCCAAATCCAAGTGGCCGGAGACGGAAAAGTACAAAATTTGAGCGTACAAGTTCGATCGCGCAATTTTCCCACCCAATCTATCACGCTCCCACCAGGCAAAGACGAGGAAGGTACAGATGCCGAGTTCGATCGCGTAGACGCATTTAAAGCACTGGTGACACCGCAAAAGTTTTGGAACGGCCCGATGACGCGGCCGAACTCCGGCGAAATTACCACCATTTACGGCGTGCGGCGGTATTATAATGGAGTATTTGCCCAAGACTACTACCACCGAGGAGTCGATTACGCGGGTGCTTACGGTTCTCCTGTAGTCGCACCGGCGGCTGGTCGAGTCTCTCTAGTCGGCCGGGAATCTCAAGGGTTCAAAATCCACGGGAATGTCGTCGGTATCGACCACGGGCAAGGGGTAGCAAGTATTTTGATGCACCTTAGCCGGATAGATGTTAAAGAAGGTGATTTTGTGCAAGCCGGTCAAGTAATTGGCGCTTTGGGATCGACGGGCGCTTCGACGGGCCCTCACCTGCACTGGGGACTTTATGTCAACGGGCAGGCGATCGATCCGGTACCTTGGCGGCTTGTTGGAGTAGAGTAGGGATTTTTAGGTTTTTTGACGGATAAAGCCGTCAATTATGGGGTAAGTTTGTGGCTGGGGCGTGCAGATAACTGGAATTAGTTATCAGTATTGAGTTAGGATTGGTATCAAAATTCTCAACTCCAACCTCAAAACTCCAATCTCAAGACGCTAGCAATCGCGTCTTCAAAAAAAATCTATTTAATGATGCCGTTGAGCGGGGACGCATATATGAGTATTGAAAAAATTGTTGAACAAGCTTTGCAAGATGGCTATTTAACGCCGTCTATGGAGGCTGAGGTGGGACGGATCTGCAACACGGCTTCTGAATTGTCGATCGAAGAATACATGGCTCTCGATCGTCTGATGGGAGCTTTGTTGACGGGGGAAGTTGTGGTTCTGCCGCGCAAACAGTTCATCAACGTAATGGAAGAGTTGGTGCTGAGCGATGCGATCGCTAGGGTGGCAGAAATTGAGGCGACGAGCGACCTGAGTCTGGATGTGGGAGATATTGCGGCTTATGCTTTAAATAGGCTGCCGCCTCTGTACGCTACGACGGAAGAGGGAGCTCACTTTCAAAGGGCCAGGGCTAAAGAGCAACTTCACGATTTGATTTCCAAAGAAGTCAACGCAGCGATCGCCCGCAATTTGGACAGGCCCGACACCCCAAACCCCACAGCTTTGGGCAAGTCTTCTGGAAACGAAGTTCTTTCACAGCTAAGCACTTGGCTGCAAGCTAACGCCACTAATTTTGAGCCGCAGCCCTAGTACCGCCCCCAACTGCTCTATTTTGGTTAAATCAATCCCGCTCTATTCACAAAGCGGGATTTCTAGTTTCTGAGCAACCGACATTCATCTGAAGGTAGAAGGCACCGTCAGGTGATTGTTGACTGTTGGCTGTTGGCTGTTGACTGTTGACTGTTGAGTGCCCTTCTCGATTTTACGCCCGACGATGCTAGCGCGGATTTGATATGAAGGCAGAAGCCAGAATTAAAGGAAAAAAATTAGAATTTAAGAGTTTTCTTGAGTTGTTACTTAAAACAAAAAAATTCCTCTTCCTTCTTCCTTCTTCCTTCAAACGATTAATTTTTGCTCTCAGAAGAGTCTGTCGAGGGGCTGGCTGCAACTTTTGTTTCTCGCTTTTCGCGTTTTTTCCGTTCCGCTTGGATGACATCTTGAAGCACTATTCGCGCTTGAGCCATTTTTTCCAAATTGCTGCGGTACAAATCTAAATCTTTGCTAACTTTGTCTTCAGGCAAGTGCAAAGCCGCACTGATTTTGGCGATCGCGTCGTTTCGCGTTTCTTGGTCTTTTACCATCTCGGGGTCAGCTTTTTCTAACAGCGAGAACAAACCGATCGCAAATAAGCGGCTGTACTTAAATTGAGGGTTGCTGGCGATCGCCCCTAAAGACGCTTGCAAATCTGCTGTATCTTCAAAGCTGGTCGAGCGATCGAGCCACGAGAGCAACTCTTGCCCGGAAAGTCGCTCAGCCAAGCTTTCCAATCGGTGAGCATCTTGCTTGTAGCGATCTGGATCGTCCTCTAGGGACTTGCACAAACCGTTGAAAATCGAAAGTCTGTCTGCTTCAGGGGCGTATCCCAGCATGAATCGATCGAAAGCTGTCACCACACCCAAAGCATAAATCGGGTCGTATTGAAAATCGACATTCGCCGAAAGCAAGTGCATTTCTACCATCAACTCTTCCACCACTCGACGGTAAATTGAGTTGATCGGTCGAGTGTGAATCGTATAGAAACTTCGCTTAGTATCTGAAACAGTACGGTTATTGTTCACCTGAGTCTTATAGATAAATAATTTTGCTCGTCTCGGCGTGAGTAAAGTCGGGTTCGTCAATTCGGCGATCGGGCTGACAAAAATTGCCAGTTTTTTTTAAGCGGTGCTGTCGGAAACCCAGGCAAAATTTTATCAAAAAGATTTTACTGGCGATCGACAGCAACAATTAATCTGTCGCAATACCAGGGCAAAAACCCAGTATCTTTACAATCATAGCTCTTCTGGGATCGCACAGAAATCTAATCTTCTCAGTTTCCCAGCAAGTTCTGACAATACATATCACAATAAGTTTTTACTGTCAATCCCAAATCCTCAAAATTCAAACAAACATGACAATTTCTGCTGAATTAATCACTTTAGCGCAGTACATGGCTGGCGATTTTGACAATCGGGAACAAGCACTAGCAGACCCAGCTTGGTACGTGCACCTTCGTTTCTGGCAAAGACCCCTGCCCGTTTCCCTGTTTGCCGAACCCAGTATTGCCTTGTTTGCTGAACAAGCCAATATTCTGGAATTAGACAAACCATACCGCCCCCGTATTGTGCAACTAAGGCACTCAAAAACAGCACCGGGACTGATAGAAGCTCAGTATTATATGTTTAAGGATATTGCAGCCGTCAAAGGAGCCGGTCGCGACCCCGATTTGCTCAGAAAGCTAACCAGAGAGCAAATCCAACTCCTCCCGGGCTGCACCCTCTCCGTTGCAGTCCAAAATTTAGCCTCGAACCGCTATCGATTTCGGGCATCTCTGCCTCCGGGAACTCGGTGCGGGTTTACCTACGACGGGCAAAATTACCAAGTAGACTTGGGATTTGAAGCCGCAGGCGAGGAATTTCTCAGCTACGACAAAGGAATAAGCCCCACGACAGGCAAGGCTATCTGGGGAGCTTTAATGGGCCCTTTTAGATTTGTCAAGCGTCAGGATTTTGGTTCTGAAATATTGGTTTAAACTGAGAGAAAAGCAAGGGAAGAAGCAACGCCGGTTGATTGACAGTAAGACTTTTTCTAACATTTGCGATCGTACCTCACTTACATTTTGCAGTAATATCAGTTCCGGTTGGATTGGAATTAATATCACCCGAAATCAGGACACGGCAGTGCCGTGTCCCTACAATTAATGGCGCGCAAGAAACGGCAATGCCGTGTCCTCTATATTATTCAGGCGCCGCCGGAATTGATACAAGCAACCTCTCGAATTTTCCGAAAAAAAGAGGAAGCAGGTAAATTCTGACCTGCTTCCTTTTCTGCTGATAGGTTCCTGTGCGCTGGGCGAGTCTCAAGCTTGCATAGCTTTTACACCGCAACCGATAAAAGCAGGAGTGCTCAACTGGCGCGCGGAACCCCCTCTAGAGCTTCTTCTTCCGTTTCAAAGATTTCAAACACAGAATCCATCATGGTGACTTCAAACACCAGTTTGGCTTCTGGATGAACATTGCAAATTCGGAAACTTCCCTTAACTTTATCCGCATCGCGCATACCTGCGACCAACGAGGTCAGGCCAGAACTATCGATAAAGTTTACCTGACCAAGATTCACGACGACATGGCGGCTGAGTTTGGAAATACACTCTTGCAACTTGAGGCGGAATTGCCAAGCTGTCGTGATGTCCAACCGTCCTGTCGGTGCTAAGACGATAACTGTTGTACCGTCAGATAGCGTGTGGGTTTTTTGATCAATATGAATCACTGACCCTTCCCTCAAATTTATGACTATTTATCGCGGTGGTTACTTTCCCAGTAGTTTAACTCAGGTCGGTGACTGCAGAGGCATCCAATTCGCCCAATCTTGCGGTTTTAAGAACTTCGAGTAGAGTTCGGCTTCAGGAGAGTTGGGTTCTGGCTCGAAGCAATATTCCCAGCGTACCAAAGGTGGCAGGGACATCAGAATCGATTCGGTGCGTCCGTTGGTCTGCAAGCCAAAGGTCGTGCCCCGATCGTACACCAAGTTAAATTCAACGTAGCGGCCGCGGCGGTAGAGTTGGAAATCGCGCTGGCGATCGCCGTATTCTTGGCGCTGGCGCTTTTCCACAATTGGGGTGTAAGCCGGCAAAAATGCGCGGCCGCAGTCCTGTACGAAGGCGAACAGCGACTCCCAACTCCTAGGTTCGGGCTTCCCGATGCTGTTGCTGCACTCAGCGGCCTTTCCCTTGACATTGTGGTCGCGGTAAAGCGGGGCTTGAGCGCTTTGGTAGTCAAAAAACAGGCCGCCCACGCCGCGAGTTTCTTGGCGGTGCGGGAGGTAGAAATATTCGTCGCACCAGAGTTTAAATGTCGGATAATACCCGGGATGGTGGCGATCGCAAGCTGCTTTCAGAGTTTTGTGAAAATGAGCTGCATCCTCAGCAAACGGGTAATAAGGAGTCAAATCGACACCGCCGCCAAACCACCAAATCGGCCCAGCCTCAAAATAGCGGTAATTCAGGTGAACCGTAGGCAAGTATGGATTGCGGGGGTGCAGCACCATCGAAGTGCCAGTGGCATAGAAATCGTGACCGGCAGCTTCTGGGTGCTTTGTCAGAATCAAAGCCGGCAAACTTTCGCCCCACACTTGGGAAAAATTGACTCCGCCTTGTTCAAACACATCGCCTTCGCGCATGACGCGAGAACGTCCGCCGCCCCCTTCGGAGCGTTCCCAAGAGTCCTCCTTAAATTTGCCACCACCATCGAGCTGTTCGAGGGATTGACAAATTTCGTCTTGTAGGCTTTTCATAAATTGGCTGACTCTAGCTCTAGAGTCAGCCGGCGGCAAAAACGGGGAAGTGGCTGTTTTAAGAGTTGTAGAAACTGTCATAAGAATTTCTGTTGTCAGATTTGAGTCTTAGATGGGCGATGATTCCCAAATCCAGTCGTCATGTAATTATGCCACCGCAGGTCTGCAAATGATCGCAATGAAGATACATTAAAAAATAGCAACAAAAATATACTTAAACCTGCGATGGCAAATTATTTGACCCAATTGCAGAGCTATCGTGGAGAACACAATGCCCAATACACTCGATATTAGTTCAGTTCTAGAAATCCTGCGACCCGTGCAAGACCCCGAACTGCAAAAAAGTTTGGTGGAATTGAACATGATTCGTAACATCAAAATTGACGGCGGTGTGGTCAGTTTTACTTTAGTGCTGACTACGCCTGCTTGCCCGCTGCGAGAATTTATTGTCGATGATTGCAAAAAAGCGGTCAAACAGTTGCCAGGAGTCGAAACAGTGGCGGTGGAGGTGACAGCAGAAACACCGAAGCAGAAGGGAATGGTCGATCGCCAAGGCATTGAAGGCGTTAAAAATATCATCGCAATTTCCAGCGGCAAAGGCGGCGTCGGCAAAAGCACGGTGGCGGTAAATGTGGCCGTAGCACTGGCGCAAACCGGCGCGAAAGTCGGTTTGCTGGATGCGGATATATATGGGCCCAACGACCCGAATATGTTGGGTTTGGGAGATGCGAAAGTGATGGTTAGAGACGGAAAAAGCGGAGAAAGCCTCGAACCCGCTTTCAACTACGGTGTCAAATTGGTGTCGATGGCGTTTTTAATTGAGAAAGACCAGCCTGTAATTTGGCGCGGCCCGATGTTGAACGGAATCATCCGACAGTTCCTGTATCAGGTGAATTGGGGCGATTTAGATTATCTGATTGTCGATATGCCTCCGGGTACTGGAGACGCGCAGTTGACGATGGCGCAAGCAGTGCCGATGGCTGGTGTGGTAATTGTGACTACGCCGCAGACTGTGGCTTTGTTGGACTCCCGCAAGGGGTTGAAGATGTTCCAGCAGTTGGGAGTGTCGGTGTTGGGAATTGTGGAAAACATGAGTTATTTTGTGCCGCCGGATATGCCGGATAAGCAATATGATATTTTCGGTTCCGGTGGCGGGGAAAGGACGGCTGCTGAGTTGGGAGTGCCGCTGTTAGGCCGCATTCCGCTGGAAATTCCGCTGCGGGAAGGTGGCGATTCCGGTGTGCCGATCGTCGTGGGACAACCGGATTCTGCTTCGGCGAGGGAGTTGCGGGCGATCGCGGGTAGGATTGCGGGTAAAGTTTCCGTAGCAGCCTTAGCCTAAATTACATTGGAATTAACATTTCCCGAAATCAGGAGACGGCAGTGCCCATTAGTATCAACTTAAGGTCAAATCCAGTCAGAGATTGCTGTTTGACGACTAGGCCCAGATCCCCCCTAGCCCCCCTTCTTAAGGGGGGGACAGGAGTCTTCTCAAAGTCCCCCATCCCCCGTG
>JAUBOH010000187.1:0-4776 GCA_036700145.1 Microcoleus occultus BM001215366
ATTTGCGCCGCTACAACAACGAACGATCGCACTATTTGCGAGGAGTGCGCGATCGCATCGAGGAACCTTGGCAGCAGTGGGAAATGGCGCAAATAGACGTAGCAGCGCTGCAAAAGTTAGAAGATGTCAAGCAAGCATTGCGCGATCGCGCGGCCGCTGATGTCGATCCTCCGCTCAATCAGAGCGATCGCTACCTGCGAGAAAAGATAACTGAGGAGGGATACCAACACCTGCTGGCGATCGCCTCTTTCGACGGTTTAGTCGAAGCCAGCCGCCTTTCGCGCATCCTCGGCGGGGCCGGCAACGAAATTCAGTCAACCCTAACGCGGGTGCTGATCGAAGAATACGGCGGCGGCCGCTTGGGCCGCAAGCACTCGACCTATTTTGCTCAAATGCTGGCAGAATTCGGGATGAGTACGGAACCGGAAGCCTACTTCGATTTGGTGCCTTGGGAAGTGCTTTCCAGTATCAATCACAACTTCCTGCTTACCGAACGCAAGCGCCATTTTCTGCGCTACAACGGCGGATTAACTTATTTTGAGGTAGCCGGGCCCGTCGCTTACCGCAATTATCTAGCCGCCGCGAAGCGTCTGAACCTCTCGCAGGCTGCGATGGGTTATTGGGAACTGCACATCAAAGAAGACGAGCGTCACGGGCGCTGGATGTTGGATGAAGTGGCGATCCCGCTGGTTGACAGATACCCGCAGGAGGCGTGGGAGCTGGTGTTGGGGTACGATCAGGAGAAGTCGATCGGCGATCGGGCTGCTGTTGCTGTAGTGCGATCGATCCAAGCAGCAGAACACAATTAAAGGGCGATCGGGATTTGCCGCCCAAGTGGGGGCGGGTTTATCAGATTATCAATTTTAGACCAAAATTGTTGGTGAACCCGCCCCTACAAATAGATGGGGATTTGCCTTTGGGTAGAGGCGGGTTCACAGACAATAATTGCCACTCAACCCACAATCTAATAAACCCGCCTCCACCGAAAAAACAATCTCCGATCGATCCGTGCTGTATTTTACAAAGCAGTCATTAACTGAATGAGCTCGATCGACAAATCTCTTTGCGACTTTTGCTGCTTCTTAAACAAAACTCCAGCCAGCAGATAGATATTTTCCGAATAAAAAGCCATTCCCTGTTTTCGGAGATTGGCGATCGCGCTTTTCACCTTAGACTCCGAACTGTAATACCCAAAAGTTAAAGGTGCAATCTCAAAATTCGCAACCGAGTAGCCTCGATCCAACGCATAATCAATCAAACCCACAGGATTAGAATAGCTAGAAACCATCAGCAAAACTTGGTCGCAGTCCAAAGATAAAAGTTTCTTAGCAATTGTAGAACCATCACTTCCACCGTGCAAAAGCGGCTGGTAAATCTTGTCATCCGCCGCCGGCAAGTAAGGCGGATTTGAGATTATACAATCTGCCGACTGGTATAAAGGCGAATCAAAAAAAGAGCAATTGTGAACGGTGTATTGTTCGCTCAGTTCATATTGCTTAATTTGAGACTGAGCAATTTTACCAGCTACATTATTTAGCTCAAATCCCTCTATTCTCCCGTCGAAATCGGTTCTCAGCAAAGACTTAATAACTGGACTTCCCTCTCCCGAACCAAACTCTACAATCAGTCGAGAATTGTCACTGGCATTTAACACTAAACTTTCCAAGGAGTGCGCGTAAAAATCCGATTCTTCCGGGCAGTGGAATACCTGTTTCAGAGGATGGGATGAAGTGAGCATAAATTCTGTAACAAAGTTTACTGTTTTCAAAGTATCGAATAACTAATAATGCAGCCATCTGTCGCAAGAGCTATTTTTTCAACTTGTGAAATCTAGATATTCCTGTTTGATCTGCTGCGATCGAATAACTATTACTGCCGGCACAGAATAAAATTTACAAAATTAATCCGCTTGACAGATTGCAATTAGAGCGATTGCTGTTGATATAGGTACATGAACAACTAATCGTGAATTTTAATAGTGTCAAATATGACTTTTTTTAATTATTCAGTTCCGCCTCTGCGCCGCAAACAGCTTAACCTTGACGTTCAGGATTTAGAAGGACTTTGGCAGGTTCAGTTTCGCCTGGGGAAAAATCGGTTTTATTCAACATTTTATACTCGGCTAGACCAAGCTTGCCTGCTGTGGGGTCTGCTATTAATACCCATGTTCGGGACGGCACAATTTTTTTCGGTGAGTTGGATGCTGCAAGCAGGTTTGTGGTCAGTGCTGAGCCTCCTAGGTACAGCAGCAATGGTCAGCAAGACCTACTATTGGGTCAAAATAGAACGCGTGACTTGGGTGCTTTACGGTTGGGTAATACTGATGCTATTAGGATTGCTGCTGACCGATTTTGGCATTTTTTTAGGTTGGGGAAAAGTGTTGGCGAATCTCTGTCCCCTGTGGTTGGGAATGAGCGGACTCGGGTATTTTCTGACTGGATTAGCAGTGCGATCGCGCGCGCTTTTAACCGCAAGTTTCTTTCACCTGTTGGGGATTTTGATTTTGCCTTATACCGGCGGTTGGTCTTTCCTGTTTACGGGAGTTGTAATGGTGTTTAGCTTGCTCGTTTTAGCCGAATGGCAGTGGGATATGCGGCACCCGATTAACTACGCTGCATTAACTCCAGAACAGCAGCAATTTAATCAGGAACAGCACCGCGCCCGAGAGATATCAACATAAATCATTACCCATTCGTTTGTAGTGAGGACTTCAGTCCTTATAAAAATTGGAGGACTTAAGTCCTCACTACAAACCCGATCGCAGTTATTTTAGCGGACAGGAGCTGACTGAGGACTAATTGCCACCAGACTGTACTGATTTGTGGGTTTGGTTCGTATCGTCGCCCTTGTGATGCCAGGTGCCGCCTTCCCCTTTCACATATTCAGACTTGACGCTGTTCCAAGCAACGCGGGTAGCAGCATCTTCGCTCATTCCATCTTCGCTAGCGCTCTTAAAAGCAGCCTGAAAAATATGCTGGGCTCCTTGGGGCAATTCTTGTGCTTCTGAAGGTAAAGTGTCAAATTGTTGTTCTGGCATAATGACTTCCAATTATTAAATATAAATTCTATCTTATATACTAAGCTCTATTACCTTCCTCTGTCTAAAAGCAAGTTTAAAACTGCATTTTTCTCACTCCAAAGACAGATGTAATATTAATTTTAGTACCTTCCTAAAATGCAATTTGCAGCGGCTCGCACATCCTGCGATATTTGGCTAATTTCTCGGCTCAAAAACCTATTAATCAGACTTCGGCTTTTTCACCTGCGAACTCAGAAAATACGTCAGCGCAGCGATTACTAAAGCTATACTCGCTCCAAAGGGCAGGATGTTCGTCGCGCCGTTCCACTTAACTACCTCAGAGAGAAACAATACACTCAACACTACTACAATCACGCTGGTGAGTTTGCTTTTCAAATCGTCGATAGTGTGAATCTCCAGCCAGATGGGTACTTTGATGCGATCGTCAATAAACAGCTCGTAAAGTCCGAGAGCCGTAATGTAAAATACTGTGGCAAGGAGAAACAAATCTACAACTTCGATGCAAGACAAAACCAGTCTTTTCGAGTTTTCGCTCGAAATCTCTCCCGCAGTTATTACGTGAGCGATGGTGGTGATAGTTTCCAGGGCACCGTAGATCAAAAGCGTCACAGAGGATGCAAAAGAACCGAGTACAGCGATTAACATTAGATAGCGACTTCTGGCAAGAATTCGATGCAGCATAGTTGATGTCCGCTTGGGAAATGTGTTAGAGAACAAGCGCTCTCTGGCATACCTTTTGTTTTACTATATCAGAGTGCGAGCCGATCGCACCAACCAGCAATTCTGCTCGCGGGTGTCACTGGTTAATCCCATCTCGCGCGCCATAATCGGCTCGCATCGCCCTCACTTCGCTCTCCTCCGAAAGTGGCGGCGCGAGTCACAGCCGATTCAAAAGCCTTGAAGTTACCAGCTTTCCAAGCGTTAGGGCGACTTTAAGCGCGAGCTCGTCTAGTTTCCTGGAAAAGTTCGAGCAATATTCTGCGAAAGCCAAAATTGCTAGCAGCAACTCAACAACAGATAGTGCTCAAAAAAATCTTAAACTAGCTCATCTGGCTGAGCCATTGCTGAGCGAAACGCTAACCCCAAATATTTCAGATTGACGGGGTTTATGTCCCCATGCGTAAGTTGTGATTTAGCTTGCGGGCTGCCCAAATAAATATCATGCACCACTTGAAATTAAACATCTTTTCGTTAATTAAAACTATACCTAAAGATGAATGGCGAACCGGGGCGATCGAGCGTAGCTTATAAATTGTTAACGTTGCCGTGTGACTTTCCCGTGAAAAAATAATCGAGCTAACACGACTAAATTCGTTTCTTGAGCTTGATTATTGGGCACTGAGTATTAGAAAAGTTGCGCGTTACGCTGTCAATTTGACCCGGCGGTTTTGGCATCAAAAGCAATCGCAGCACTCTACAAAGTAAAAGCACGTATTAACCATGAAATCTTCTAAATTGTTGAAAATTGTTTTAGCGAGCGCTTGTACTTTAGGTATAGCAACCGTTTCCTTAACAGTGCCTGCTTCTGCACAGTCAGGCGGCGGTGCAGGAGGCGGTGCTGGCGGTAGCGGCGGCAGTGGCACAAGCGGTACGGGTACAAGTGGTACGGGTACAAGTGGTACAGGCACTGGTACAGGCACTGGTACAGGCACGGGTACAAGCGGTACAACGGGTACGACTGGCACTGGTACAGACGGCACAACGGGTACGACTGGCACTGGTACAGACGGTACAAC